>SLLR01000020.1 GCA_007134025.1 Desulfuromonadaceae bacterium | reverse complement strand
TGAAGGTACATACGGCATACAGCAGGCGCCCGCCAACCCGCAACAGCGGGGCCACCCGCTCGAGAATCGCCAGTTGCCGTTGACCGTTGACCGCCAGATCCTCCGGGCGTCTTTTCCAGCGGCTTTCCGGGTTGCGGCGCAGAGTTCCCAGGCCGCTGCAGGGAGCATCTACCAGAATCCCGTCAAAACTCTCCTCGGCAAGAAATTCCGGCTTTTGAGTGAGGTCCCAGGGATGGCAGCGGATTCCCCGCACACCGAGCCGCCGGGCACCCTGTTCCACCAGAGCCAGGCGTTCCGCCGAAATGTCGAGAGCGACGATTTCCGCCCGGTTGTCCGCCAGCGTCGCCAGATGGGTCGTCTTGCCGCCCGGGGCTGCACAGGCGTCAAGCAGCCGCCGGCCGGGGGCAGGGGCCAGCAGGTGGGGAACCAGCATGCTCGCCTGATCCTGCAGCTGATAGGCCCCTTGAGCGTCACCCGGAAGGCGGCGGGGGCCGCCCCCCTCAATACGGATGCCCTCTGCTGCGTAGGCGGTGGCGGCGGCACGGTAACCGGCGCGGCGCAGCATCTCCAGATAGTCTTGGGTGGAATGCTGCAGGAGATTGACCCGCACCGTAAAGGGCGCTTCCTGTAGCAGGGACTCCCCAAGAGCCAGCGCCTCGGCTTCCCCCAGTTCCCTGACAAAGAGTTCCGCCAGCCAGCGGGGCAGCGACAGCACATGCTGCAAATAGTCGAGGGGCTTTGCGACCGGATCGGGCCAGGTCAGGCTGGCACGGTTGCGGTCAAGGGCCCGCAAAACTCCGTTGACAAAACCTCCGGCGCGCTCCAGTTTGAGACGCTTGGCGAGTTCCACCGTCTCGTGAACCGCGGCCCGGGTCGGAATCCGGTCAAGAAACAACAACTGATAGGCCCCGAGACGCAATAACCGCAGGACCGCCGATTCGACTTTGCGCAGGGGCTGACTGCAGACCTGACTGAGAGCAAAATCGAGCCGTCCCCGGTGACGCAGCACTCCGTAAATCAGTTCGGTCAGCAGGGCCCGGTCCCGGTCCTGCATGCCCGGTGCGGCTCGCAACGCGTCGTCCAGAGCCGCATCGGAAAAGCGGCCTTCATCGATTCGCGCCAGACTCTCCCAGGCCAGCTTGCGGGGGGCATCGTGCTTCAACCGGTCACCTCGGTCTTCCCTGGATCCGCCGGCCGGCGGATACTCGCGGTCAGGTTCTGCGGTTGTCCATCCTTCGATCCGCGTCTCAAAGAGCGTTCATGCCTTCCAGACGCTTTATCCGCTCGGCCACCGGAGGGTGGGTCGAAAAGAGCGCCGCCAGACCACCACTCCGCAGGGGATTGACAATAAACATGTGGGCCGTCGCTTCACTGGCCTGGGCCATGGGGCGTTGCCGGTTGGCGTCTTCCAGTTTGCGCAAGGCACCAGCCAGCGCCTGGGGGTTGCCGCAAAGTTGTGCAGCACCGCGGTCGGCCGCATACTCCCGTGAGCGGGAAATGGCCATCTGCACCAGCATGGCGGCCAGCGGTCCGAAAATCATGAGCAAGATCAGGCCGAAAGGGCCTCCCTCCTCCCTGTCCCGTCCTCCCGATCCGCCAAACAGGGCCGCCCAGCGGGCCATGTGGGCCAGAAAACCGATGGCCCCGGCGATGGTCGCAGCAATCGAGCCGATCAAAATGTCCCGGTGACGAACATGACTCAGCTCATGGGCCAACACCCCCGTCAGTTCCTCGCGATTGAGACTCCGCAACAGACCTTCGGTGGCCGCCACCACCGCATGCTGGGCGTTGCGCCCGGTAGCAAAAGCGTTGGGGGTGGCCTGGGGCAGCACATAGACCCGGGGCATGGGCATATTGTTGCGCAGACAGAGCTCCCGCACCACATCGTAAAGAGGCCCGTGCTGGACCTGCTTGCCGCGATACATGCGGAGGACGATCTTGTCGGAAAACCAGTAGGAGCCGAGATTGAGTACTCCGGCCACAATCAGCGCCGTCAAGGCGCCGCCCTGACCGCCTAAGATGCCCCCGGCCAAGACCAGCAACAGGGTCAGGGCGGTCATCAGCACAACGGTTCGAAACAGGTTCATCGTTTTTTCACCTCGCTTATTCAGCTTTCGCCTCGGGAAGAACATGGGCATCAAGAGCCCTTGTGACTTCCATCAGGTCGATTTCAGTATTAAAACAGGGGCCTTGCGGCCGGCGGTTGAACACTCCGTATACCGGCAGCGGATAAGCATCGCGAATGCCGGAAGTCAAATCCCGTTCACAGGCCACCGCCAACACAAAACGGGGCCGCTTTTCCATGAGGATCTTGCGCGCCAGAGTGCCTCCGGTGGCCACGGCAATGGTAACTCCCCGGTTTTTGGCCAGTTCGGCCAGATCACCGATACCGCACTTGCCACAACGAAGGCACTTGTCAATATCCCCGGTAACCTTGATGGCGCAGTCGTGAAGCTGAACACAGTGGGGCAGCAGAATCACGGCCCGGCCGGCCGGCACGCGCAGCCCCCTCCCGCGCACCAGCTGGTTGTTCAGAGCAATAAAAGAACGCTGCAAAGCATCGCGGTCGGCACCAAACAAACGGCCGACGGCTATAATAGCCGGCAGCAGGTATTTGATGGCCAATCCCCGCAGCCAGGAAAAGCCAAACAGATCCCGACCGCTGAGCAGGGTCAGGCCGAGCAGTCCCAGTACCACCAGAATCAGCAGCACTACAGCGGCCAGCAACAGGCCGAACCAGCGGGAAAAGTCCGGATGAATAGCCGCGAAACCGGCGCTCGGAACCCACCAGAGAGCCCACGAAACCAGGATCAGCAACAGGGCGATTACCCCCAATACGCCAAGAAACAACCAGGGCGGACGAAAGGAACGCTGTTCCAAAGACCATTGGCTCATCTTATTCTCCCAGCCGGGTACCGAGAGGCAGGGACCGACCTCGCAGAAATTCCGCCGCCGGCAGACGCTTTTTTCCGGGCAGTTGCAGTTCCCTGACCAGCAGCCAGCCTTCGCCGCAGGCAACGCACACCCCTGCAGCATCGGCCGCAACGACAGTGCCCGGGGGGCCGAAGGCACCCTCCAGCGGTCGAGTGGAGGCCAGCTTGAGGGTCTCTCCCTGCAGGCGGGTATAAGCTCCCGGCCAGGGGGTCAGTCCCCGGACAAGGTTGTGAACGGTGGTGGCAGACTTTCGCCAGTCGATGCGGCCGTCTTCTTTGTTCATCAGTGGCGCGTAACTGCTGAGCGCCTCCTCCTGAGGCTCGGAACGCAGCCTCCCGGAACAGAGCCGTTGCAGGGTTTCCTCCATGGCTTCCCGGCCAAGCAGAGCCAGTCGGTCGTGAAGCTCGCCGGCAGTCTCCTCGGGGCCGATCTCCGTAGCCCGCTTGACCAGCATGTCGCCGGTATCCAACCCGACGTCCATCATCATGGTGGTCACCCCGGTGACCTGTTGCCCGTCAACAATCGCTTTGTTGATGGGGGCGGCACCCCGGTAGTGAGGCAGCAGGGAAGCATGGACGTTGATGCAGCCGTAACGGGGAATGTGAAGAATGGCGGCAGGCAGAATCTGGCCGTAGGCAACCACCACGATCAGGTCGGGAGCCAACTCGGCAAGTTGGGCAACCGTTGCCGGGTCTCGCAGTCGGGGCGGCTGAAAAACCGGTATACGACACTGCAGGGCCAATTGCTTCACCGGGGGCGAAGCCAGTTTTTTGCCGCGGCCTCGAGGGCGGTCAGGCTGCGTGTAAACAGCCCGCAGGTCAACCCCAAAATCGACAAGGCCCTGCAACACAGGCAGGGCGAAGCCGGGGGTTCCCATAAAAACCGTACGAATCGTGGTCGGATCGATCACGGAGACTGCTCCTGCTGTTTAAGCATCTTTTGGTATTTCTTGCGAAAAACGCCTTTTTTCAACGACGAAAGATGATCGACGAACAACAATCCGTCGAGGTGGTCGATTTCATGCTGGAAGGCGACGGCCTGCAACCCTTCGCTGTCCATTTCCACTGCTTGTCCCTGCAGGTCCAGAAACCGGACACGGATCTTTTCCGCCCGCTGAATGCAGCAGCAATAATCGGGCACCGAGAGACAGCCCTCGTCCTCCGAACGTTCCCCCTGCCGCTGAACAATTTCCGGATTAACGGCAATGATCAGCTGTGAGCGCTGCCCCTGTGGGGCGCAGTCCAGAACAATGAGCCGCCGGCTGACGCCGACCTGCGGCGCGGCAAGTCCGACTCCGGGCGCCGCATACATGGTTTCCACCATGTCCCTGGCCAGGGTTTTTACCTCGTCATCGATCTGACCTATCGGCTCCGCCACCTGCTTCAGCACCGGGTCAGGATAATGTCTTATCGTCAAAAGTGCCATATTTACCATCATGTTCGCCGTTGAACCGGCCGCAGGCGAACGAAAAAAGCGGCCCATTCAGGGCCGTAGATTTCCTTCGAAGTGTCTTAATAATAGGGGCAAGCCGTCATCCAAGTCAACCGCCGGGGCGTCCCCGACCAAGGCAAAAAACTTGTTTTTCAGGGAGTTAAAGCGCTCAAGAGAGCTTCCGCCATACGCGCCGGACTGGTCGCAACCTGCACTCCACAGGCTTTCAAGATAGCAATTTTGTCTCCAGCAAGGCCCTTGCCCCCGCTGATGATAGCCCCAGCGTGACCCATCCGCTTGCCCGGAGGGGCCGTAACCCCGGCGATAAACGCCGCCACCGGCTTGCGCATGTGGCGCTGAATCCAGACGGCAGCTTCTTCCTCGGCACTGCCGCCGATCTCGCCGATAACAAAAACCGACTCCGTCGCCGGGTCCTCGTTAAACAGCTGCAACATATCAATGAAACCGCTGCCGATAATCGGGTCGCCGCCAATACCGACGCAGGTCGACTGTCCGAGACCGGCGTCACTGAGTTGCTGGACCACCTCGTAAGTCAGGGTGCCGCTGCGCGAAACCACCCCCACCGAGCCGGGACGGTGAATGGCGCCGGGCATGATGCCGACCTTGCACTGCCCGGGGGTAATGATGCCGGGACAGTTGGGACCGATAAGGCGCATGGTTCCCTCTTGCAGAGCCCGCTTTACCTGCACCATGTCGCGCACGGGAATGCCTTCGGCAATACAGACCGCCAGTTCGATGCCGGCGTCCGCGGCTTCCAGAATCGCGTCAGCGGCGGCCGGCGGCGGCACAAAAATCATCGATACCGTCGCCCCCTCACTGCATACGGCCTCAGCCACGGTATCAAAAACCGGAATGCCGTCCACGGAGCTTCCGCCCTTGCCGGGCGTGACACCGGCGACGATGGCACTACCGTAGTCTCGACAGCTCTGAGCATGCAGAAGGCCGGACCGGCCAAGCCCCTGAACCACAATCCGGGAATCCCGATTGATCAATATCGCCATTGCTCCATTCCATTCACATGTCGGCCGAAGAACTCTCGCCGGTCCCGCAACTGTCAATAGGGGCGGGAACAAATTGTCCGAAGCGTTCTGCAAAAAACTCATTCAACCACTGGCGGACAGAGCAAAGCCACCATGCGCGACGCGCCCTCCTCCAGACCGTCGGCACAGGTCACTTTGAGACCGGCGGCGGCCAGCAGGGCCTTGCCCTCAGCTACCCGGGCACCAGCCATACGCACCACGATGGGCCAGGGACAAGCAGCGCCGACGACGTCGACAATGCCCTGCGCCACCAGATCACAGCGCATGATACCCCCGAAAATATTAACAAAAACCCCTTTGACATCCTGATCCTGAAGAAGGATTCTAAAGGCTTCGGCGATCTTCTCGCGACTGGCGCCGCCACCGATATCGAGAAAGTTGGCGGGTTGACCACCGCATGCCTGCAACATGTCCAGCGTCGCCATGGCCAGACCGGCGCCATTAACCAGACAGCCGATGGTGCCGCTCATCTTGATGTAGGCAATATCGTAACGCCTGGCCTGAACTTCAAGGGGGTCCAGCTGACTTTCATCGAACAGTGCCTGCTGTTGAGGATGG
Source organism: Desulfuromonadaceae bacterium (assembly GCA_007134025.1). Lineage (GTDB taxonomy): Bacteria > Desulfobacterota > Desulfuromonadia > Desulfuromonadales > Syntrophotaleaceae > SLLR01. The sequence continues at coordinate 75,526 of SLLR01000020.1, read as the reverse complement.
CGAAACAGAGCGTTGTCATCGAGATTGATCTTGACATCCATGGCCAGCAGCTGACCGTTTCCGGTGATCACCAGCGGGTTGATTTCCAGTTGAGAACAGTCTCGGTCAAGGAACAGGCGATAAAGGTTGCCCATCAGGGTGACCGCTTCCTCACAAGACTCCCCTCTGAGCCCGAGACCGAGGGCCACCCGGCGGGCCTGAAAGGGCCGGAGTCCCAGGCACGGATCGATACGCCGCCGCCAGATCCGCTCCGGAGTTTTTGCGGCCGTCTCTTCAATGTCGACACCACCGGCCGCGGATGCGACCAGACAATAGCAGCCCGCTTCCCTATCCAGGGTGAAGGAGAGATAAAACTCCTTGTCGATGGCCACCGTCTCCTCCACCAGAAGACGGTGTACCGGCAACCCGGCCGCTCCCGTCTGCGGGGTGGCGATTCGGCTGCCCAGCAGACTCCGGGCTTCTTCTTCAGCTTGTTGCGGGGTGGTGGCAAAACGCACCCCACCGGCCTTGCCACGACCTCCAGCATGAATCTGGGCCTTGAGTACAACGTCACGGCCCAGGTTTTCCATCCACTGTCGGGCCTGTTCCGGAGTTTCCGCCATGCCCCCCTGTGGCACCGCCACACCGTACAGACGCAGTATTTCCTTGGACTGGTATTCGTGCAGGTTCATGGATTACTCCCAGGGACGTGATTGCCCGGCATCACTTGGGCACTTTTTCCCAGTCGGCCAGAAAGCGTTCGATACCGATGTCGGTAAGGGGATGCTTGACCAGTTGCTGCAGAATACTAAAGGGAACCGTGCAGATATCGGCCCCCATAAGCCCGGCGTTGAGAACGTGCAGCGGGCTGCGCACCGAGGCCACGATAATCTCTGCGGTAAAACCGTAATTGTCGAGGAGCGTGCGGATCTGGGCAATGCCCTCCATGCCGTCATGACCCACATCATCCAGGCGGCCGACAAAGGGAGAAATATAGGCAGCTCCCGCTTTAGCGGCCAAAAGTGCCTGCAGGGGCGAAAACACCAGGGTCATGTTGACGGAGATGCCGTCCATGGCCAGACTGCGGGTGGCCTTGAGTCCCTCACCGGTCATCGGCACCTTGACCACAATATTCGGGTGAATCTTGACCAGTTCACCAGCCTCTTCGATCATGCCGGCGGCGTCGAGGGCGACAACCTCGGCCGAGATGGGTCCGTCGACGATGGTGGTAATTTCGGTGATCACTTCTTTGAAATCACGTCCGCTCTTGGCCACCAGAGACGGATTGGTGGTCACACCATCGACCAGACCCATATCATGGGCGCTGCGAATTTCGATGACATCTGCGGTATCAATGAAAAATTTCATGGCTCAGCTCCTGTCGACGAGAAAAGATAGTGGTTACGGTTTTGAGCAATGGCGGGCTCAGCGACTGTCAAGGTAAGCGTCACGGCACTTTTCCGAGCAGAAAAACAGGGTCTCTCCTTCAATCTCCTCTTTTATGGCCAGACTGCGGGGCACATATGTTCCGCAAAAGGGGTCTTGTACCATCTCCTCTCCGGCAGCCGTTTTTTCCGGCGGAGACGGTTTAGGCCTTTGTCTGAACAGGCCGGCCACAGCTTTGAGCAACGAGACCAGCAACCAGAAAAGTAACAGCAACTGCAACAGGCGTATCAGTGTCATCCGTTCACCAGGGTGTTGCGAGCCGACGAATCCCCTGGCTGCCGGATAAGTTGTCAAGAAGTTGGCGAACCGTCTTTCCAAGCAGGGGGTGGATAAGGTTCGGCGCCAGTTCACAAAGCGGATTCAATACAAAGGCACGTTGGTGCAGACGGGGGTGGGGGAGAATCAAATCGTTTCTGTGGCAAACCCGATCCGAGTAAAGCAGCAGGTCCACATCCAGAGTTCGTGGTCCGTGATGAAGCTCTCGCTTACGACCGAACTGATTTTCCAGTTCCAGTCCTACGGCCAGCAGCTCCTCCGCCGACACCACACTACGGACCTCGAGTACCGCGTTCAGATACCGCTTCTGACCCTCGGGGCCGCCAAGGGGATCAGTTTCATACAGCGGCGAGGCCCCGACAAGATCTATTCCCGGCCATGCGGCGAGTCGCTGGCGGGCGGCCTTCAGAATAGCCAGGCGATCGCCCAGATTGGATCCCAGCCCGAGATAGGCCCTGACCATTTTATCAACATTCTTCATGGCTGGGCACCGCTCAAAAAAAACCGCCTGAGAAACATCGCTCCAAAAGCCGGTCTACCTGCCCAATACCGTACTCAACAGTCAATTTCAACAAACTCCATATCCAGCAAATCGACCGAAATACAGCGCCTTTGCGCCGGAGCCCCACGTTTCAGAAGAATTTTACAGACCTCGGCCACTTCAAGGCTGGCAATAACTGCCGGAGTAAAAGAGGGATTACCCAGTTCGTTTTCCATGCCCTGACCCTTGGGGTCCTCGCCGAAAATTTTTTCCAGCGTCCTCTCACCAGGAAACTGGCTACCCACATATCCGTACCACCCGGCGATAGAACCGTATACCAGGGGAATGTTCTCCCGGCGACAGCCTTCCGCCAGTTCCAGACGGACGCCAATACTGTCCAGCCCATCGACGGCGATATGAGCGCCGGCCAGAATCCGGGACGCATTTTCGGCTCCAAAAGCTTCACAGATCGGAACCAGATCGACGGCGGGGTTCAGGCGGTCAACCCGGCGGGCAGCAGCAGCGACCTTGTTCAAACCGAGAAAATCGGGAGTTGCCAGCAACTGTCTGTTCAGGTTGTGTTCTTCGAACACATCATGGTCCACCGCCACGATCTGGCCGACGCCGAGTCGAGCCAACTCTTCGATGATATAGCCGCCCAGCCCGCCGCATCCGATCACCACAACCCGGCTGCGGAACAGCTGCAACTGTTCCTGCAAGGAGAGCATGTTACGGTTGCGCTGGTAGCGAGCCGGCAGCAAGCTGTTTTCAAGAGCCATCTTTTCGACTTCGCGATAGCTGAGCCCAAAATGATGAGCTGCTGACTGTTGATCATACCAAGGCAACAAATCCCCCTTTATTCGCGCCCGAATCCAGGCGATCACTGCCTCCATGCCAGCCCCCCGCTGAATTTAAAAGAGTTGCGCCAAACAACTCGCAGACCCGATTACCGCACACCCTTGAAAAGAGCTTCCAATCCTCGCAAATAGCGTGTAGAAAATCAACCCCAATCCAATCCGGGAGCGCTCCAGGACACATGCACTTATCAGGAAAAAGGGATATCACAGATTGCCCGGAAAATACCCGGAAAATAAAAAAAAGCGCCCGGCCTGTCGGCCGGGCGCTTCGAGTCGTGCATGAGATCGCTGATTTACATGGCAGCCTTGAACATGGCGACGATGTCGTCCAGGGTAGCCCTGCGGGGGTTGGTCAGCTGGCAGGCGTCCTTCGCAGTGTTCTCGGCCATAATCATGAAGTCTGCTTCTTTGACGTCGAGATCTTTCAGGCCGGCGGGGATGCCGATGGAAGCGGACAGTTCACGAATGGCTGCGATTCCGGCAGCAGCGGCTTCGGTCACGGAGAGACCTTCACAAGGAACACCCATGAACTCGGCGATGTCGGCGAAGCGATCCGGGCAGGCGATCATGTTGAATTCGCAAACGACTGGCAGCAGGATGGCGTTGCAAACACCGTGGGGCAGGTTGTAGAAGCCGCCCAGCTGGTGAGCCATGGAGTGAACGTAACCCAGAGAAGCGTTGTTGAAAGCCATGCCGGCCATGAACTGGGCATAGCACATCATGTCGCGAGCCTTGATGTTGCTGCCAAGAGCAACGGCGGGGCGCAGCCATTCGGCGATCAGACGAATGGACTTTTCAGCGACGGCGTCGGTGATCGGGGTGGCGATGATGGAAACGTAAGCTTCAACGGAGTGAGTCAGGGCGTCCATGCCGGTGGAGGCGGTCAGCGCCGGGGGCTTGCCAACCATCAGAACGGGATCGTCAATGGCGACCAGAGGAGTAACACGCCAGTCAACAATGGCCATTTTGACTTTGGTGTCGGTGTTGGTGATGATGCAGAAACGGGTCATTTCGGAAGCGGTACCCGCGGTGGTGTTGATGGAGATCAACGGAGTCAGGGGCACGGTGCTCTTGTTCACGCCTTCGTAGTCACGAATGTGGCCGCCACCGGCGGTTACCAGGCCGATACCCTTGCCGCAGTCATGGGAGGAGCCGCCGCCCAGGGATACGATGAAGTCACAGCCGTTGTCCTGGTAAACCTTGACGCCGTCATGAACGTTCTTGTCGGTCGGGTTCGGCTCGGCACCGTCGTAAACGATGCAGTCAACGCCGGCAGCCTTGATGTTTTCCTGAATCTTGGCGGCAACACCCAGCTTGGCCAGGCCAGCATCGGTAACGATCATGCATTTTTTTGCGCCCAGCTCGGCAGCTTTAGCGCCAACTTCCTTAGAAGCACCAACACCCATCAGGGTTACGCTGGGAATGAAAAAGCCATAAGTGGTTTCCGCGAGATTGACAACTGGCATGGTAAATCCTCCTCAAGATTTTTGTTTGTTGAAAGAGCTTGCACTTGCACAATTTTAATAAAGCCTTCTACCACCACAAATCCTACATATGGAACGCTACCGATTCACCCCCCTTCGTTTTTGTTTACGAAACTGATTCTCGCAGATAATTCTTTTTTGTCAAGAATTGTTTTCCGGTTTTTTGAAAAAAACAAACAGTGTTTAAATTTAAAAAAATACGCGACCCTCATGTTCAGCAAGTTGAATGCCAGCCCTTTTAATACCGTTTTCCGCGACGACAAACGGGGGTCCATTTCACCCGCATATTTACCCCCAGAAAGGCCAGTCTTTACCCCGCCTTGGCTTTGATATGCAACAATACGATAAAGCCCTGTTTGACTGCAATGAACGGGGCTGGCGGCTTGTCATGCCACCTTTCTACCAACAACAGTCGTAGCCATATTGGCAATTTGGTGCAAATTGTCTCACTATTGCACTAGCTCTTCAAAAAAGTGTGCGATTTTTGCGCGATTTTTTGAATAATCAGTGGGGTTCTCTCCCCTGGCGGGTTTCACGAAAAACCGGTTTTATATTGAAAACCGTCGACCCTTGAGGTAGCTTTTTGTGGTCATTCGTGTGACGAGCATGAATATGTTCTTATATAGTTCTTTTTCGGAAGCGGCGGGCTTACCTGACTCCACGCACAGCGTTTCGGATTCAAAATCGTCGGCTCTGCAATAAGCTTCCGCCGGCACAGCGCTGTTGCCGAAATCTCTGCGTCGCGGAGCTGAAGCCCTCCCGTCAGGACTCCTTGCAACTGCCGGCTTTGTGTCTTTATTCAGTCCGGCCATAACTTCCTGGTCGCAGTGTGAATCAAACCGCCCACGTCAAAGGATGTCCGGGCCCATCCTCACCCGTGCAAGACCAAGCATTGTCGCTACTTTCTATTCAACTTGTTTTTTTCGTTGCGCGGGGCCGGCTGACCCGCACTGAGAATTTCAATTTCCTGCGGCAAGCATAGCAGCGTTTTATTTTCGTTCTGTTAACGCCCCTTTTCTGGAGAATATCGACCATGCCCCTTTTTGAAGAAGCCCGCGCCATCGTCCTCAATCATGTATCCACTGTCGGCATCGAGCGCCTGTCGATCCTGGAGGCGGTAGGCCGCATTCTGGCGGAAGACGTCACGGCCCCCTGGGATCTGCCCAGAGTCACCAACTCAGCCATGGACGGCTATGCCCTGCGGGCTATGGATTGCGCGCAACAGGCCACCCTGCCCATCGAGGGCTTTATTCCCGCCGGCGGCTCTCTTGGCACGTCGCTGAAACCGGGGACCGCCGCTAAAATTATGACCGGAGCACCCATGCCGGAAGGCGCTGACACGGTCGTGCCAGTTGAAGATGTGACGGAGACCGAGGATGGAGTCTGTTTCCCTGCGGGGGTTAAGGCCGGCGCCCATGTCCGGCTAAGGGGCGAAGACGTGCAGGCCGGCGAGTGCGTTATCAGCCGCGGCACCCTGCTGCGTCCGGCCGAAATCGGCATGCTGGCTTCCTTCGGTAAAATTTTTGTTTCCGTTTACCGACCGCCTCGGGTAGCGATTCTGGCTACCGGGGATGAGTTGGTTGAACCGGGAGAATGCCTGGCTGAGGACAGGATCATCAACAGCAACACGCTGACCCTGGCCGCCGCCATCAAGGAACTGGGTGCACAACCGACTTTACTCGGCATCGCCCGCGACACTCCCGAATGCACTCGGGAAAAGGTTCTGGAAGGACTCAAAGCCGACGTTTTGATCACTTCTGCCGGCGTTTCCGCCGGTGACCGTGATTTTGTTCGAAGCGTCCTGGAGGAACTGGGGGCGGAGACCCTGTTTTGCCGGGTAGACATCAAGCCCGGCCGGCCGACCACCTTCGCCCTGCACGGCCAGACCCCGGTTTTCTGCCTGCCCGGCAACCCCGTTTCAACCATGGTGACCTTTGAGGAACTGGCTCGGCCCGCCCTGCTGAAAATGATGGGCCACCACCGGGTCATCAAGCCTCTGATTGAGGCAACCCTGCTGACGGATTTGACCAAAAAACGGCTCGGCGTACTGAATTTCCAGCGGGTCAGCATCGAGGTACGGGACGGCAGGTACCTGGCACGGTGCTCCGGAGACCAAAACACCGGGATTTTGAAGACCATGGTCCAGGCCGATGCCCTGGCTCTTCTGCCGGAGGACCTCGACAGCTTCAAGGCCGGCGACAAGGTTTACATTCATCTGCTGGGCGGCAACGTCGACATGATTCCCTGTTGAGTGGCAAGGCCGGCTAAAGCCAGTCATGCAGTATACGAAATCCAATCTCGTTGACTGCCAGAGGCGTTAAGGTGTACTTTGGTTACTTATGCTGCTCTTATCAGGAAAGAAATCGCACATTGTATTTCTTTCCCGTGTCTCTCTCAGTTGGCGACACCATGAACATCAGCAAGTTCGTTATTCCGGAAGTTATTTTTGGCTCGGGCTCGCTTCAGCACATCGGCGAAAGTGTTGCGGGTAGTGGTGCGTCTAAAGTTCTTCTGGTCACCGACAAGGGCCTTCTGGAAGCCGGCTGGATCGACAAGACCGTCTCACGAATAGAAGGGGCCGGCGTCGATTTCGAGGTTTTCTCCGAACTCAGTTCCAATCCCAAGGACAAGGAGGTCTCGCAGGCCCTGGCGCGCTACCAGCGCTCAGGCTGCGATGCCGTTGTTGCCGTGGGCGGTGGCAGCTGTGCCGATCTGGCGAAAGTCGTCGCCATGCTGTCAACCAACCCCGGTACTCTGTCGGACTACGAGGGCATCAACAAGATTCATCAGCCCCTGCCACCGATTATTATTGTTCCGACGACCGCCGGAACCGGGACCGAAGTGACTCAGTTCGCCCGCATAGTCAACACCAGACGGCGCCTCAAAATGTTTTTTGTCTCCCGTTCCCTGATTCCTGACATTGCGGTTATCGACCCCGATCTGCTGACTACCGTATCACCTCGCCTGGCGGCGACAACAGGCATTGACGCCCTGGCTCACGCGATTGAGGCCTTTGTTTCCCTGGCCGCCACCCCCCTGACCGACCTGCACGCACTGAATGCCATTAAACTGGTCTTTGCCAATCTGCGCCAGGCTGTGGTCGACCGGCACAACCCCCGGCTCAACAGCAACATGGCTCTGGCGAGCCTCAATGCAGGCATCGCCTTTTCCAACGCCATTCTCGGCGCCAATCACGCCATGACTCATCAGGTCGGCGGGCTCATGGACACCCATTACGGCGAGGCCAACGCCATTCTGCTACCTCATGTCATGAAGTTCAATCTGCCGGACTGCCGGCCACGGTTTCAGCAGGTCGCCCGGGCCATGGGCGAAGCAGGCCCCGATGAAACGGATCCTTCTGCCGAGCAGGCTATCGAGGCTGTCATCAACCTGGTGGCCGATATCGGCCTGAAGCAGTCCCTCAGAGATCTGGGACTGTCCGAAGACCAGCTTCAGCGTCTGACCGATAACGTCATGAAGGACGCATGCATCGCCACCAATCCACGCCCGGCGACGCCCGAGGACATCGCCGAATTGTTCCGCAAGGCCTTGTGATTCATCTTTTTACCTTCCCTGCGGCAGGATGAAGATTCTTTTTCACGCTTGATTGTTTGCAAAAACATTCCACGGCAAGACAGAATAAACAACAGGGTTATGATCGGAGCCGCAGGCCGGCGGCACCCTCATCGCTTTCAAAGTCGCATCAAAGCTTGTCACGTCCCTTATCCGTCTCCCGAAAGAGGTTTCTGCAGTGACCCGAGAACCTGACGGCCAACACCGATTATTTGCCGATTTGACCGGTGTGAACGCGTCTAAACTCAGCTATTACGCCGAACTGAAGAAACGTCAGGAAAAGATTCGCAGGCAGAATGTACGGCTGGAAATTCTTCATCGGCTGACCCGAGCTCTGCATCTTGAGATGTCCGTCGACGAGATGCTGAACGAAGCTCAGCTGTTGTTGCCCGAGGCGCTTCCCTGCGAACTGCTTGGTCTGGCCCTGCTGCAGAAGGATGATCTGGTCATCAAGGCGCTACCACCTTTTCATCCCCGTCAGTCCAAGTCCCTGCCGTCCAGCTCCGCCCTCTGGAAGCCCCTGCACTTGAACGAGGCGCTGATCCTGAACGGTTTACCCGCGGATGATGCGTTTCTGGCCGGCTATCCCCATCTGGCGGAGCGGGTTCGTTCACTGGTCATGGCCCCCCTCTACTACAAGGGGGCGACCCGGGGACTGCTGCTGGTCGGCAGTTCCCAGAGCGCCGCCTTTACCCAGGAAGAGCTCAGCTTCGTCCAGCATCTGGCTGAACAGCTGGCCATCAGCATTCAGAACGTCCAGCTTTACGAAGAGGTTTCCCGGGCGCAAAAGGGCTGGGAGGCAACCTTCAACGCCGTCACCGATCCCATCCTGCTGATCGACGCCGACTACAACATTCAGCTTAACAACCACAGCCCGCTGACCGACCTGTTTCCCGACGGTCGGCCGCCACAGCCGGGCCAGAAGTGTCATGTGACTCTCTATGGCCGCAGCAGCCCTTGCCCCCAGTGCCCGATGCAGATCCTGACTCGGGATCCTTGCCCCATCTATCGGCACGTGACTACTCGAACCCATCGGCAACTCGATTTGTCTTTTTACCCGGTGGCGGGTGAAGATCGGAAACTGACGGCCATGACGGTGATCATTAAAGACATCACCGAAAAAGCCCAGATGGAGTCCCGACTGTTGCATTCCGCCCGGCTGGCCGCGATTGGCGAAATGGCGGCCGGCGTGGCCCATGAGTTGAACAGCCCCATGACCGTGGTCATCGGAACGGCCCAACTCCTGTATGCCGAGCTGGCGGGAAACGCCGAGCACGGCGAATCCCTCAAGGAAATCGCCGATTGCGGTCTGCGCTGCAAACGCATCATTCAAAACCTGCTGACTTTTTCCCGCCAGGAACAGGTTCCTATGGAGCCGACCCACCTGAACCGGGAGATTGAAAAGGCGCTCAGCCTGGTGAATTATCTCGTCGACCCCTCCCAGATCACCATCGTCAAAAACCTGGCCGACAACCTGCCGCGGATCGTCGCCAACGGTGTACAGATTCAACAGGTGGTCACCAACCTGCTGATCAACGCCCGTGACGCTCTGACGGGCAAGGAGGGCGACAAGACCATTCTCGTCACTTCCTTTGTGCAGCAGGGACTGGATCAGGACTGGGTCACGGTTTCGGTCCGGGACAACGGTTCGGGGATTCCCAAAGACAAGCTTGAAAATGTTTTCACACCCTTTTACACCAGCAAGGAAGCAACCAAAGGCACCGGGCTTGGCCTTTCCGTCAGTTTTGGCATCGCCCAGGCTCACGGCGGCACCTTGGAAGTGGAAAGCGCGCAGGGACAAGGCAGCTGTTTTTCCCTGCGCCTGCCGCCGGCAGATCAACATCCACCCATCTGATACAGCGAGGGGAAGCATGGCCGCACAACCGATCAATGTTCTGGTCATCGACGACGAAGAATCCGTGTGTAACTTCTTTCGCCGTCTGCTGGACCGCCAAGGCTGTCGCACGATGACCGCCGTCAGCGAAAATGAGGCCCTGCGGGCACTGGAGGGCATGCCTTTTCAGGTGGCTATGGTCGACCTGAAGCTGCCGGACACGGACGGCCTGACCCTGCTGAAACACATCAAGCGCAAGCAACCCAATTGCGAGGTCATTATCATGACCGGCTTCAGCACCATTCAGACAGCGGTGCGGGCCATGCAGATGGGTGCTTATCAATACGTGGAAAAGCCTTTTGACGACATCAAGCAAATCCAATGGCTGATCCAGGAGGCGGCCGCCTCCGCTTCCAAAGACAAGGGCAAGGACGAGGAGGAGTGGTGCCAGATTGCCAAGTCCCAGGGTTTCCTGGTCGGCAATACACCCTCCATGCGGCAGCTGGCCTCTCTGGCCTACCGTCTGGCGAGTAAAGATATCAGTATTCTGATTCAGGGAGAGACGGGCACCGGCAAGGAAGTTCTGGCCCGTTTCATACACGGGACCTCCCACCGTGCCGAGCAGATGTTTATTCCCATAAACTGCGGCGCCTTGTCCGACAATCTGCTTGAGAGTGAACTGTTTGGCCACGAGCGGGGGTCTTTTACCGGTGCGGGCAATATGCGCCGGGGCATATTCGAACTGGCCAACAACGGCACGTTGTTTCTGGACGAAGTCGGCGAAGCCAGCCTGGCCATTCAAGTCAAGCTGTTGCGGGTGCTGGAAACCGGTGAATTCATGCGATTGGGCGGAGAGAAGATCGTGCACAGCGACGTGCGGGTCATCTCCGCTTCCAACGTCGATCTGGAACAGGCGATGCTCGGCCGGGATTTCCGTGAGGACCTTTTTTTCCGTCTCAATGTAGTCAAGCTGGACATCCCCCCACTGCGCGCCCGCAAGGAAGACATCCCCATGCTGGCGGAACATTTTGTCCGCCAGCTCAATCCGAAACTGATCCTGGCCCCGGAAATCAACGAACTGTTGTGCGCCTACGACTGGCCGGGCAACATTCGCGAACTGGCCAACACCATGCGCCAGGCCGTGGCCCTGTGTGACGGCAGCCGCATACTGCCCAAACACTTTACCGGAAAACTCACCGTCAGCCGACCGCGCCCGGTGTCCGTGCGGCACGTCTCGGGTCAATATCCCCCGCCCCCTGACGCCGTCGGTGAACCCTCGACCCTGGAAAAGTTCTGGGAATATTACGGCAAGCCGGAGGTGCTGGAGAAGCTCAACGGCGGCGAGCTCACCCAACTGCTTCACTCTCTGCGGGGGCTGGAAGAAAGCCTCTGCTCGGTCATGCGGAAAAAGGGCATCGCCTTGCCCGGCTGCGACAGCCTCAAGGAGTCCGAGGCGGCATCCATCAAAAAAACCCTGGCCCAGCATCGCTGGAACATCACCGAAACAGCCCGCGCCCTGGGCATCGCCCGCAACACCCTGCACCGCAAGATCAAAAAATACAACCTGCACAACTGACGACTGCACCAAAAACCCCACAGGCAACGACACCGTTCATGCAGGGTCTTGACATCCTGAAGGCGCGAACTTTTTTTACAGCAGCTCAACGGTCCATTGTGATGGGCAGATCAGGAGACGGAAGCTGGCGCACGCCGGCTTTAGCGATTTGATTTTCTATTCTTCGTATCAGCAGGGAGTCTTCTTCATGATCCACTCGCAATCAAAAGCCTTGTTTACGCGTGCCAAACAGGTCATCCCCGGTGGCGTCAACAGTCCGGTGCGTGCCTTCAAGTCGGTAGGTGGCGAACCTCTGTTTGTTCAGCGGGCCGCCGGCAGCTCCCTGTTTGATGTGGACGGCAACGTCTACATCGATTATGTGGGTTCCTGGGGGCCGATGATTCTTGGCCACAGCCATCCCCGGGTGGTTGAAGCCGTGTACCGGGCCGCCGCCGACGGAGCCTCCTTCGGCGCCCCCACGGCTGTGGAAATCGAGCTGGCCGAGCAGGTGCGGGACGCCTACCCCAACATGGAACAGGTGCGGATGGTCTCTTCCGGAACCGAGGCCACCATGAGCGCCATCCGCCTGGCCCGTGGCTATACCGGCCGCAACAAGATTCTGAAATTCGAAGGCTGTTATCACGGCCATGCCGACAGCCTGCTGGTGAAAGCCGGCAGCGGTGCCGCCACGCTGGGAGTGCCGACCTCTCCCGGCGTTCCCGCCGACCTGGCCAGGCATACCCTGACCGCTTCCTTTAACGACCTGGAGGAGGTGAAATCCCTTGTCAGAACCCACGGTGAGGATCTGGCGGCCATCATTCTGGAACCGGTGGCCGGCAACATGGGCTGCGTCGCACCGCGCGCCGGCTTCCTGGAAGGGCTGCGCAGCCTTTGCGACCAACAAGGCCTGCTGCTGATTATAGACGAGGTCATGACCGGCTTTCGCCTCGCCTATGGCGGCGCCCAGGAACTCTACGGCGTGCGCGGCGACCTGACCTGTCTGGGCAAGATCATCGGCGGCGGCCTGCCGGTAGGAGTTTTCGGCGGCAAACGGCAGATCATGGAGAAACTGGCCCCGGAGGGTCCTATCTACCAAGCGGGTACCCTGTCCGGCAATCCGCTGGCCATGAGCGCCGGGCTGGCCACGCTCAAGCTGCTGCGGGAACCGGATTTCTACCGGCGCCTTGAGGAAAACAGCGCCTATCTGGAACAAGGCTTGCGGGCAGCGGCTGAAAGCAGCCCTCAACCCGTCTGCCTGCAGCGCATCGGCTCCATGTTTTGCGCCTACTTCCAGACCGGACCGGTCCACTCATTTGCCGACGCCGCCCGCAGCGACACGGAAGCCTTTGGCCGCTTCTTTCGCGCCATGCTGAATGCCGGCATCCACCTCGCCCCCTCGCAGTTTGAAGCCGGTTTTGTAAGCGCTGCCCACAGCCGGGAGGACCTGGACCGAACTATCGCCGCAGCCCGCCAGGCTTTTGCCGCCATCTGACAGCGGCGCAGACCGGGATTGCTGGTTATAAAAAACGCTGCGGTTTCCATCGCAGCGTTTTTTTATGTTTATGGGCGACACATCGGGGATCCGAGAGGCCCGCTTCAGGTCAATCCCAGCACCAACAGATTCACCAGGCCGATAAGGGCACCGAGCAGAGCGCCGAAGAGATTGATGTATTTGAAGTGGTCTTCCATTATATCGAGCAACAGACGCTCGACGGTAAGCACATCGAGGGTGTTGACCTTTTCTTCGACCACCCGCTGAACGTTCAGGGTGTCGACCAACTGCGGCACCTCTTTTTTCAGCAACTCGGCCAGGTGGATAAACAGCCCTTCCTGCAACTCGCCGCGAACATCGGCCGACAGCCGGGCCGAAAGACAACCGAGGGGTTGATGAAAAATCCACTGCTCAACCCGAGCCGACAGCAGTCGGTCAACGGCGTCCCGGGAGGCCGTACTGGTTACGGAATCCAGCAGCCTGGAAGCCAGGTTTTCGCGAAAGCGAGAGACACTGCCGGCCGGCAGCGCCGCGACCAGCATGGTGTTGAAAGAGCGGTCTTTGATAGCATCGAAGCCCCTGTCCAGTAGACCCCGAAGGGTCCGGCCGGCGGCGGGACTCTGCACCCAGTCCACCACCTGCTTCTGAATAAAACGCCGGGCCGCGGCAACCTTCTCGTAAGGAAGCGGTTCGACGAAGGAAGCAAGGGAACGCTCCAGCAGTGACTCTACCCGCTTTCGCAATAGGCCGGCTATCTGCTGCTGAGTCTTGTCCTCGCGCAGCCATCGGGAGATCTCATCCCCGGCCTGATCCAGAAAATCGGGCAGCTTTTCTTCGATCCTGTCCAGATTGATGAAGTTGGAAACCAGACTTGACAAGGGGCCCAGGCCGGAGATGAAGCGCCCTAGAGCTTCCCTGGCCCGTTCTACCAGGCGGTCTCGAAACTCGGGATCGTAAAGCATCCCGCCGAAGTGGTCGAGTAGCGCCGGAATCTCCTTTTCGATTTGCGTCAACAACGCTTCGACGAGAGGCTCCGGTAGCAGCTCCCGAAGGGGTTGTTCGCCGCTGAGGAGCTTGTCCAGCTGTTCGTCAACCAGGCGTTCTATCGCCCGGGCGGCTCCTTCCGACCGCAGCACCCCGGCCAATTTGCGCTCCAGGTGCCCCATCAGCAGCATCCGCTTGGGGCCGCTCAGCAAGCTGGCAGGGTTCCGCTGCAGAAACTCGTCGCTGCGGCGCTCCAGAAAATCCCGCAGGCTGCGTCCAAATTCTTCTCCCTGCAGATAATCAAAAAGCGCCCTGAGGGCCTTCCAGCGTAAGGTCTCGACCAGTTCGCGAAACCGTTCCTGAAATTTTTCCGGAACCAGAGAGGCCACCGGTCCCAGATCCCGGTCCAGAAACAAGCCCAGTTTGTCGTTAACCGCCTGCTGCAATTCGCGCCGGAATCCCTCTTTTTCCAGGGCCAGGCCGACATCCCGGGCGGTCAGCAGATGGGATCCAACCACGCCGCCCATAGAGCGGGCCAGTTCCTGTCGCTTGGATGGAATAATGCCCGGCGTCAGCGGAACACGAAGGCCGAAGACATGCCAGGGCTTCAAGGGCCTGAACAACATGCGGATGGCAATGTAATTGGTCACATAACCGATGACCGCGCCCAGGACCGGCGGCAGAACATAAGGAAGGATCTGTATCAGGGTCATCTGTCCATTCATTTTCAAGGGTTTGGCGTTATTCCAGCTCGACCAGCGAATGGTCGCCGATATTCATGCGGCGCAAACTGCCGAGCAGTTGAACCGAATTGCCGAGAATGCTTTCCGTCAGCGTCATGCCCTGTACCCGGCAATCGGCGTTGATGATGGAATCCCGAATAATGCTGCCCTCGATGCAGCTTCCCGCCGCTATCGATACATTGGGTCCGATAATCGATTCCCGCACGGTGGCTCCGGCAGCGATGCATACGGGCTGAATGATCACGGTATTTTCCACCGTGCCGGCACAGCCGTTGCCGGCTTCGGCCAGCAGGTAGCGATTGGTTTCCAGCAGTGTTTCCGACTTGCCGCAGTCGAGCCAGGCGCTGATCTCCGGAGCGCAGAAACGAAGGCCGTCCTGGATCATCCGCATAAAAACCGGCGGCAGATAGAACTCGCCCTTTACGGTATCTCCGGCAGCGATGGTCTGTTCCAGGTACGCCATGAAACGCTGACCGTCCTTGAGATAGTAAAGACCCACCTGGGCCAGACGGGAAATCGGCTGGTCCGGCTTTTCGACCATGTCGACAATATAGCCCTGCTCCACCACGTTGACACCGAAGCGCTGGTAATCTTCTACTTCACAGGAATAGATGAGACCGTCACAGTCGGCGCACAGTTGCGGAATTTTAGCCAGATCCGTTACAAAAATAGTGTCGTTGAAAACGACCAGCAAGTCGTCCCCGGTATTGATCCGAGGCGCCGCCAGAGCCACCGCATGGGCCGGCCCGAGCCGTTCCTTTTGAACGATATAACTGCAATTAAGCTCGGGAAAATGCTGTTCCATGAAACGCTCGATCTGTGAGCCGTTTTCATCGGTGATGAAAATCAGCTCTTCGGAATCGACCGTCAGAACCCGTTCGATGATATGCTCCAGCACGGTCCTGCCCGCCACCTGCACAAGGGACTTGGCTCGCGTATGGGTATGGGGCCGCAGGCGGGTGCCTTTACCCGCCACCGGCAGAATAATTTTCATGCCATCCTCCAGGAAAAAGATTTCGGGACCGCCCGGCGCTATGGATCTTGTCAGGACCGACCCGTTCGGGTAGCATACGGCCTTCTAAGGAAAACCGGCAATCGGGACCGCCGACGATCATATCCCTATTTCCATGTCAGAACAAGCGACTCCTGACGATTGCCACTGAGCCCGTCGCAAGGAATTTCCATGAAAGATCACCTGCTGCGCTTCGCTACTCAAGACGGTACCCTGCGGGCTGCCGCCGCCGTTACCACCGACCTGGTCGAATCTCTCCGCCAACTTCAAGGCACCGACCCTACCGCAACAGTGGCCCTCGGGCGTCTGGTCAGCGGCGCAACGATCATGGGCAGTCTTCTCAAAGGGGATCAGAAGCTGGCCCTGATGATCGAAGGCAATGGTCCGCTGCGCAAGCTGCATGCCGAAACCGACGCCAGCGGCCATGTACGGGGCTCGGTGCAGGTTCCCGTGTCCGGCATCCCTCCGACGGCCAATGGTTTTGATGTGCCGGCCGCCGTGGGTCGTGCCGGCTTTCTGCACGTCAGCAAGGATCTTGGCCTCAAAGAACCCTACCGCGGCATGGTCCAGCTTTACAGCGGCGAAATAGCTGAAGATCTGGCCTATTACCTGACCACCTCGGAGCAGGTCCCTTCTTCCGTGGCGCTCGGCGTCTATCTCGAACAGGATGGACGGGTCGCGGCGGCCGGCGGGCTGCTGGTACAGGCCCTGCCTGGCGGTCAGGATGCCCTGATCGAATTGCTTGAAAGCCGTCTGGTGGCGCTGCCCCCACTGACCACCCTGCTTCGCGAGGGGCAGGATCCCGAGCAGATTCTGCGTCATCTGTTTGCAGACGTGCCGCTGGGAAAGGCGGAAAAGATTCCCGTGACGTTTCGCTGCAACTGTCACCGGGGCCAGATACGCGCGCTGCTCAAAGGACTGGGAAAAGAAGAACTGGAAGCCCTGGCCGGGCAAGAAGAGGCAACGGTGGTCACCTGTGAATTTTGCCAGAAAAAATATTCTTTTTCTCGCCAGGAAATCCGGCAGTTGCGAGCCGAGCTCTTGGAAATGCCGGGCCGGACGGATTCCCCGTGAGCCTTCGGCTCCTGCCCCCCGAGCTTTTTCTGCAGCAGGCCTGCGAACGACCGCTGTTCGATGTGCGAACCCCTGTCGAATACGCCCGGGGCCATATCCCCGGTGCCCTTAATCTGCCCCTGTTTGATGACCAGGAGCGGCATGAGGTCGGACTTCTTTACCAAAGGGAGGGCCGTGAAGCGGCCCTGCATCGCGGTCTGGAAGCGGTCGGACCGCGCCTTAACCACTATCTGAGCAGCGTCCGGGAACGCACCGACAGTCGGCAGCTTTTGATTTATTGCTGGCGGGGAGGTATGCGTAGCCGTTCTCTCGGCTGGCTCCTGTCCCTGGCCGGTTATCGGGTCGCAGTCCTTCAGGGCGGCTACAAGGCCTACCGCCGACAGGTACAGTCAACCTTCGCTGCTCCCTGGCCGTTGCTGATTTTAAGCGGCATGACCGGCAGCGGCAAGACAGAGCTGCTGGAAATTCTGCGACGGCGTGGCGAGCAGACCCTTGACCTGGAAGCTCTGGCCCAACATCGCGGTTCGGCATTCGGAGCAATGAACGAACAGCCCCAGCCTGCTACCGAGCAATTTGAAAACCGGCTTTGCGCCCAGCTGCGAAGCTTTGCCACCGACCGACCCATATGGGTCGAGGATGAAAGCCGCAAAATCGGCCAGATCATCATCAATGAGAACTTTTATCAACAGATGCGCCGAGCCACCGCGTTGCGCATCGACCTGCCTCGGGCTTTGCGGGTCGAGCGCCTGTGCATCGATTATGGTGACCAGACCCCGGAAAAACTGGCCTGCGCTGTCGCCAGCATACGCAAACGTCTGGGCGAGGAAAAGACCCGGACGGCCCTGCAGGCCATCGCCGCCGGCGACCGGGAAGCGGCGGCCCACCTGCTTCTGGACTATTATGACAAAACCTATCTCTACGGCCTTTCTCGCCGGGAATCCCGGAAGGTCGTGACGCTGGACCCGGTTTCCCGAAAACCGCAGGAAAACGCCAGCACCCTGATCGCCCTGTCGCGCCAAGGGTCGCTTTTTGACCCGGACGAACGCCCGTAAGGTCGAAGGCTGCGGCAGTTTTTTTCGGCATAGAGCCGTGACTGCCGTCCGAAAACCGTCGCCTTTACAAGATGTTTATTTTGACGAAACAGTGTCCTACTCTCAACTATTTGAAGAAATATCGTTATAAATGTGCTACATTGTCTACCAAATGTTCTGATTTGACCATATTCGTATCGGAGGTGTTGAATGGCCACGCTGAAAAATGAGATCAATGGCTTGAACGAAGAACAATGGCAGGAACTGAAGCAACTTCTCGAAGCTAAGAGACGGGACCTGGTTCAGTCCATAGCCACCCTGCGTTCCCGCGACATGGAGTTTAACCCCGACGATAATATTGAAGAAATGGACCAGGCCGCCAACAGTCAGCTGCAAGCGGTTCAGTTGCGTTTTCTGGACAAGGAATCGAAACTGCTGCGAGAGGTGGATCGCGCCCTGGCCAAGTTTGACACTCGGCAGTATGGTATTTGCGAAGGAACCGAAGAACCCATTGGCTATCCTCGTCTGAAGGCCAGGCCCTGGGCTCGCTACAGCATCGACTACGCAGAAGAGAAAGAACGCATGGAAAAACAGGCTTCGACTCGGCTGCCGGGACGCTGACAGGGGTCTGCGCCGCCGACTTGCGAATGCTGTAAAAAGGGGCAACGCCAAATGGCGTTGCCCCTTTTTACAAGGCCGAAGCAACGAAACAATCAGAGTCCTTTTTTTTCAAACCAGCGGAACATCAGGACGGCCAGCACCACCACGACAGCGACGATCAGCCAGTGATTGATCCCCAGCAGCTCCGGCAGGGTAATCTTTCCGTAATTTCCCCAACCCAGCAAGTTGGCCTGAAGCTGCGGATACACTTCCGCATAAACCGCGGCACCAAAAAGCATGCCGGCAATCCCCCACAAAGCATCGATGCGCCCCTCTCCCACGGCGCCGAGAGACGTGCCCGGGCAATAACCGACCAGCCCCCACCCCACACCGAAAATCAGCCCGCCGACAATATTGGCGCCCACCAGGGTGGTCTTCAGGCTCATGGCAATCAGCCCCATATCGTTGAGCAAGTGAATACCAACCATGCCCACCAGTACCGAAGAAAACATGAATTTGACAATGGTCATATCCTGCAGGCGCAGGGCTGCAAGCTGTTTGTCGTAGCGGAGCACACGCCCTTTCTGCAGCAGAAATCCGAACGCAATGCCGGTCACCAGTCCTCCGATCAGCAGATTCATTGTTGCCCTCCCTTACCGTAGAGCAGCCGCGCAACCAGCACCCCGCCGATAAAAAAACAGACCAGAGCCAGCAAACCGCTCACCGCCAATTGCATGACTCCGCTGAGACCATGACCGCTGGGGCAGCCGTCAGCCATGCGCGCCCCGAACATGAGAATGGACCCGCCTGCAAAAGCAGTGAGCGCCCGTCTTGGACCGCTTCGGCCACCGAAGCGCCGTTGCCACATATCCGGTATCGCCTGCAGACGGAAGGAGCCGGAAGTTGCCGCCGCCAGCAACGCACCGAGCAGAATGCCGACCACAAACATCCACTGCCAGTCAAAACCGGAAACTCCCGGCTGCAAATATTTGCTGAAATAACTGTTGGCGGCGACCCTTTCGGGAACGAACAGCCGCTCCAGCATGCCGGCGCTGCGCACAAACGAAGTCGACGCCCCAAAATACTTACCCGTGAACAACACCGAAGCGACCGCGACCAGACCGGTCAGAGCTCCAGCCAGATAGGGGTTCCAACTGCCCGGATCCTTTGCCTGTTTCACCTTAGACCTCCTTTGCGGTTATTGGATCGAAAGCTCGCTGTCAAGGCCGGCAAGATGCCGGCAACCGACAGGGAAAACAACAAACACCCCCCCCAAAACACTCATTAAGAAAAATAGTCTTTCTTCTGTTTCAGCAGCCGCCGCCAGGTTTCCAGCAGGACGGGATCGGCCGGCGCTTCCAGGTACCCGGACAGAGCAGCCACCCGGGCCGGTGGTACCCGTTCTCCCCGGCACACAAAGGCGGCCCGACCCAAAGAGACGGCGTACACCTTGCCCGGCGTTTCAAAGCGCTGCTCAAAATAAAAATACTTGTCGTCCCAAGTCAGAATCCGCGTTACCAGTTCGAACCGACGCAGCGGCGGCAGAGGGCGGATAAAGGTTATTTCGGTGGCGCTGAGCACCGGCTGCCAGCGCCTCGCGATCAACGGGCGTAGCAATTTAAGCCGGGCCAGTTGTTCTATTCTCGCCAGATCAATCAGGGCAAAGTAGCGGCTGTTGGTGAGATGGAAATTCAAGTCACAGTCGCTCGGAAGCACACGAAACGGGCGGCGAAAGGGTTCCGTCAGGGAGACCGAACCCGGTCGCAGCCACAAACGCGCAATCATCCAAAACCATCGAAAATAAAGATTCATGTGCCCTTTTTCTGCTTGGGCAGATTTATCTCCGCACCAGCCTGCGGGAAATTATAGCAGAAGTTCAACCTTTTTATGTATCCGATGAGGCACTTCAACGGTTCGGCAGAACCCGCCGGGGATCCTTGAAATACTCTCGGGTCTTGCGCAGCACAAGAGGGCTGAGTAAAAGCAGCCCCACCAGGTTGGGCCAGGCCATGAGAGCGTTAAAGATGTCGGAAATGGCCCATACCAACTCCAGTTCGATGGCCGCTCCTACCGGAAGCAACAGACAGAAAAGAACCCGGTAGGGCATGACCATCCTGCGACCGAAAAGATATTCTACGGAGCGGTCGCCGTAATAGGACCAGCTGATGGCCGTGGAAAAAGCAAAGAAGGCCATGCCGATGGCGACGATGTAGCCGCCCTGTCCCGGCAGTCCCCGGTTGAAGGCGTTGGCGGTCAGTTCAGCACCGCTCAGGCCGGTTTCGTTGGCACCGGTCAGAAGAATCACCAGGGCGGTCATGGTACAGATGGCGATGGTGTCGATAAAAGGCCCGAGCATGGCCACCAGTCCCTCACGCACCGGTTCTTCGGTCTGCGCCGCCCCGTGGGCGATAGGCGCGCTGCCCAGACCGGCCTCATTGGAGAAAACCCCGCGGGCCACCCCAAACCGGATCGCCTGGGCCAGTGTCGCTCCGGCAAAGCCTCCGGCAGCGGCGCTGCCGCTGAAGGAGCTGCGGAAAATCAGCGCCAAAGCTTCGGGAAGCCATTGCAGATTTCTGCCGATGACCAGCAGAGCTCCCAGAATATAGAATAGGGACATGAAGGGAACCAACTTGCTGGCCACTCCGCCGATGCGACGAATGCCGCCAACGATCACCGCAAAGACCAGCACGGCGATCACCAGGCCGGTAACCGGCTTGGGGATTGCGAAATAACTCTGCAGGGGTTCGGCTACCGAATTGGCCTGCGCCATGTTGCCGATGCCAAAGGACGCGACCGTGGCAAAGAAGGCAAAGGACAGGCCGAGCCATTTGCAGCCCAGACCTCGCTCCAGATAGTACATGGGACCGGCACTCACCGAGCCATCTTCGTGAACCGTGCGAAAATGCAGAGACAGGAGACATTCGGCATACTTGAGGGCCATGCCAAAGACTGCCGTCACCCACATCCAGAATACGGCTCCCGGCCCGCCGAGGGCCACTGCGGTGCCGACCCCGGCGATATTGCCGGTGCCGATGGTCGCCGACAGGGCGGCGCTCAAGGCCTGAAAATGGGTGATTTCTCCCTGGTCCTGAGGATTGTCGTAGCGTCCGGAAATCAGCTTCCAGGCATAACAGAAACGACGCAACTGAATCATCCCGACCAGTAGCGTCATAAAGATCCCACTGCCGACCAGCAGCGTGATCGTCACCGGCCCCCAGGCCCAGCCGCTTAAGGTATCCAACAAGGCTTGCATGATGCCTCCCGAGAAACCATAATAAACATAGCCGATTGTCAGCGCTACCCACAACAAAAGGCAACCCTTTGCCGTTCGCTGGCCAAGCCATAGGTGTGGACGCTTTCGTCCGCCGCCTGTTACACGCATAAATTATGCGCTGCGACCTGCCTATTCCTTGCACAGAACACTTGGCAAGAGTGCTGCGCCAAATCACAATACTCTGTTTTTTAAGGATTTTTTCTTTCTACCAAATGGCTCATATTCTGCATTAAGGAACAGAGGTGTTCATTAAGTCAGGGGCGCCGGGCGACGGCTTCTTGGCAGGTCGCTTGCTGGCCGGTGCCTGAACGAGCTGGATCAGGCACCGATTTTGTACAGCCCGGCTTTCGTCAGCACAAACAACATGGCGCTTTCAACAGCCCGCTGAAGACCTTTTGACAAAAAACCTGGACATTATATTATTGGAAGCCAAACGTGATGTTTTCGCTGCAGTTGGACAATCAAATCGCCGCTGCACTCCAATCCACCCGACCGACAGGAGCACCCGATGTGGGATTATTCCGATAAAGTTAAAGACCACTTTCTGAACCCGCGCAACGTCGGCGAAGTTGAAAACCCCGACGCCGTCGGTGAAGTGGGATCACTGGCCTGTGGCGACGCACTGCGCCTGACCCTGAAGCTGGATGAAAACCAGCGAATCAAGGACATCAAGTTCCAGACCTTCGGCTGCGCCAGCGCCATTGCCACTTCCTCGGCGCTCACTGAAATCGCCAAGGGAATGACCCTGGAGGAAGCGGAAAAGATCTCCAATCAGGATCTGGCTGAATTTCTGGACGGTCTGCCGGAAGAAAAAATGCACTGTTCGGTCATGGGAAAGGAGGCCTTGGACGCAGCCATCGCCAACTACCGGGGCGTAAAGATGGTCAAAGGCGAGTTTGAGATCGTCTGTAAATGTTTCGGCGTCACCGACCTCGAAATCGAACGGGTCGCCCGCGATAACAGCCTGACCACCCTGGAGCAGGTCACCGATTTTACCAAGGCCGGCGGCGGCTGCCAGGCCTGCCATCCCAAAATCAAGGAGATTCTCGCCGGCCTGTGGAAGATTCTACCTGAGGAACCTGCGGAAAAAACCGTACCTGCCGGAAAAAAACTCTCCAATCTGCAGAAAATCCGCCTGATCGAAGAAACCCTGGAACGGGAAATCCTGCCTCCAATCCGCTCCGACGGCGGCGACCTGGAGCTGATCGATATCGACGGCAATACCATCTACGTGGCCCTGCGCGGCAACTGTTCCTTCTGCCCCCAGTCCCAGTTTACCCTGAAGAATTTTGTCGAGGCAAAGCTGCGGGAATTCGTCAGCTCCGAATTGGTGGTGGAGGAGGTCAAGTCATGAAAACCGTCTATCTCGACAACAATGCCACCACTCGAACCGCACCCGAGGTAGTGGACGCCATGCTGCCCTTCTTCAGCGATCTCTACGGCAACGCTTCCAGCATGCACAGTTTCGGCGGCCAGGTGGAACGCCATCTGGCCCGAGCCCGGGAACAGGTGGCGGCGCTGATCGGCGCCCATCCCGCCGAGATCGTCTTCACCAGCTGCGGCACCGAAAGCAATAACGCCGCCATCATGGGCACCCTCTATTCCTATCCGGCCAAAAGGCACATCGTTACCTGTCGCACCGAGCACCCGGCGGTCATGAATGTCGGTCACCACCTGCAATCCCGGGGGTATCGCGTCACTGAACTGGGCGTCGACCGACAGGGCAATCTGGATCTGGATGAACTGCGCGGCGCTCTCTGCGACGACACCGCCCTGGTCAGCATCATGAGCGCCAACAATGAAACCGGGGTGCTGTTCCCTGTCGATACGATTGCCGCCATCACCCGGGAGCGGGGCATTCCTTTTCATACCGACGCGGTGCAGGCGGTGGGCAAGATCCCTCTGAACATGGCCGACAACGCCATCGATCTGCTCTCTCTTTCCGGCCACAAACTGCACGCCCCCAAGGGTATCGGCGCCCTCTACATCCGCAAGGGAACCCGGTTTGCCCCCTTTATGATCGGCGGCCATCAGGAGGGCGGACGACGGGGCGGCACCGAAAACGTCCCCTCCATCGTCGGTCTGGGAAAGGCGGCGGAGCTGGCAGGCGATCGCCTGGAAGAGGAAAACACCCGAGTACGACAGCTTCGTGACCGTCTGGAAAGCCAACTGCTTGCCCGCATCCCCAACGCTCTGGTGAACGGCAACCCGGATTGCCGGTTGCCCAATACGTCCAACCTGAGCTTTGAATATATCGAGGGCGAATCGATCCTGATGCTGCTGGATGAAGAAGGCATCTGCGCCTCTTCCGGATCGGCCTGCACCAGCGGCTCGCTGCAGCCCTCCCACGTGCTGCGGGCCATGGGGGTCCCCTTTACCGCAGCCCACGGATCGGTTCGTTTCAGTCTCAGCATCTACAACGATGCGGCCGATGTGGATCACGTCATCGAGGTGATGCCCGCCATTATTGAGCGGATTCGTGACATGTCGCCTTTCTGGAAAGATTTTCAGGCCGGCAAGCCGATGAGCAGTTTTTTCACCGGCGGCGATGCGGAACACCATCTCCACGGTTGAGGCGGAGCCCGTAAGGGACCGGGCCGGATGAGCCGGTTCCGTCACCGGATAAACTTCCTGACAACCGAAATACCGTAAAATACTTGGCGTTTGGATCATATACGGCTATAATTAAGGGCGTTCGCCGGAGCGAACAGTGACTCATTCCGATCCTTGCGGCGTTAAGGAGCCCTTTCATGGCCGGTTATCCCAAAATTGTCATTTCCTCGGAAATTGTTCCTGCCCTTGAACTCGACGACGACTTTTCGGTTCGGGAAGGTTTTGATCTCCTGATTGCCAGAGACGGCCGCCATGCCTGGGATCTGATTGAGGAGGAACGCCCGGATCTGGTATTTCTCGACCTCTACTGCAGCGTCCTTGCCGGCGATACCTGTTGCCAGATGATCCGCCAGGATCTGACTCTTCAGGCCACGCCGGTGGTGCTGGTCATCGACAGCCAGCGCAAGGAGGATCTGGCCCGCTGCCTCAAGGTCAAGTGTACCGACGTCATTTTCAAGCCCCTCAGCAACCACCTGCTGCTGTCCACCACTCGACGCATTCTGGGTCTGGCCTACCGGTCTTTTCCCCGGGTTCCAACCCGCATCATTGTCCGCTACGGTGAAGACTCCCTCAACCTGTTTCACGCCTTCTCCGTCAACCTCAGCTCCGGTGGCATCTTTATCGAAACCGATGATCCCTATCCCCCGGACCGGGAGCTGTTTCTCGAATTCAGCCTGCCTAACACCAGTCAACCCGTTGTCTGCAAGGCTTTCGTCGCCTGGATCAACACGACCGAACACCCGGTTCATCCCGGTATGCCCACCGGCATGGGGCTGCAGTTCCTGTCTCTGAGCCTGCCGGATCTGCTGGCCGTCTGGGAGCATATATCACACGACAACGACGGCCGAACCGGCCTGAAACCGGCAATAGGGAAAAGTCCGAAACCGGCATCCGAGTAAACGCCTGCCAAGGGGGCCTGCATGAAGATCGTGCTCTCGACCCCGTTTCGCCAGGTCACTTCCGCATTGCTGCTGATCCTGACGGGACTGACCGGCTTCTGGTTCGGTGAAGGATTTCGGCCGCTGATCTCCACTCCGGTTCTGCTGGCTTTTGTTGTGCTGCCCCTGGCTACCGCCGGTCTGGCTCCCCATCGGGACGGTTTTCATGTTCGAATCACCCTGCT
Source organism: Desulfuromonadaceae bacterium (assembly GCA_007134025.1). GTDB lineage: Bacteria > Desulfobacterota > Desulfuromonadia > Desulfuromonadales > Syntrophotaleaceae > SLLR01. The sequence goes on along the minus strand of SLLR01000020.1, from coordinate 50,095 downwards.
GGCGGCGGCCCTGCTGTTTATCGGGGCCTGGTCGGCCGGTCAGACGATGGCCGAACGGGCATTTCAGGACTGTTTGCAAAGAGCTGAAGAGGTGCGTCTGGCGCTGCGCAGCTTTCGCCTGCAGAATGGTCACTTTCCCGCAGAACTGGCAGACCTGACCATGGTTCTACCCGGCAAACGGCTGCTGCACCCCCCTCTGTTGAGCTATCAGCAACAGGAGCAAAACTACCGTCTTTCTTTTGCCAACGCCTCCGTCCGTCATTTGGCCAACGCCCGCTACCCCTTTGTCCTGGCCGAACCATGATGGCGTTTCAAAAATTTCGCTCTGCAGCGTTACGGCGTTTTTTTCAGGACCTCGACAAGCCACATTTGGCGAGAGCATCAACCTCAGGGGTCTGTCGAACCATGACCGGGGCGAAGCGCCAAAGCCTTGCCCCCAAAACCTTCAAAGGGGCCTCCCGACTGAGCAGGGGCCCCTTTTCTTGTGATGACCGGCTTTGCCCGGTGTCAGCCGTCCGCAGCTGTCTCTCCGGCAGCGACAATCTCGCCGATCAGGTCGTAGTCGGAAGAGTCGGTAATTCGCAGCGGCACGATATCTCCGATCTCCGCCTGCCCCGCGGTGATGTACACCTGGCCATCGATATCGGGAGCCTGGCGCAGGCTGCGGCCGCTCAGCAGCAGCTCCGTCTCCTCGCTGTAACCTTCCACCAGCACCGGCTCGACCTGACCGACGAGGGCCCGATTGCGGCGAAAAGAGACCCGTTGCTGAGCCTTCATGAGCTTTTCCAGACGGCCCTTTTTGACCCGCTCGGCAATCTGGTCCGGTAAATCGGCTGCCGGGGTCCCCTCCTCCCGAGAATAGCGAAACACGCCCACCCGGTCGAAATGCCCTTCCTTAACAAAGGCCAGCAATTGGGCAAACTGCTGCTCCGTCTCGCCGGGGAAACCGACGATGAAAGAGGTTCGCAGGGTCAGGGAGGGAATGGCCTGTCGCAGTCTGACAACCAGACCGCGAATGGTCTGCTGATCGATGCGCCGCTTCATTCGCTGCAGAATACTGTCGTCGATGTGCTGCAGGGGAATATCGAGATAGTTGCAGATCTTGTGTTCGGCGGCAATCAACCCGATAAGCGCGTCACTGATGCCGTCGGGATAGGCATAGAGCAGTCTCAGCCAGCGCAGATCATTGATCTTGACCAGTTCCCGCAGCAGCCCCACGAGATCGGAGCCGTCCTTGCGATCGCTGCCAAAGGCGGTAATGTCCTGGGCGATGAGATTGATCTCCCGCACTCCGTCGGCTACCAGGGCGGTGACTTCGGCCACCACCGAATCGATACTGCGGGAGCGCAGCGGGCCGCGCAGCTGAGGAATGATGCAGTAGGAACAGTGGTTGTCGCATCCCTCGGCAATCTTGACGTAAGTGGAATAGAAGGGAGAGGATTTAACCCGCGGCGTGGTGTGGTCGTAGAGATAGCGGGGAGCGTCGACAGCCAGCAGCGCGCCCTGCTGGGGCCGGTGCTGGTCAATCAGCTCCACCAGCCGGTGAAACTCGCCGGTGCCGATAAAAATATCGACCTCCGGCAGATCGGCGGCCAGCTCGGCGGCATAGCGCTGCGGCAGACAGCCGGTCACCACCAGCAGTCTGCAGGCCCCCTTCTGCTTGTGGTCCGCCACCTCGAGAATGGTTTCAACCGATTCTTCCTTGGCGTCCTCGATGAAAGCGCAGGTATTGACCACAATGATCTCGGCCAGGGATTCGTCGGTGACGATCTCAAACCGCTCCTCAGGCAGATGCCCCAGCATCACCTCGGCGTCAACCAGGTTTTTGGCACATCCCAGGCTGACCATGCTGATTTTCTGTCTTTTCAAAAGCGTCTCTTTCCTGATGAGGCCGATCCCTCAGGACCGCATGTTGACAAATTGAAGCTCGATGCCCAAGTCCTGAACCTTCAGAAGCTGTATCACCTCCTGCAGGTCGTCAATCTTTTTTGCCGTAACCCGCACCTGATCGTCCATGATCTGGGCCTGCACCTTGAGCTTGGACTCCTTGATGCTTTTGACGATGTCCTTGCCCTTGTCCTTGGAAATACCCTGCACGATGGCAATTTTTTGCCGTACCGCGCCACCCGATGCCGGCTCCTTGCTGCCGTAGTCGAGACATTTAGGGGAGACTCCGCGCCGCACCAGCTTTCCCTTCAGAACATCGATGACCGCCTGCAGCTTGTAGTCGTCCGCTCCCAGCAGCACAATGGCCTCTTTTTCAAGGGAAATCTCGTTGTGCGTCCCCTTGAAATCGTAACGCTGACCGATCTCCTTCAACGCCTGGTTGACGGCGTTGTCAATCTCCTGCATATCGACCTTGGACACGATATCAAAACTCGGCATCTTGCGTTCCTTTCCTTATGACTTTCAGTGGACAATCACCGTGGAAGAACTGTTTCCCGGTAGCTGGACCATTGGCAAACAGAAGGTCCCGTATTGTCACCTTTTCAGAAAGCCGAAAATTGCTGGTCCGGCCTTATCACCTCGACCCCGTCGGGGACGATAAAATGAAACCGTTCACCGTCCATTCCCTGGTTGAGAACCACGTCGACAAAGCGAATGTGCGTGCGACTCTGGTTGGGGCCGAACAGAACCGCTTCCCGCACCGGATAAACAGGACCCGGACTGGGGCCTTCCCGTTGCAGCACCGCTCGATCCACGACCAACTCCAGGTGTTCGATCATCGGCGTGGGGCGGCGCGGGTCAAGTCGCAGCCGGTAATGCCCCTCCAGATCCTGAGCGGGACTGGCCCAGGCCACGTCAAAGCGCTGGGATAACCGACCGAGACCGGTGAGAAAAATCAGCGGATCGTCATTGCCGTGCTGATCAACCTGGGGTAGCGGCGACTCCAGCACCTGACTGTTTTCCGGCAGATAAACCCACACCGTGTACCCATCCGAAACGATCTGCTGTTCGGTGGGCTCCAGATACTCCCAGAGAAATCGTGGCGGCCGCTCGTCCGTGGCGTCGCTGAATTTCACCGCTACCCGCCCGCGGCCCTCCTCCAGCCGGTCAAGGGAACCAAGGTAAGCCTGTTGGACGAAACCCGCCTGCAGGTCGGTAATGGCGGTTGCCGGTCCCGCGCCGGGGCGAAACGGCGCTTCCAGCCCCCGCACCAGCTGGGCCAGAAGCTCGTCACCGCCGTTGGCCAGGGCGCTTCCGGTCAAGACAAACAGTATCAGCCCGAATAACAGCATACGTTTCATCACAGTAGACTCCTGTCTATACAGCTCAGGGCGTCGCCGGAGAGATCCCGCCAGCGGAGTAAGCCCAAGGCTTTTTCGGCCTCTTCAGCTGCCAAAATGATTAAAACCCCGAGCATCGACCGGACGCTCACGGCCCGTCGGCCCCAGTAATCGCAGCCCCCGATCCGCCGTAGTGACGGTGCCGATGCGGGTCACCGGCACGCCGCCGGACAGGGCGGTTAGGCGAGACTGGTTTTCCTCGGAAACAGTAAACAGCAGCTCATAATCTTCGCCCCCTGACATGGCCAGTTCCATCAGCGCCGGGTCAGCGGCCAGGGCCTTGCGAAAACTCTTCGACAGGGGAATCCGCGGCGACTCCAGTTGCGCTCCCGCCGCCGAGGCCCGCAACAGATGACCCAGATCGGCCAGCAACCCGTCGGACACATCGATCATGGCACTCGGCAGAGCCAATTCAGCCAGAGCCCGCCCCAGGGCGACTCGGGCCCGAGGCCGGTGGTGACGCTCGGCCAGTTCGGGCTCCGGCGGCAGCCCGTCCCGCAAGCAGCGCAAGGCCAGAGCGCTGTCCCCCAGAACTCCCGAGACATAAATTCCGTCTCCCGGACGGGCGCCGCTGCGGTAAATCACCTGGTCCGCCGGCGTTGCTCCTTCGACAGTTACCGCTATCATCAACGGGCCCGGAGAGCCGCAGGTGTCTCCGCCGACCAGCAGCGCGCCGTACTCGTCGGCGGCGGCCAAAAAGCCCTCAAGGAAGCGATCGAGGTCCGCCAACGGACGATCCGAAGGAATGGCCAGTCCCAAATACAGATGGCGGGGTCGCCCCCCCATGGCGGCGATGTCACTGACATTGACCGCCACGCTTTTCTCCCCCAGCGACCGCCAGTCGCTCCACTCGGAGCGAAAGTGAACCTCTTCGATCAGCAGGTCGGTACTGGTCAGCAACAGTTCACCTGGCGGCAGTTCAAGAACGGCGCAGTCGTCGCCGATGCCAATTCGAACGCCACTTTCGGCGGTCTCCCGAACCGCCTGGCGGATCCTTTCGATGAAACCGAATTCTCCCAACTGGGCCAGATTCATGAGGGCTTCTCCAAAGCCTGGGCCAGCACCTGTTCCATGTTGTCCGCCGCCACAAAAGTCACCTTGCGACGCAGGGCGGCGGGAATCTCCACCAGATCCTTTTCGTTGCGACGGGGAATCACGACGATGGTAATACCGGCACGCAGCGCCGCGAGCACTTTTTCCTTGAGGCCGCCGACGGGCAATACCTTGCCGCGCAGGGTAATTTCACCGGTCATGGCCACTTCCCTATCGACCTTGCGGCCGCTCAGAGCCGAGATCAGGGCCGTGGCCATGGTTACCCCGGCACTCGGGCCGTCTTTGGGTATGGCCCCGGCCGGCACGTGCACGTGGATATCCAGGCGGTCGGCAAAATCTTCTTCGACACCAAATGTGTCGGCATGGGAACGGGCGTAGGAGAGAGCCGCCTGGGCGCTTTCCTTCATCACCTCTCCCAGTTGACCGGTGAGCATCAGCTTGCCGTTTCCCTTCATGGTTGTAACCTCCACATGAAGGATTTCGCCGCCTCGCTCGGTCCAGGCCAGGCCGGTAGCGACCCCGACCTCATTATCGCCCAGCTTGTCTTCCGCCTGATAGCGGGCGGGACCGAGGAATTTCTCCAGATTGCCGCAAGTAATGGCCGTACGTCCCTTGCGTCCCTCGGCCAGCCGACGGGCAACCTTGCGACAGATGCTGCCGATTTCCCGCTCCAGGTTGCGCAGACCCGCTTCGGCGGTGTATTGGCGAATCATGCACTGCAGGGCGGAACGGGAAAAACGCACATCCGCGGGTTTGAGTCCGTTGTCCTGCAGTTGCCGGGGAATCAGGTAGCGTTCGGCGATTGTCAGTTTTTCTTCGCTGCTGTAGCCAGCCAGTCGCAGCACCTCGAGGCGATCCTTAAGCGCCGAGGGGATGGAATCCATGATGTTGGCGGTGGCGATGAACATCACGTTGGACAGGTCAAATGGCAGATTGATGTAGTGATCGGAAAAGGCATGGTTCTGCTCCGGGTCCAGCAGTTCCAGCAGAGCTGCCGAGGGATCACCGCGAAAATCCGCTCCCCCCACCTTGTCCAGTTCGTCGAGCATGAACACCGGATTGCTGGTACCGGCCTGCTTCATCCCTTGAATGATCCGTCCCGGCAGGGCTCCCACATAGGTGCGACGGTGGCCGCGAATCTCCGCCTCGTCCCGCAGGCCGCCCAGGGAAACGCGCACGAATTTGCGCCCCAGCGCCCGGGCGATGGACTTGCCGAGGCTGGTCTTGCCGACTCCGGGGGGACCAACGAAGCACAGCACCGGACCCTTGAGCTTCTTTTTCAGTTTGCGCACCGCCAGAAATTCGAGAATCCGCTCCTTGACCTTCTCCAGGCTGTAATGATCCTCGTCGAGAATGCGACGGGCCTTGTGCAGATCCAGATTGTCCCGCGTGGTGTGGTCCCAGGGCAGCTCGGCCAGCCACTCCAGATAGGTGCGCAACATGGAGTATTCGGCCGCTTCGGCCTGCATGCCTTCAAGGCGCCGCAGCTGCTTGAGGGCCTCCTTCATGGCTTCGTCGGGCAGACCGCCTTCCCTGAGCTTCTGCTCCAGTTCGGCCAGATCCTCGGTCTTGACGTCGCCGCCGCCTAACTCCTCATGAATCGCCCGCAGCTGTTCACGCAGAAAATACTCGCGCTGGGTCTTGCTCATCTCCTCCTTGGCCTGAGACTGAATACGGTTCTGCATCAGCGCCAGTTCCAGTTCCTTGTTGAGCAAGTCGTTGACCTGCTGCAACCGCTCCACGGGATCAAAGACCTCGAGCAACTCCTGGGCCTGGTGGATCTTCAGGCTCAGGTGGCTCACCACCAGATCCGCCAGATCGCCGGGCTTCTCCACATTTTCCACCACGGTCATGACTTCGGCGGAAAGGGCGTTGGTGAGAGCCTGCAGCTGGGTGATCTGGCTCTGTACTGCCCGCATCAGCGCCTCCACCTGTAGCGGCAGCTCGGCAAACTCCGGCTCGTCGACGAAAGCCACGCTGACCTGGAAATGGGGCTGCTCCTGAGGATAGCCCTCAATGCGCCCCTTGGCGAGTCCCTGAACCAGAATCTTGAGCCGGCCGTCGTTGAGCTTGACCATACGCATGATGGTAGCGGCGGTACCGATGGCATAAATACCGTCTTTTCCGGGATCTTCCTCGTCAAGAGACTTCTGGGCGGCAAGAAAAATCAGCCGGTTGCCTTCCATGGCCTCCCGGACCGCCGACAGAGAAGAGGGCCTGCCGACAAACAGGGGCAGCACCATGTGGGGAAAAACCACCGTATCCCGAACCGGCAGCAGTGGCATTAACGGGGGTATGTCAATATTGGGCACCGGCATTTCGCCATATCCTCCTGAAAATCGTTGTTTTTGCGACCATCATTGTTGAGATTGCGCGTACTGTCAAGAACCCTTCAATTGATGGCACACTTCCCCCAACGGAACGCCGTTCGGGGCAAAACTGCGCTCCACCAGAGTCATGCCCCCGGAACGGTCGGACCACAGCAGGGTAGAGCAGCGGGTTCCGTAGACGTCGCCGCAGATGAAGAAAGGCGACTCGGGGCCGTCGATGCCGTTGCCCTCGTCACTACCAGATCTGCCGACGCCTGGGGGGGGAGGATCGGGATCGGCCAGCATGCGGAAAATCGCCTCCCGGTCCAGGGCAGCCTCGGTCAGCAGGCCGCGTAGCCGACGTCGGCCTTCATTGACCTTGTACCAGGGGCAGTCAAGCAGGGCATTACTGACCCCGTACACGCCGGGCGGCAGAAGCCGGTAACCCCCTGCCCGATTGGACAGGTAACCCACGGCGCCATGATCACCCACCAGCAGGCTGAAACCGCGATAGAGCTCTCCCTGGTCGGCGACCCTGGCCAGGTAATCGGCCGGCCCCTGGTCGCCGACCAGGTAATCCCGGACCAGTCGGCCCCGGGAGCGGGGCGGGCAGAGATTGGGCGGCGTTTCACGAAAATTGGTGACCACCGCAAATCGCCCCTGCGGTGCCATGGCCAGCCAGCTTCCGCCCTGTAGCAGATCCCGGCCGCCGACAATCTCGGCACAGTCAGGCCAGGGGCCGGCCACCGCCGTTGGCCGACGATGGTATTCGTCGCGATTGGCGGCCAGCACCAGGGGATAGTTCGAGTGTTGGCGCCAGGCAAGCAATATCAGGCACATGGTCCGGCTTCCCGGTCGGCCGAAGGCGGCTTGCGGGCCACGATTCCCGCCAGGCAACCGCCGCGCTGTGCCCGGTCCTGACCCTCTTCGTGAAGCAGAATTTCCCATCCCGCAAAGACCGCCGGCAACTCCCCGGGCAGCAGGACATAGTCGGGATTTCCCGGCCCGCCGGCGGCTTCACCGGCTCGGCTGAAGGTTCTCACCACAGCCAGGCCGCCGGGTTTGACTGCCTGCCGCAAAGAGTCGAACAGGCTGCGCTGCAGGTAAAAGAACTGCAGGACGATGTCAAAGGTCCCGAGGGTCAGGTGAGGATTATGCTCCAGATCCTGTTGAACGGTGGTGACGGGCAATTGTTGCCTTGCGGCCTCCGCGGCCAGTTGCTTCAGCCCCTGGGGAGAACTATCGACAGCGGTAACATGGTAGCCGCGAGCAGCCAGGGGCAGGGCATTGCGACCTCGACCGCAGGCAATGTCCAGCAGTCGACCCGATGGCGGCATTAAAGGCAGCACCTTCTGCAGCCAGGAATCGAACTGCAACGGCTCCTGGCGGCGCTCCTGCCATACCCTGTTCCAGTCTTTGGCCATGGATAACTCCTTGGGTTGTTGACCCCCTCAACAAAACCGGGGGGCCGCCCCGCTGGGCGCGCCCCCCGAAAGCTCCCGGACCGGGCTAAAGGAACCGGATTGCAAGCGTAGCTCACAGCGGTCCCATGCCGACGGCACCACCCGGCTTTGCCGAAAAGACAGACATTCGCTACTTGATTTTCCAGTCGGTACCCTGGGCGGTGTCGAGCAACACGATACCCTTGTCCTCGAGCCCCTCCCGGATCGCATCGGAGCGGGCAAAGTCCTTGTCCCTGCGAGCCTGGTTGCGCTCGGCAATGCGCTGTTCGATCTGCTGCACGTCGATGTCGAGACGGGACAGGGCGGCGAGCTTCTGCTGTTCCAGCCAGGTCCGGGGATCGGACTGAAACAGGCCAAGAACCGCCCCCAGACGAAGTACCGTTTGCCGCAGATCCCTCACCGAAGCCACCAGTTCGGGTTTTTTGCGGAACTTCTTGGTGGTGCAGTGACGATTGATGGCGCGCACTCCGTCAAACAAATGGCCGATGGCTTGGGCCGTATTGAAATCGTCGTCCATGGCCTCGCGAAAGCGGTCCTCCAGAGCCGCCCCCTCCTCACTGCCGCCACCATCCGGCTCCAGCCCCGCGACAGCCTCGGCAGCCCCCTGCAGTGCTTCGTAGAAGCGAGTCAGTCCGGCCCGGGCCTCCTGCAGGTTCTGGTCGCAGAAATCGATGGGAGAGCGGTAATGGGCGGTGAGAATAAAGAACCGTACCACTTCCGGGTCGTAGCTTTTGTGAATCTCGCGAATAGTGAAGAAATTGCCCAGGGATTTACTCATCTTCTCCTGGTTGACATTGACAAAGCCGTTGTGAATCCAGTACTTGACGTAAGGCTTTCCAGAATACCCCTCGCTCTGGGCAATCTCGTTTTCGTGGTGGGGAAAGACCAGGTCTTTGCCACCGCCATGAATGTCAAAGGACTCGCCGAGGAATTCCATGCTCATGGCCGAACATTCAATGTGCCATCCGGGGCGCCCCGGCCCCCAGGGAGAGTCCCAGCAGGGCTCCCCGGGCTTGGCGGTCTTCCACAAGGCAAAATCCATGGGATGGCGTTTCTGTTCACCGGGAGCAATGCGCGCTCCGGAACGCATATCCTCCATGTTGCGCTTGCTCAATTTGAGATAGTCGGGGAACTTCTCCACCGCAAAGTAAACATCTCCGGCCGACTCGTAGGCCAGACCACGCTCGATAAGTCGCTTTACGATGGCGATGATCTGGTCGATGTGCTCGGTAGCCTTGGGCTGGCAGGTAGGCAGCGCCAGGCCGAGGCTGGCCATATCCTCGTCAAAAGCCTGAATAAATTCTTCAGCCAGGACGCGACTGTCAATCCCCCGCTCATTGGCGCGCTGAATAATTTTATCGTCGACGTCCGTGTAGTTGCGAACGTATTTGACCTCGTAGCCGAGAAACTGCAGATAGCGATAAATGATGTCAAAGACGATATTGGCCCGAGCATGGCCGATGTGACAATAGTCATAGGCCGTCACGCCGCAGACATACATACCGACCTTGCCGGGCACCAGCGGTTCGAATATTTCCTTCTTGCCGCTCAGGGTATTGTAGACGCGCAAGCTCATGAAACGGCTTCTCCTTTTTTTGAACGGAATGGATCAGGCTTGCCCGCCTGCGGCGGGAGCTCTTCCCCGCAAACGTAACGCCTGAAACAAGAACTTTTGACAAATTCTACGGTTTAGCTTCAACCTTTGCCCACGAATCCCGCAGGGTCACGGTGCGGTTAAACACCAGTCTTGCCGAGCCGCTGTCGTAGCGATCGACGCAGAAATATCCCTGCCGCTCAAACTGATAGCGGCTTTCGGGGGCGGCGGCAACAAGACTCGGCTCGACCTTACAACCGCGGAGTACTTTGAGTGATTGGGGGTTGAGGTGCCGGGTAAAATCGACGGCTTTGTCCGCCGCCGGATTCTCCACCACAAACAGCCGGTCGTAGAGGCGAATTTCCGCGTCCAGGGCATGGGCGGCCGAGACCCAATGCAGGGTTCCCTTAACCTTGCGCCCGTCCGGCGATGAACCTCCCCGGCTCTCCGGATCGTAGCAGCAGCGCAGCTCGGTAATCTCACCGCTTTGCGGATCCCTGATGACTTCGTCGCAACGCACATAGTAGGCACAGCGCAACCGCACTTCCCGGCCGGGCGCGAGACGGAAGAACTTGTTCGGCGGCTCTTCCATAAAGTCTTCCCGCTCGATAAACAGCTCCCGGGAAAAGGGCACCTTGCGGGTTCCCAGTTCGGGCCGCTGGGGGTGAATGGGAGCGTCGAATTCTTCGACTTGATCCTTCGGGTAGTTGGTGATCACCACCTTGAGCGGATCGAGCACCGCCATGGCTCGAGGCGCATGGCTGTCCAGATCTTCACGCAGGCAGTTTTCCAGAAACCCCATATCGACGCAGCTGCTCTTTTTGGAAACACCGATCCGCTCACAAAACGCACGAATCGACGCCGGCGTGAAGCCGCGCCGGCGCAGTCCGGCCAGAGTCAGCATGCGGGGATCATCCCAGCCGTCAACATGCCCGTCCCGCACCAACTCCAGCAGCTTGCGTTTGCTCATGACCGCGTAATTGATGTTGAGCCGGGCAAATTCGATCTGCCGGGGGTGATGAATGTCCAGCTGATCGAGAAACCAGTCGTAGAGGGGCCGATGGTCTTCAAACTCCAGGGTACAGATGGAGTGCGTAATCCCCTCCAGAGAATCGCTTTGCCCGTGGGTGAAGTCGTACATGGGGTAGATACACCACCGGCTTCCAGTGCGATGATGCTCGGCATGCAGAATGCGGTACATCACCGGATCCCGCAGATTCAGGTTGGGAGAGGCCATGTCGATTTTGGCCCGCAGAACGCGGAATCCGTCGGGAAATTCGCCGTTTTTCATGCGTTCAAAGAGGTCACGATTCTCAGCCGCCGGACGATCCCGATAGGGACTGTTTCGCCCCGGTTCGGTCAGGGTGCCCCGGTAGGCGCGAATTTCCTCCGGCGACAGATCGTCCACATAGGCCTTGCCGGTGTCAATGAGCTGTAGCGCCCAGGCGTAGAGCTGGTCAAAATAATCCGAGGCGTAATATTCATGCTCGCCCCAGTCAAAACCGAGCCAGCGCAGGTTTTCCTTGATGGCGTCGATGTACTCCTGTTCTTCCTTGACCGGGTTGGTGTCGTCAAAGCGCAGATGACAGCGGGCCCCGCCGGGCGCATGGGCATAATCCCGGGCCAACCCGAAATTCAGGCAGATACTCTTGGCGTGACCGATGTGCAGATAGCCGTTGGGCTCGGGCGGAAATCGGGTAATGACCGCACCGCTGTTTTTTCCGGCGGCCAGATCCTGGTCGATAAGAGTGCGAATAAAATGGCTCGGAGCCGCAGGAATGTTGGAATCGTTGCTGGAACCCATGATCTCTGTCGTCCTGGTCAAAAAGAATGGATGGGGCGGCAGAGGCCGACCGCCGCCTGACGAAAAGCCACCTTCCTCAAGCTTCAGAAGGTGGCAGATTTTTTTTGCAAAAGCAACCGCCCTTTAGCCGGCAGCCAAAAAAGGCGAAGCGGTATCAGAGGCGCTCCAGCAGGACCACGGCATGCGCGGAAATGCCCTCGCCACGCCCCTCGAATCCGAGTTGTTCGGTGGTGGTCGCCTTGACATTGATCTGTCGGGGGGCCACCGCGCAGGCCTTGGCGATCTGCGCCACCATGGCGGCAATATAGGGAGCCAGCTTGGGCCGCTGAGCGACAACGGTGCTGTCGAGGTTGCCAACCTTGTAGCCCGCCGTCGCCGCCAGAGCCGCCACCTGTTGCAGCAGCTTCAGGCTGGAGATTCCCCGGTAGGCCGGATCACTGTCGGGAAAGTGCCTGCCGATGTCGCCCTCACCAAGGGCGCCGAGGATGGCGTCGCAGATGGCATGCAGCAGCACATCGGCATCAGAATGGCCGAGCAGGCCTCGCTCCCAGGGAATCTCGACCCCGCCAAGAACAAGCGCGCGGTCGGCAACCAGCTGGTGAACATCATAACCGTGTCCGATACGCATCATCCGCCGACCTCCTCGGAGCAGTCCAGAAAGGCCCGGGCGAGCAACAGATCCTCGGGCGTGGTGATCTTGATATTGCGATAACTGCCGGTCACCACCGTCACCGGCTGTCCCAGTCGTTCCACCAGGGAAGCATCGTCGGTGCCGCGGAAACCGTCCCGGCAGGCCTGAGCGTAGGCCTCGGCTATCTGGCCGTAGCGAAAGGCCTGGGGCGTCTGTGCCTGCCACAGGTCCCGACGATCGGGGGTCTCCTGAATGCGTCCGCCCTGCACTCTCTTGATGGTGTCCTTGACCGGAACCCCCACCAGACAGGCTCCGCCCTCGCGAACCTGCTCCACCAGCCGGTCGATAAGCTGCGGCTGCAGCAGCGGTCGCACGCCATCGTGAATCAGCACAATATCATCGATGGCGGCACCGCAGGCTTGCAGACCGTTGAACACCGAATCCTGACGCTCAACCCCTCCCGGCACCAACTCCTGAACCTTGCGGAAACCGTTGGGATCCAGCACCTCCCGGCGGCACAGGGCGAACTCGTCGGCAGGTGTGATGAGAAAAATCTTGTCTATCAGGGGATGCCCATCGAACAGGGCAACGGTGTGTGCCAGAATGGGGCGGCCGGCGAGGGGCAGATACTGCTTGTTGACGGCAGCGCCCATACGGCGTCCCATACCGGCGGCGGGGATCAGGACAAAGACACTCATGGATGAAGACGGCTCACGCTCCGGCACAGAGAAATCCCCCTGCCGAGCCTGTCCGGACTGGACAGCGGGAGGACATTGGCGTTATACAGGATCAAAGAAAGATGCTTTCGCAAAAACTCATGAGCTGGCTAGGCAAAAATTTCGTCCTGCAAGGCTTGGTGTTTTTTCAGGAGCGAAGGCATACATAGGATATGTCGAGGTCCTGAAAAAACGCCGTAACGCCGTGGGACGAAATTCTTGCGAGGCCATCAAAGAAAGCCGTAGCGGGAATCCCGACAGCGGCAACCAGTCAATGGAAAAAGCTCTCGACCCGTTCGACCACCTGTTCCTCCTCGGTGCCGGCGGCCAGAGCAACTTCCTTGACCAGCAGCTTGCGGGCCAACTCCAGCACCTTCTTTTCGCCGTAGGAGAGCTCCTTGGATCCTTTAATCTGGTATAAATCGCGCAGCACCTCCGCCACCTCGAACAGATCGCCGGTTCGAATCTTTTCGTTGTAACCGCGTTGACGACGGCTCCAGGAAGCAATCACCTGGTCAATCGCCGTCTTGTCGTTGAGCACGTCGTAAACCCGAGCCACCCGATCCTTGTCGATCAGGGTGCGCATGCCCACGGAGCCGGTATTGCCTACCGGAACCATAATGGTCATATCGCTGTCGAGGATTCGCAGAACATAAAAATCATGCTTTTGGCCGACAAATTCTTTGGACTCAATCGATTCGATAACTCCGACACCCTGGGCAGGATAGACCGCCAGATCTCCAACTTTAAACATGATTTTCTCCTTTGATAATCTCTGGATCCTACCACGAAACTTTGCAATCCGTCAAGAAAAGGCCATTTTGAGCAGCACCGCGCTGCGAATGTGGCCAGTTGGGTTGCAACACAGCAGGCGGGCGCAGAACAGAAAATACGGGCCGTCTACCCACACCGGACCGGTCCGGGCCGATCTGCCGGCCGCCGTCCATGGAGAACTCCCATGAAGATTGCCGTCATCGGCGCCGGGGCCCTGGGCCTCTATTACGGCGCTCAGTTGCAACGCTCCGGACATTCGGTACGCTTTCTGCTGCGTCGGGACTACCAGGCGATCCGCGAAAAAGGACTGACTGTCATCTCTCCGCAGGGCGACTTTCATCTGGACAAGGTCCGTTGCGCCCTCGATTCCGCCGAACTCGGTCCCGTCGATCTGGTGCTGGTCGGTCTCAAAACCTTCGCCAACCACCGCCTGGTCGAACTGGTGGCTCCTCTGATGCAGGGCGAAACCTGCGTTCTGACCCTGCAGAACGGTCTCGGCAACGAAGAACTGCTGGCCGAAGCCTTCGGTGCCGAACGGGTACTGGGAGGCATCGCTTTTTTGTGCTGCAACCGCGGCGTGCCGGGGGTTGTACATCACCTGGGTCAGGGGCGGATTCGGCTCGGGGAATTTTGCGGCGGCCTTTCTGATCGGGCCGCGTCCCTGGCGTCCCTGTTCAGCGACGCCGGCGTCCCCTGCGAAGCGGTCGCCGATCTGCAGCGGGCCCGGTGGGAGAAACTGGTCTGGAACATTCCCTTCAACGGTCTCTGTGCTCTCACCGGCAAAACCGTCACCGAGCTGCTCGCACACGGGGACACCCGCAGGGAGATTCAGTCCCTGATGGCAGAAGTCATCGCCGCCGGCAACGCCCAGAATCTGAGCTGTCCCATTGACGCCGCGCCTTTCATCGCGCAAATGATCAGCGCCACGGAAGATATGCACGACTACCGGCCGAGCATGATGATCGACCGCCTCGAAGGCCGGCCGCTGGAGTTGGAGGCCATCTACGGCATCCCTCTGGCGAGGGCGGCTGAAGGACAGGTGGAGATGGTTCGAGTGGCAATGCTGAAGGCCCTGCTGGACCTGGGAGAAAAGGACTGACAGGCGGGGCGGCCTTGGCCGGCAGAATCCTCAGTCTGTGGTTGCGGCAGGAGCGGCCGGCTGCTCCTTGAGCAGCCGGCAATAAAAACTTCGGCTGGAAGGAGTCGCGGTCACCGGGTTGCGCCGGCCGTCATCGGTCAAATCGTTCAGATTAGCCGCTGGATCCGTCTCGCCCCAGCCCCAACCCAGTAGCAGGCAGCCTTCCGCAACACCATCCCAGATTCGGACCCGCATTTGGACCTCGCCCCGGGGCGAGAGGATTTTCACCCGATCGCCATCATCCACCCCCAGACGCCGGGCCTCCCGAGGGTGAATATCGACCCGTGCTTCCGTCTCCTGCTGCAACAGGGCAGGGATGCGATGAAACTGACTGTGGGTGAAGCGGTTGGAGCGGGGTCCGCTGATTCCGATCAGCGGATATTCGCTGCGATTTTCGGCAAAGCTCACCGGGTCCTGCTTCCAGCCGGCCTCGCAGGGGGTACCCGGAAAACCGGCCGCCGCCAGTCGGGGAGAAAACAGTTCCACCTTTTTGGACGGTGTGGCAAACCCCTGCTCCCGGTATTTGTGAAAGCGGGTTTCGCCGGCGCTCAGTCCGTTGGGATGGGCTCGCAGGTCGGCGACGGTTATTCCGGACGGCTGTAACTGGTCGTCGATGGCCTGTTCCACCGACTGCCAGGGGAAGTCCTGCTGCATACCTAAGCGCCGGGCCAGCTCAAAGACAATCCACCAGTCCGGACGGCTGTCGCCAAGGGGCGGCAGCACCTGATCCTGCAGAACCACCCGGTTGTGACGCAGCGCGGCGCGGTTGAGCTGGGTTTTTTCAAAACAGCCGCAGGCCGGCAGCAGAACATCGGCAAACTCGCTGGTACGGGTTGCAAAAGGGTCGATGACCACCAGGAATTCCAACCGGTCCAACGCCCGCCGTACCCGCTGCGAATCGGCCATGGTGACTGCGGGATTTCCCGCCTGAACCACCAGCATGCGCAGCGGATAGGGTTTTCCCTCCAGAACCGCATCGGGGATACAGGACTGGGCGTGCAGTCCCCAGTTGTGATGAAAGCTGTTAAACAGCGCATAGGCCTCGGTAATGGGCCTGGCATCCGCCGGCAGCCGCTCCTGCAACTGCAGGTTGCGGGCCGCCACCGGCTGCGGCAGCAGGTCGCCGCCGGGCCGGTCGAGATTACCGGTGAGGGCCCGCAGCATACAGACCGCCCGCGTATCGTCAAAGACGTGCTGCTGCATGTCGAGACCATTGCCGTCGATCAGGCAGGCCGGCGCGCTGGCGGCGTAGAGCCGGGCAGCCTGGCGAATATCCTCGGGCTTCAGCCAGACCTTCGCGGCGATTTGTTCCGGAGAGAACGTCGAGGCGGCCTGGCGCAGCTCCTCAAAACCCAGCGTCCAGTCTCTGACAAAAGCCTCGTCGTAGAGACCCTCCCGAATAATTTCGTGAATCATCGCCATGGCCAGGGGGCCGTCGTGGCCGGGCTTGATCTGCAACCACAGGTCGGCCCGCTCGGCCAGAGCGGTACGCACCGGATCGACGACGATCAGCGCGGCGCCCCGGCGGCGGGCTTCCAGGATGGCCTCGGCAGCCGGAGGATTGGTGTTGAGGTCATTTTTTCCCCAGATCAGCAGACAACGACTCTCGGCCACCTGCGGCAGGGTCATGGCGCCGTAGGTATACTGATGAGCCATCTCCCGGGCCACATGACAGACCGAGCCGTTACCGATGGTGTTGGGGGAGCCAAAAACATTCATGAAGCGATTGACATAGTCCCAGGGCGCCCCCCAGTCCGCAGCCATTCCCCGCAGCCAGCCCACCGAAGGCGCTCCGTAGCGATGACGAAGGGACCGGAAACGCTCGGCAACCACGGACAGGGCCTCATCCCAGTCGGCTTCACGCCAGGCACCCGCCCGTCGCCCGCCTTCCCGCAACAGCGGCCGCTGCAGTCGCTCCGGCGCATGGGTGATGGCCGCCGCCGCCGACAGCTTGGGACAGAACCACTGCCGTTCCTCGGGAAGGGGGGATTGACGGCGGGCCCTCACCAGGCGGCCGTCGGTTACCTCGACCGTCACCAGGCAACAGGCAGAGCAGAGCCGGCAGATCGTGGTTTTTTCCATTATGTCTCCTCTTGAGTATCCCATTCAGGCGCCACGAGCGCCGTTTTTCCGGGCGTCTTCAGCGACTGGCCTTGATATAGCAGCTGCGAATCAGTTCAAAGTGATTGGCATGGGTGCGAATCTTCCACCATACGTGCCCCTGTGCGTCGATCTGCCAGGCAGGCCACAGGTGCCGGTCGGCGCCCCGCAACAAGGCACCGACATTGTCCACCCCGCGGCCGGCAAAGGGCTCTTCGAGCTTGCCGCCGAGCCACTCCGCTTCGGCCGCCACCTCCGTCGACCAGGAAAATGGGTCGGAGAAAAGCAGCTGCGCCCCGCTTGGCTGTGCCACGCGATTCATCTCCCGCAGATGAGTCATGGGCTGCGGCACCTTGTCGATCAGATTGAGAGAGGCCAAGGTGGCAAAAGCAGCGTTTCGAAAAGGCAAAGCGAGGGCATCGCCAACAATGAATTCGACCCCGTCCGTCGACCAGGGCAAGGTCATGCTGACCGGCTGAACCAGAGAGCCTTCCACGGGCAGGGAGAAATCCAGGCGCCCCTTCTGCAGCAGATTGCGGGCCGCCTGAATAAAGGTCACCGAATTATCCACGCCCACCACCCGCTCACAGCAGCGCCCCAGTTCGAAACTCATGCGGCCCACGGCGGCTCCCAGGTCGAGGGCGGTTCCGCCGCTGCCGTTAAACAGACCGGCCCAGTAGGAATAGGCCGATGAGGCCTCGGGATCGGGAAGCAGATCGCCGTAGTGGCTCCAGAGATAGGAAGACAGCAGCGCAGGCGTCTCGTAGCGGGATGCGGAAGCGGCCTGGCCGCCGGGCGGGTTGAGATAAGCGATGCCCTGGCGAACGGAATACTCGGCACGGCATCGGCAACAGCTGAGCAGCCCTTCGAGGATGTCGTCCTGCCGCCGCTCGACAACATGAGCCTGCAGCGCCTTTTCCTCGGGCAGGCAGGCGGGGCAAACCAGCAATTCAAGCAACCAGTCTTTCATCGTCAACTCCCCTGTCAAATGGCTATCGGCCGGCACCGGACCTGGTCCGCCGTGTTTCCCAATTCTACACAAAACGGGCGCTTGTCAATAGGATTCGAAAGCGGGCATCTTCCTTTCGGCGGACAGCTCGATCGAACCGTTGACGTCTTGCGGGGTTCAATGCGAAACTGACTCGCGGCCTGTCGACATAATTTCTTACAGGAGTATGCCATGGCTTTCTGCCTGCTGCTTCCCCTTGAAGGGCTTTCCTGCGCCAGTTGCGCAGGGCGCGTCGAAGGGGCGGTACGCAGCGTTCCCGGTGTTGTATGGGCCAGCGTCAATCTGGCCAGTGCACAGGTCAACCTGGCGATGGTGGAGGCTTCGTCTGCGGCGGATACGGTCCGCGCAGCCTGTCAGGCGGTCACCAGGGTGGGCTATGGCGTCCTGTCAAAAGACATCGCCCTGTCCCTGGAGGGCATGAGCTGTGCTTCCTGCGTCCGACGCATCGAACAGGCGCTTCTGGCGATTCCCGGAGTTATTGATGTCGCCGTCAATCTGGCAACGGAACAGGCCAACGTCCGGATTGCCGCCGACACGACCACCGTATCCACGCTGATAGCGGCGGCAGCGGCGGTCGGTTACCGGGCCCAAACTGCCGAGCCGGAAGATGCTGCGGAAGGAACCGAACTTCGCCGGGATCGTGAAATACAACATCTGAGACGGCTTTCCCTTCTGGCCATCCTTCTGACCGCTCCGGTCTTTGTGCTGGAGATGGGAACCCACATGGTGCCGGGGTTCCATCATCTGCTTCATGCAACCCTCGGCCGCCAGACCAGCTGGGTTGTTCAGTTCCTGCTGACCAGCGCGGTCCTGTTCGGCCCGGGATGGCGCTTTTTCCGCCTTGGCCTGCCGGCTCTGGCCGCAGGCTATCCCGATATGAACTCGCTGGTCGCTCTGGGTACCGGTGCCGCCTGGAGTTACTCGCTGGTGGCGACTTTCGCTCCAGGGTTGCTGCCGGAGGGAACGGCCAACGTCTATTTCGAAGCCGCTGCGGTCATCGTGACCCTGATTCTCCTCGGACGCTACCTGGAGGTACGAGCCAGAGGCCGTACCGGCGAAGCCATCCGGCGGTTGATGGAACTGCAGGCCAAAACCGCCCGGGTTTATCGTGACGGTGAAATCGTCGAGATTCCCCTGGAGCAGGTGGCGGTCGACGATCTTGTGCAGGTGCGTCCCGGCGAAAGGATTGCCGTCGATGGTCAGGTGGTCGAGGGATCTTCCTTTGTGGACGAGTCGATGATTACCGGTGAGCCCATGCCGGTGGCCAAAAAAACGGGTGCGCAGGTAGTAGGCAGCACCATTAATAAAAACGGCTCCTTGACCTTTCGCGCCACCAGGGTCGGCGCCGACACGGTTCTGGCGCATATTATTCAGATGGTCAGGAACGCTCAGGGCGCCAAGCTGCCGATCCAGGCCTTCGTCGACCGGGTCACCGCCCGCTTCGTCCCTGCGGTACTGGGGATTGCGGTGCTGACCTTCCTTGTCTGGCTGAGCTTCGGTCCCGAACCGGCACTCACCTATGCCCTGGTCAATGCGGTGGCGGTGCTCATCATCGCCTGCCCCTGCGCCATGGGCCTGGCCACACCGACTTCCATCATGGTCGGCACCGGCCGGGCCGCCGAAATGGGGGTGTTGTTCCGTAAGGGAGAAGCGCTCCAGAGGCTGCGGGACGCACAGGTCGTGGCCCTGGACAAGACCGGCACCCTGACCAAGGGACGGCCGGAGCTGACGGATATTGCGGTTCTGGAAGGCTTTGACCAGGCACAGGTGTTGAGTCTGGTGGCCACCGCTGAAAACCCCTCGGAACACCCGGTCGCCGAAGCGATCGTGCTGGCGGCCAGAAAACGCGGCCTGCCCCTTGCCGCAACCGAGTCCTTTGAGGCGCTCCCCGGCTGGGGCATTCGGGCAACCATCGGCGGGGTTCGGGTACTGGTGGGAGCCGATCGTCTGCTGGTCCGTGAAGGGATTGATCTGGCCGGCTTTGCCGAAGAGGCGGGGCGTCTCGCCGATGAGGGCAAAACGCCACTCTACGCCGCCATTGACGGCCGTCTGGCGGCCATCATCGCGGTCTCCGACCCGATCAAGGAAACCACTCCCCAGGCCCTGCGAGCCCTGCACCGGCTCGGACTGGAGATCGCCATGATAACCGGCGACAACCAACGCACAGCCCGAGCCATCGCTCGCCTTCTGGAGATCGATACCGTGGTCGCCGAAGTGCTGCCCGAAGGCAAGGTGGAAGCCCTGCAAGGTTTGCGCAGGGGCGGAAAAAAAGTTGCTTTTGTCGGGGACGGCATCAACGACGCCCCGGCGCTCGCCGCCGCCGACGTGGGCCTGGCCATCGGCACCGGCACCGATGTGGCCATTGAAAGCGCCGACGTAGTGCTCATGTCCGGCGACCTCAGCGGGGTGGCCAACGGGGTGGCGATTTCCCGTGCCACCCTGCGCAACATTCAACAGAATCTGTTCTGGGCCTTTGCCTACAATGCCCTGTTGCTGCCCGTTGCGGCCGGCGTCCTGTATCCGGCCTTCGGCCTGCTGCTGTCGCCGATCTTCGCCGGAGGCGCGATGGCTTTTTCGAGCATCAGCGTGGTCGGCAACGCCCTGCGCCTGAAGAACTTCTCGCCCCCCTTAAACCCGCAACAGGGATCCGTTGCGACCGATGCCCATACGCCCAAAACCCCCAACTCAGGGAGGAATCCGTCGTGAAACCGCTGCGTATCGTTGTGTTCGTTGTTCTGGTGCTTGTACTGAGCCTGGCTTTGGTCTGGTTCCGGCTCAACAGAAAAACCGAACCGCCCGCCGTCGAAGAGGCATCGGTGGCGGCGCTTGTCGAGCCTGAAACGCCCGTCCGCCACCCTCTGCCGGAGCCCGCCGCGATGCCCGCAGAGACGGGCGAGGAAAGCATACCGGCGCTTCCCGAACCGGGACAGAGCGATGCCTTCATCCAGGCGTTGCTGAAGCAACTGTTCGGCGAGACGGCCGCCCGGGAGCTGCTCTCAGCCCCCCATTTTATGCCCCGCATGATGATCATCATCGATGCCCTGCCGCGACGGGATCTGCCCCTTCAGCACCTGCCGGTAGCCCCTCCGCGGGGAAGTTTTCGGGTCGCCGCAAGCGACGACGGTGAGGTGATCGCTTCGGCCAACTTCGCCCGTTATACACCCTACGTCGAACTGGCTGAAAGCGTTTCAAGCCGGCAGCTGGCGCAGAGTTATCTGCGCATTTATCCCCTGATGGAACAGGTTTACCGGGAGATGGGCTACCCTGAAGGCCACTTTCACGACCGCATGATCGCCGTACTGGATCACCTGCTGGCCACCCCCCGAATCGAGGAGCCCATCCTTCTCGAAGAGCACATTGCGCGCTACCGCTATGCCGATCCCCAGCTGGAAGCTCTCTCCGCCGGGCAAAAGC
Organism: Desulfuromonadaceae bacterium; assembly: GCA_007134025.1. Taxonomy (GTDB): domain Bacteria; phylum Desulfobacterota; class Desulfuromonadia; order Desulfuromonadales; family Syntrophotaleaceae; genus SLLR01. Next base: position 28,803 of record SLLR01000020.1, on the reverse strand, counting down.
TGCTGATACGCATGGGTTCGCACAATGCCGACCGGATCAAGGAGGTACTCAACGAACTGCGGCAGCAGCTGACCGTCTCTTCCAAGCCCATGGATACCCGTAACTGACCATGGATGTCGCCTTCATCGGCGGCGGTGTCTTCCAGGATGACGTCGACACTAAAACCCTTCGAAGCCGCATCTGTTCAAATCTCTACTTTGCCGGTGAAGTCCTTGACATTGGCGGCCTCACCGGCGGTTTGAATTTGCAGGCCGCCTGGACCACCGCCTTTATCGCGGCAAAACTGGCTTGAACCGCCGTTCAGTAGATTTTCCGGCGCGAAAAGGTCGATCCCAGAACGCTGAAAGTGTTCTCGACAATAAACAGGGCATGTTCGTCGATGGAAAAGACGATCTCCTCCAGCCGCTTCAGTTGGATATTGTTGATCACCACCATCAGCACGGTTTTTTCCCGACGGCGGTAGGCACCCACTGCCGGTAGCAGGGTGGTGCCGATCTTCAGCCGGTGCATGACTTCGGCGGCGATCTGATCCGGTTTTTCCGAGACGATGAAGGCCAGTTTGCGCTGGTTGAACATGGAAAGCACATAATCTACCGCCGTCGAGCAGACAAACATGGCGATCATTGAGGCGATGACCAGGTCGTTATCGAGACTGGCAAAACCGACCGAAAACAAAAGCGCGTTAAATACAAAATAGACTTTACCGACCCCGATGTTGAAACGCTGGTTGAGAATCACTGCCGCAACATCAAGACCGCCGTTGGAGCCCAGGGAGCGCAGCACCACCCCGACCCCGGCGCCGAGCACCACCCCGAACGCCAGCGCCGCATAAAGTTGATTATCCATATCGAAGCGAAACGGTATCAGCTGGTAAAAGACTGTAATGAGCACCATGGCCAGGGCGCTGTAGCCGAGGAAACGGCGGGTGATAAAGAGATATCCGAGGATGAACATGGGAATGTTCAGCAACAGGTAAAGCAGCCCGGGATTGAGAAATTGGGTGTTGTAATAGATCAGCGAGCCGACCCCGAACAGTCCGCCCGGAATAAAATTGTGCGGAGTGCCGATAGCTTTGAGAGCGATGGCCTGTATCAGGGAGCCCACCGTGATCAGACCGCAGTTCCAGAAAAGCCTGTAAGCAAATTTTCTTCTTTCGGGCATGTCTTCTGTACCTTTCCTCCGTGGACGTGCCTCTACCCACAGAGGGATTGATCTCTCCGCCTGAAAAGAGTAGGCTCGGCTCATGGTCAACGTGACCGGGATTCGGGGCGGGCCGTTTTTCGGCAAGCTCCCAGGACCGCATTCTGTCAAGAACTTACCCGAGGGGTCAAGATGAACAACGCCGGCAGGAGGAAAAGAGCGCCGCAAGTCAACGACATCGTCACTGCGATGCGGCGAGAACAGCAGGTTCGTCAGGCCGGATACCGCGAACAGGCCATGAAACTGTTTCCGTCGGTGTGCGGCCGCTGTGCCCGGGAATTTGAAGGCAAGAAATTACGCGAGTTGACGGTCCATCACATCGACCACAACCACGACAACAATCCTCCGGACGGCAGCAACTGGGAGCTGCTCTGCGTCTACTGCCACGACCACGAACACAGCCGGGCAGTTCAGCAGGACCGCGACACGGATAACCCCTCCACGGCGCCAGTTCGTCCTTCCCTGAGCCACTCCCCTTTCGCTGCTCTGGCAGGACTCGCCGGGGACTCGGACTGACCCCGCCAGCAAGGGCCCTTCAGCGCATGGCAGCTTCCCTGATCAGTTCTGTCGGCACCTGGAACCAGCGGCAATGTGCCAAGCTTTTTGCCGGCTTCCTGCTATGGAGTGCTGCGGTGCTGGTCCTGTGGAGCGCCGGGCGGCTTTTTGAGGAGACCGGCCGCTGGTGGGCGGGCGGCTTTGTTGCCCTGCAGCTGTTTGGCGCCGCCCAGTTGCTACTTCCGGCGCTGCGACTGCAGCCGGCAAAACGCTCCCGCTTCTTCTATCTGTTCTGGGCTCTGGCCTTGTTGCTGGGCATCTGGCTGCTGCACCGTCCCTTTCCCGTTCCTGTCTGGCAACCGGTGCTGACCATTGTTCAGTCGGCCTTTCTGCTGGGGGGCGCCACCCTGGTCGGTGCCACTCTGGGACGCTATCTGCAGCGCCTGTGGGAGATCATACCGGTCTGTCTGGTCATGGGCATGGCCGATTTTGCCAGTTGGTTTGGCGGCCCCACTGCCGGTTTCAGCGAGGAAATCCAAACCTACTACCTGGCTCCAGAAGGCCCCGTTCCCCTCGTCGACATGCTGCTGGTCAAACTGGCATTCCCCGGCCCTGCGGGCATGGCTCCGGTGTTCGGCGTCTCGGACTGGATCATGGCGGCATTTTTCGCCGTGGTCGCCCGCCGCTACGCCATCAACGACAATCTGCTCGGCGCTTCCGGTCGTGCCGGCCGCTACCTGCCCGTTTCCGTGGGCGCGCTGTTTGCGGCCATCCTGCTGGCCCAGACCAGCGGTCACTTTGTTCCCGCCCTGCCGCTCATGGCGCTGGCCGTTTTATGCTGGTTCGGGGTGGCTTTTCTGCGACGTCATAAATCCTGAAACGGAAAACCGCAGCCGACGGCAGAATGTCCACGGCCTCATAAGGAGGGAGAACTGTTTTTACAGGTGGAGATTGGCGAATTGAGGAGTGAGACCGAGGCTGCAGTCGCAGCCGCGACCAGCCCTTGCCCTGGTCTATTCCTCGCGCAGGTGCTTTCCCGCCGAATGAATGCCAAGGGAGTAGCGATGGGGGCCCGGTACTCCGGAGGAAATAATCGCGACCTTGTCGCCGGGCTTGATGTGCGCATCCAGCGGATAGGCGGTATTGTTGACAAAAACCCCTTCAATCTTGTTCATCGGTAGACCCAGCTCACGGGCCAGGTCATAGCCGTTACAACCCTCGGGCGGAATATACATCATTTCGAAGGACTCAAGCCCCCGATTGCGGCGAAAGGTGTGCAGTGAACCGAACATGCGGATCTTGGTGTTGGGTGCGTTGCTCATGACATTGTTCTCCTTGCGGCGGCAAACAGGCTGAAAAACCCCTGCGGGGCCTTCAGCAGTGGCAGCGCCGAAAAACTGGTTGCCCTCTGGCTCACATTATCCGGACTGAATCATTCGACCGTGATCCTGCGCCCACCTACCGGGGCCCGCAGGGCGGCGTTGTCGGTCGATCGCCGGGGACAGAATTTCATGCCAGCGGCCCGTCTTTTGAGCATAGGAAGATCATCAATTCATGTCAAATGAATTGAGCTGAACCCTGATATCGTCTTTAGAGATATCCACATCAGGAGGGTCCACTATGGATCTGGGATCACTGCGCATTTTTCTGGCGGTTGCCGAAGAAGGAAGCGTCTCTCGCGCCGCGGAGCGCCTGCACTATGTGCAATCCAACGTCACGACCCGTTTGCGGCGGCTGGAAGACAATCTTGGTACCCCGTTGTTTGCCCGTACCGGGCGCGGCATGGTGCCAACCGCGGCGGGTCGCAGCCTGCAGGGCTACGCACGACAGATTCTGCGGATTGTGGAAGAAGCCCGACTGGCGGTAAGCGGCGCCCTTCCTCCCCAGGGCCCCCTGAGCTTCGGCGCCATCGACACGGTAGCGGCGGTCCATCTGCCCCAGCTTCTGAGCCGTTACCATCGCCGTTATCCCAAAGTGGACATCAGCCTGCAGACCGGAGCCAGTCAGGAGTTGATCCGCCAGGTGCTGAATTACGAGCTGGAAGGGGCCTTTGTGGGCGGTCCGGTGGCCAACGGCGAGCTTGTCCAGCAGGCCGTTTGCGAGGAGGAGATGGTGCTGATCACGGCCCCGGACGAGCCCCTGCCGGCAGCCGACAGTTTTGACACCATCCTGGTGTTCCGCCCCGGCTGCTCCTGCCGCAATCGCCTGGAGCAGTGGTTGCGGGAAGCGGGCCTGACTCCGGTGCGAACCGCGGAGTTCGGCACACTGGACGCGATTCTCGGCTGTGTCGGCGCCGGCATGGGCATCAGTATGCTGCCCCGGTCTTTTGTCGAACGGGGCCCCTTTGCGTCGCTGGTAAGGATTCACCGGATCGCGGAACCCTTCTGCCGGGTTCCGACTCTGTTTATTCGACGCCGGGACATGAACGCTTCGCCGGCTCTCGGCGCGCTGCTGGAGCTGTTCCCGAAGACCTCCACAGTTGAAATGACAGGCTAAAACCTCAGGAGAAAGGCAGGGGGACATGCCGCAGGACTATCGTCGCAGATGTCTGGCCAAAATCCATATTGCCAAAAAAGAGCTGGGACTGAGCGACGAGGAATACCGGGCCCTCATCGACTCCACGATAGCGGGTCGAACATCGGCGGCCGATCTGGACGAGGCAGAACTGCGCCATCTGCTCGACCGCCTGCAGGCCCTTGGCTGGCGCCCACGCCTGCCCCGATCCGGCGACCGCCCCCTGCCCGCTACGGTATGGAAGGCTCGCGGCCTGTGGCTACGCCTTCACCAGTTGGGCGCGGTACGCGATCCCCGCTGGACCGCTCTGGCCCGTTTTGCCAAGCGCATGACCGGCATCGCCGACCTGCGGCAGCTGAACGGCCAACAGGCAACCATCGTTATCGAAGCCCTCAAAGGGTGGCTGGAGCGAACCGAGAACCGGTCCCGTTAAAGGGCTTCAGCACAGGTACAACAGTCCCCTCAAGCCCCCCACAAGAACCCTACACAAATTCCTTACCGATGGAAAAGGCCTGCCCCAGATAACTTCCGGTGCCGTGGTAGGTGCGGATTACCGGGGTAAAAATCATCGGCCGCACCTTTTCGATATCGGGAATCCCGTCTGCCGACAGCACCGCCGGATCGGCCTTGACATCGGCAATCTCGCCGATGAACTGGGTGTGTCCGCCAACCTCCACGGTCTGCTGCAGACGGCATTCCAGAATCAGCGGAAATTCCTCGACATAGGGAGCGTCCACCAACTCGCTGCGGACCGCCGTCAGGCCGGCGGCGTCGAACTTATTGCCGTCCCGCCCCGAAACGATGCCGCAGTAGTCGGCCTGGCGGGCGAAGGCCTCGGTGGCGACATTGACGGTAAAGGCGCCACGGCGCAGAATGCTGTCATGGCTGTAGGTGGCCGGACGCAGGGAGATGGCGACGCAAGGCGGTTTGGAGCAGCAGATGCCGCCCCAGGCAATGGTGGCCAGATTGGGCCGACCGGCATCGTCATAGGTACCGACCAGCCAAACCGGCGACGGTTGGGCGAGGGTTTTGATGCCAAGGGAGACTTTTTCCATGGGATTCCTCCGGATTAGGGGTTGTCTGCATCGCCCTGTCGGGCCATGAGCTCATCGAGGGGCAAGCCACCGACACCGATATTTTCCCGAGGCAGTTCGTCGATTAAAACCAAGAACTTGGCCGCTGGAATTCCAGTTTCCGCGGCCGCCGCCTCCGTAAGCCGGGCGATGAGCTGATGTTTGACTTCTCCGGGTTGGGGAGAAATGGCAAGGCGAATGACGGGCATGGCGATCCTCCATGGTCTTTACGGGTTGGTGAAAAAAACGCGCCGTTGTCGGCAGGGTCTCGGCGCTGACAGCATTAGCGGCACTCGGCCAGCAGCACCGCGCGCAGCGGAGCCGGATGCCCTTCGATGGTTTTGCGGAAATCCTGCGGATCCAGAAAGTCGCTCAGGGATTCACTTCGAATCCACTCGGTGCGGCGCTGCTCCTCCGGTCCGGTCCAGTTCTGGTCGATGCAGCGGATGTTGCTGAACCCGGCCCGCTCCAGCCACCCTCGAAGACAGGCAACGGTGGGCAGAAAAAATACATTGTGCATCTTGGCATAGCGCTGGGGAGGGCAGAAGGCCCATGGACCTTCGCCTTCGACGATCAGAGTTTCCAGAATCAGCTCGCCGCCCGGTCGCAACATCCCGCCCAACTGCTTGAGGGCATCGAGAGGCGCCCGCTGGTGGGCCAGCACTCCCATATGAAAAATACTGTCGAAACAGGCGCTCATCTCCGGCAGCTCTTCCAACTTAAGGGGCCAGCACTGCACCTGGGGGGCGGCGATCAGCCGCTGCAGCAACAGATACTGGCAGTAAAAGGGCGCATAGGGCTCCAGGCCAAGAGCCAGCCAGGGCCGCTGGGCGGCCATGCGCAGCAGGTAATAGCCGCAGCTGCTGCCTACATCCAGCACCCGGCGCCCGGCCAGCGACGTGATGTGGTGCCTGATGCGGTTCCATTTCAGGTCCGAGCGCCATTCGCTGTCGATCTCGACCCCGAACAGACTGAAAGGTCCCTTGCGCCAGTGGCGGAATTCCAGGAGGATGTCCCGCAGTTCCGCCTGCTGCTTCCCGGTGAGGTCGGTCTTGCTGCCGACACGGATCCAGTCGGCGTCCAGATCCACGTCGGGATCAGCCACGCTCGGCAGCCGCTCGAGAAGCGGCAGCAGGCGACGCGCGTTGCCGTCCACTTGAGTAAGAAACTGCTCCTTTTCATCCAGCAGGGTTTCCAGAGAATCCAGCCACGCCTGCTCACCCCAAACCTTCAGCGTTTCCTTCAAATCCAGCATCAGGGTGTCTCCTTGCGTGCCAGCAGGGAGGCGAAACTGAACCACTTGAACCACAGGTCGTAACAGCGAAAACCGGCTTCCTCGAGACGTCGTTGGTGAGCGCCGACGGTTTCTGGTATAAGAACGTTTTCCAGGGCTTCGCGCTTCTGGCTGATTTCCAGCTCCGAATAGCCACGCTCTTTTTTGAAGCGGTAGTAAAAATCCTGCTGCAGCAGCTCCAGTGCAGGGTCGGTCTGCTGAATTTTTTCCGTCAGCAGCAGAACGCCCCCGGGGCGCAGCGCCCGGTAGACCCTGGCGAGCAGGGCGTCTCGATCGGCAAGGGGCAGAAACTGCAGGGTCAAGGTGATCACCACCACCGAAGCGTTTTGCAACGGCTGCTCACGAATATCGCCGCAGACCAGTTCGATGGATTCCCGGCAGGATCCCTCTGGCAGCCGCTCCCGGTAGCGGTCGAGCATCGGTCGGGAGCTGTCCACCGCCACCATGCGGAAGGTGTCGCCGGCCATCTCCCGGCACAGCGCCAGCCCCAGATTGCCGGTTGAGCAGCCCAGATCGTAGATACAGCTATCGGGCTGGTAATAATAACGACACAGTTGAGCCAGCCGCCCGATCAATTCCCGGTAACCGGGGACCGAACGGCCGATCATATCGTCAAAAACCGCGGCAACCCGTTCGTTGAATTCAAAAGGAGACGGCCCCTGTGAGCCGGCATAGATGTCGTCTTTACTCATGGTTCGCCTTTTACTTTATTTAAAAGCCCGCCCCGCAAGCGGCGCGCCGATTATAGCAGAACCCGAGGCCAACATCAGCCCTTTTAGCCGTCACCGGCACAGCGAGAAAAAACATGATAGAGTTAAAGATATCTTTATAAGGGCCCCGAGATCCTTTCACCCGGCCCGACAAACACCCACAAGGAGGCAACCATGAAAAGAACGATTACAGGGCTGCTGCTCAGCAGCCTGCTGCTTCTGATGACAGCCTTGCCGTCCCTGGCGAGTCAGCACGGAAACACCGGTCACCCCGGCAGTCAGGGTCCGCCGGGCCGTAATGCCGTCCCGGGCCTGGAACGTGCCGCAGAGCAGCGCGCCGAACAAGCCGGAGATCACGGCATGGAGGCTTTGGAGAAGCAGCGGCAGCACATGGAGCACAAGGGCGCCAAACAGAGCGACAAGGCCCGGGAAAAAATGCAGCACAGGGACGAGATGCACCAGTCGAAGGACGAGCCCCTGCAGGAGGCCGACAAAGAGAAGTATCAAGGCAGGGAGAAGCTGCGCGACAAGGAAGCCATGGAGTATAAGGACAGGGATAAAATGCAGCACAGGATAAGGGATAAGGAAGCAGCGGAATCCGCCGAAGACAGGCCGAAAAAGAGGCGCTGGTACTGGCCCTTCGGTGACGCCGAATAGAATTACCGGCTGAAACGAATTGATTTTGGGGGATGAGCGGGACCGCTCTTCCCCTGTTTTTGCTCGGCTGCTCGGGACCGGCTTCTACAGATAAGGCGAAAAAAGCTTGGCGAACCCGTCCCGCAGACGGCTGGCCCGGTTCCAGTCCCGTATCTCCTGCACCGTGACCTGCCGGGCGACGAGGCAGACGGCATTGAAATGGTCGGCCAGCCCGCCCGCCAGACCGGCATCGAAAACTTCCAGATTGAATTCGAAATTGAGCCGCAGGCTGCGGGGATCCAGATTGGCGGAACCGACCAGAGCGTACAGGTCGTCGACCAGCAGCAGTTTACTGTGCACGAAAGGCGGTGGCTGATAGTAGATGCGACAGCCGTGTTCCAGAAGTTCGCTGAAATAGGCCCGTGACGCCCAGGCCACGTAAGGCAGGTTGTTCTTGACCGGCAGCACGATGTCCACCGCGACACCCCGTAGCGCGGCGGCGTTAAACGCAGCCACCAGGGCACGGTCGGGAATAAAGTAGGGGGTCATGACACGCAGCCGGTTTCGGGCGCAGCCGATAGCACCGAGAACGATCCAGCGCAGTTTCTCAAAATCTTCGTTGGGACCGGCACTGATCCCCCGGCAAAAGGCCGTGCCATCAGCCAGCGGCGGCGGATAGCTGCAGGGCGAGGGGGCTTCTCCCGTAGCAAAGTACCAGTCATCCATGAAGGCTTCGAGCATTTGCCCCACCACAGGGCCCTCGACGGCAAAATGAATGTCGTGGGCCTGCCGCCGCCCCTGAACGGCCGCCAGATGGCGGGCGCCGATGTTCATGCCGCCGGTAAAACCCCGCTGCCCATCGACGATCAAAAGCTTGCGGTGATTGCGCAGATTGAAATGCAGACCGCGCCCGGTCAGCGCCGGTGGCAGAAAACGGGCATAGGCCGCCTTGCTGCCCCGGAACAATTGGCGGGCCGCCGGCAGCGAGTAAAGTTCGCCGAAACCATCCACCAACACCCGTACATCCAGCCCGCGCTCCGCCGCCTCTGTGAGCGCCGCGCCAAGCATGCGTCCTATGTGGTCCGTATCGAAGATATAGGTGCTGAGATAAAGGGAATCGCGGGCGCCGGCAATGGCCTCGAGCATGGCGGGAAAAGCCTGCTCGCCGTTCATCAGGGAGCGCAGTCGATTTCCGGGCAGCAAGGGACGCCGGGTCACCGCATCGGACAGGGAAACCAGGGCACCGTAACCCTCTTCGCCAAAGGCAACGCCAGACCCCTGAAGCAGCGACCAGGAACAAAAGCGGGCTTCGGCCGCCCGGGCACGGGGCAGGCCCAGCCGCCAGTCCCGTGCCCGGGTATGAATCCGGTTGATGCCCAGCAGCCAGTAACCGAGGGGGCCCAGGCCGGGAAGCAGGCAGCAGATCACCAGCCAGCCAAATGCCGAACGGGGATCGCGCTTGTGCAGCAGCACGTGCCCGGCCGCGGCCAGGGACAGGATTCCCAGAATCGAAACAATCAGAGTCGCCAGCAACGGCTCATCTCACGCGGGTGAAGGGTAAAAAGGCTTCAACGACGCAGATTGGCGGCACAACGGGGGCAGGTCAGCATGCTGGTGGACGGGACCTTGTGGCCGCAGCTCGGACAATTGAACCAGTAGCGGCAGAATTTGCACTGCTGCTCAGAAAGACCCTGTTTTTTCTTACACTTGGGACAAATACGGTACATTTTTTTGTGGGCGATGTAGTCGGCAAAGAGCAGTCCGCAAGAGGGACAGTCCTCGGCGTCCCGCTGGCGAATCAACATGCCGCAATTAGGCATGGGACAGACAAATACCGACTTGCAGGCGCTGCACCAGTACTTGCCTTTCTTCTGTTCCTTGCAGACAGGACATTTTTCCATGACGTCACCCAACTCCTGCATAATATGTTCGGCCTTGGTACTCCGCTGGCGCCTGATCGACAATCAAAGAGCCCCTGCTACGGCGCCGGGCAATTCCCTCCGAGCCACTGCAGCCGATCCATTTCCCGAATTATTTTTCAATAAATTTGAATAGTTACAAAAGCATGCTCTGCTCATTCTAGCCTTTCTACAGGCAAAGTCAACCGCTCCTGCGTGGGGTGAGCGCACTTATCGTGCCCTGCAGGCCTTTTCCACGCTTTCAGTCTTGCCGATCAGAACCATCAGGTCACTGTCCTTGATCACATGTGTAGGCTCGGGCAGGGTGATAAACTCGCTGGTCAGCACATCCTTGATGCCGATGACTGTCACCCCGAATTGCCGGCGCAAATCGAGTTGAATAAGATTTTTGCCGATAAAGTGCTTCGGCGGAGCCACTTCGGTAATAGAATAGTCTTCGGCCACCGGAATAAACTCCAGAATATTGGAACTGGTCAAGCCGTGGGCGATTTTGATCGCCGTGTCTTTCTCGGGAAAAATGATGTCCGTGGCACCGACCTTTTCAAGAATTCGGCCGTGATCCTCACTGATCGCCTTAACCAGAATCCGTCGCACGTTCATTTCCTTGAGGTGCAGCACCACCAGGGTCGACAGATGGGACCGTTCGCCGGTGGAAATAATGACCGCGTCCATCTCGCCGATGCCCTGGCTGCGCAGAAACTCCTTGCTGGTGGCGTCACCGATCACCGCGTAGGAAGCGTAGTTCTTGATGCGCTGGATCTTGTCCCGGTCCAGATCAATGGCGATGACCTCGTGACCGTCTTGATACAGGGTCTTGGCCACATGGAAACCGAAGTTTCCCAGACCGACCACACAGAATCGTTTCATAACGTCCTTCTCCCCGGCCGGCCGGTTTCACCGCCGGCCCTGCCGTCAACCGATCATGATATTCTCTTCGGCGTACTCCACGGCGTCCTCCCGCGAACGGCGCAGCATGGTAAAGGCCACCGTGAGCAAACCGACCCTGCCGACAAACATGAGCATAATGATGATTACCTTACCCAGAGGCTGCAGCTTTTCCGTGGCACCCAGGGACAGACCCACCGTCGCAAAAGCCGAAACGGCCTCAAAAACATACTCCAGAAAGGCCCCGCGACTGGTATCGGCAGACTGGCCCGTCAACTGCACCGTCAGTAGCGCAAACACCGACAGGGCCAGAAACAGCAGCGCGGTCATGACCAGGGTCAGGACCTTGGAGGCGGCCGCTTCCGGCAGGGTGCGACGGAACACGTTGGTGTGGGGATTACCCTTGAGGCGGCTGAAGAGAACCGTTACGAATAAGGCCAGGCTGGTGGTTTTGATGCCGCCGCCGCAGGACCCGGGCGAGGCCCCGACAAACATCAGAAACATGATCAGAAACAGGGTCGGCACTCCCATCAGCGTCAGGTCGATGGTGTTGAAGCCGGCGGTGCGGGCGCTTACCGAGTGAAACAGAGCCGTCCACAGGCTCTCACCGGGTGCCAACGAAGCAAAGGCGGCCGGAACCTCGAGCAGCCCGATAAGCAGGGCTCCGCCCACAATCAGGATCAGGCTGGTCAGAAAAACCAGCCGCGAGTGCAGGGACAGCCTTCGCCGGTTGCGCCGCGACCGGCGCCGACGCATCAGGTCGCCGACCTCTTTCATGACCAGGAAGCCGATTCCGCCCAGAACAATCAGGGTCAGTATGACGGCATTGACCAGGCCGTTGTTTCGATACCCCACCAGGCTGTCGGAAAACAGCGAAAAGCCGGCATTGCAAAAAGCCGAAACGGCATGGAAAAAAGAGAAATACAGCCCTTTGGCCCAGCCCATTTCGGGCACAAAGGCAAAGGCCAGAACCGCCGTGCCAAGCCCTTCGATCAGCAGGGTCAGCAGGATAACCGCGCGAACCAGACCGCCCACCGACTCGACAGGGCTGTGCAGGAGGGTTTCCTGCAACAGCCAGCGATCACGGATTCCCACCCCGCGGCCGAGATAAAAAAACAGATAGACGGAAAAGGTGGTAATCCCCAATCCGCCGATCTGCATCAGTGCCAGCACCACCAACTGGCCGAACAGAGTCAGCCGGGTGGCGGTATCGACCACGATCAGACCGGTGACGCACTGGGCCGAGGTGGCGGTAAACAACGCATCCAGCAGCGACAGCGGCTCGCCGTGGGCGGCCACGGGCAGGGCCAGGGCAACGGTGCCGAGCAGGATTGCCGCTCCGTAATAGAGCATCAATGCCTGGCCCGGCAGCAAATTTGGAAACCGCCTGGGAGAAGAGCTCATAAACCAATACCTTGCGCCGAGAGCCGGCCAGGAGACCTTCACAGGTGCCTCGTGCGGCTCGCGAAGAAAGAGGTTTACAGATCGAGATAGGGCCGCAGGTAGCGCCCGGTATAGGAAGCCGTATTGCGGGCCACCTCTTCGGGAGTGCCCGTGGCAATGATCCGGCCACCGCGGGTGCCGCCTTCTGGGCCAAGGTCGATGACATAATCGGCGGTCTTGATCACATCCAGATTGTGCTCGATGATGACCACCGTATTGCCGGTCCCCACCAGTCGCTGCAACACGTCGAGCAACTTCTGAATGTCGGCGAAATGCAGTCCGGTGGTCGGCTCGTCGAGAATATAGATAGTCCGCCCGGTAGCCCGCTTGCCCAGTTCCTTGGCCAGCTTGACCCGCTGGGCCTCGCCGCCGGAGAGGGTGGTGGCGCTCTGGCCGAGCTTGATATAACCGAGACCGACGTCCTGCAGCATCTGCAGTTTGCCACGAATCCGGGGAATATTCTCGAAAAATTTCTGCGCCTGGCTGACCGTCATGTCCAGAACCTCGGCAATATTCTGTCCCTTGTATCGAATTTCCAGGGTCTCCCGGTTGTAGCGGGCACCCTGGCAGACCTCGCACTGCACATAGACATCGGGCAGAAAATGCATCTCGATCTTGAGAATCCCTTCCCCCTGGCAGGCCTCGCAGCGGCCGCCCTTGACGTTGAAAGAGAACCGTCCCGCCTTGTAGCCGCGCATGCGCGCTTCGGGCAACTGGGTGAACTGGTCGCGAATATCGGTGAACAGCCCCGTGTAGGTGGCCGGATTGGAGCGGGGGGTGCGGCCGATGGGCGACTGATCGATATCCACCACCTTGTCCAGATGCTCAAGGCCGACAATGGCGTCGACCTTGCCGGCCTTGTCCCGAGAGCGATAAAGGCGCTGAGACAGGGCCCTGTACAGGGTGTCGATAATCAAAGTCGACTTTCCCGAACCGGAGACACCGGTCACGCAGGTCATCACCCCCAGCGGCAGATCCACATCTACCTGCTGCAGATTGTTTTCCCGGGCGCCCCGAATCTGCAGCAGGCGTTCGCTGCGGCGGCGCTCGACAGGCACCGGAATGCTCAGGGTTCCCGAAAGATAACGGCCGGTGAGGGACGCTGGGTCGGCCAGAATCTGCTGGGGGGTGCCCTGAGACACCACCCGGCCGCCGTGCACGCCGGCACCCGGTCCCATGTCGATGACCTGATCCGCCTCCAGAATAGTTTCCTCGTCGTGCTCCACCACCAGCACCGTGTTGCCCAGATCCCGCAGCCGTTTGAGTGTTTCCAGCAGCCGCCGGTTATCCCGCTGATGCAGACCGATGGAGGGCTCGTCGAGGATGTACAGCACCCCCACCAGGGACGAGCCGACCTGGGTGGCCAGCCGAATGCGCTGGCCCTCGCCGCCGGAGAGAGTGCCTGAAGCCCGGTCAAGGCTCAGGTAGTCGAGTCCCACGTAGCTGAGAAAGGAGAGTCGCTCGCGAATTTCCTTGAGAATTCGGCGGCCGATTTCCTCTTCCTTGGCTGTCAGATGCAGCCCCGCAAAGAACTCTTCAGCCTCCAGAATGGACAGGGCGCAAAGCTCCTGGATATTATTGCCGCCGACCCGCACGAACAAGGATTCCTCCCGCAGCCGGGCACCCTTGCAGGTCGGGCAGGGCATGACATTCATGAATCGGCCGAGGTTCTCCCGCACCCGGTCCGAATCGGTCTCGTGATAGCGCCGTTCCAGGTTGGGGATCACCCCCTCAAAGACCTTGTCGTAGAAGTGCCGCCGCCCCCCCTGGTCGAAAAAAAAACGCACCTCTTGCTTGCCCGAACCGTACAGCAGAGTGTTGCGCAGGTTCTCGGGCAGCTCACGAAAAGGGGTGTTGATGTCGAATTGGTAATGATCCGCCAGCGCCTCGAGAAGCTGGTGATAATAAAAGCCGGTGCGCGTTTCCCAGGGGGCGATGGCTCCTTCCCGCAGAGACAGATCGGGATTGGGCACCACCGCTTCGGGATCGAAATAGAGCCGGGTGCCGAGGCCTGCGCACTCGGGACAGGCGCCGTGGGGGTTGTTGAACGAGAACATTCGCGGGGTAATCTCAGGATAGGAGATGCCGCACTCGGCGCAGGCGTGCTGTTCCGAAAACAGCTGGCTTTCGCCCTCCGGCACCTCCACCCGCACCAGACCGCCGGCCAGCTTCAGGGACGTCTCCAGCGAGTCGGCCAGCCGCCCTTCGATGCCGTCCTTGATCACCAGTCGGTCGACCACCACCTCCAGGGTGTGCTGCTTGTTCTTGTCCAGAGCGATCTCTTCGCCCAGTTCGTACATCTCGCCGTCAATGCGAATCCGCACAAAACCGTCAGCCTGCAACTGGCGAAGCTCCTTGCGGTACTCCCCCTTGCGGCCGCGCACGATGGGAGCCAGCAGCAGCAGTCGGGTCTTCTCCGGCAGCGTCAGAATACGGTCCACCATCTGCTGCACGGTCCAGGAGGCGACCTCCTTGCCACAGCGGTGGCAGTGAATGCGCCCGACCCGGGCATACAGCAGCCGCAGATAGTCGTAGATCTCGGTCACCGTGCCCACCGTCGAGCGGGGATTCTTGGAAGTGGTCTTCTGCTCGATGGAGATGGCCGGCGACAACCCTTCGATACTCTCCACATCGGGCTTGTCCATCTGCTCCAGAAACTGCCGGGCGTAGGCCGACAAACTCTCCACATAACGCCGCTGCCCCTCGGCGTACAAGGTGTCAAAGGCGAGGCTGCTCTTGCCCGAACCGGAAACGCCGGTGATCACTACCAGCTTGTTGCGGGGGATTTCCAGATCGACATGTTGCAGGTTATGTTCGTTGGCACCCTTGATGACAATCTTGTCAGCCATGCTCTCCATGCCCTGTGTTTGCTGAAAAAGGGGAACAAAAAACGCCGCTCAACAGATGCGGCAACGGATCACTTTAGCATGGCGCGTTGAAACCTGGCAACGCGAACCGCCTTTCCCAGGGTACCGGCGGCAGGTCACGATACGTCGCTCTGGCGACGGGCCATGGCGGCGGCCAAGCGCAGCGCCGCGCTGAGACTTTCGCTGTTGGCCCGACCGGTGCCGGCGAGATCGTAGGCGGTGCCGTGATCGACGGAAGTGCGGATGATGGGCAGGCCGAGGGTGACATTGACACCGTCGTCAAAGTGCAGCAACTTGAGGGGGATCAGCCCCTGGTCGTGGTACATGCAGATGACCGCATCGTAGTCTCCCCGAGCGGCGAAGTGAAACAGCGCGTCGGCACTGTGCGGGCCGCTGACGTCAACACCCCGAAGGCGGGCCGCCTCGATGGCGGGGGCGATGACGCGCTGTTCCTCGTCGCCGAACTGCCCCCCTTCACCGGCGTGGGGATTGAGAGCCAATACCGCCAGGCGCGGTGAGGTTAGACCGAAATCCCGGCGCAAAGCGGCGTCGCTGATCTTTATTGTTCCCTCAATTGCGTCGACGGTGAGGGCCGCAGGCACCGCGGCGAGAGGCAGGTGAGTAGTGACCAGGCAGACCCGCAGGCGGTCTCCGGCGAGCATCATCACCACCTGTTTCACGCCGCAGCGCTCGGCCAGCAGTTCCGTATGGCCGGGCGCGGTGACCCCGGCGGCGTGCAGGGCCTGCTTGTTGATGGGAGCGGTGACCATGCCCGCCGCCTGTCCCGACAGACAGCGGTCACAGGCCCACTCGATGTAGTCCCGCATGGCCATGCCGCAGGCGGCATTCGGCGCACCGTAGCGTAATTCGGCAGCGGGCAGGCTTGAACGGTTCTGCAGCAGCAGCAGCCTTTCCCCGCAGCGCAATACCACGTCAGCAAGGCCGGCGGCGGCCCCTTCAGGAATTTCCCGCCGCAGCTCGGCACCGTAGATGGCCGCAGCCCTTCGCAGCACGGCCTGGTCACCGACCACCACCAGAGGTCTGGTGCCGACGTCGAGCCGATCCTTGAGCCAGGCCTGCAGAATGATCTCCGGCCCGACCCCGGTCGGATCCCCCATGGTCAGCAGCAACGGTTTGATCATCTGCTTTCTCCCAATGAATGAAAAAAGTCCCGCCGCGAATCCTCATCAACGGCCTTCGCCTTCCATGAAAAAGCCCGCCAAAGAACCGGCGGGCCGTCGAATCCATGTTTGCCTGCGATCAGATGCGAATCTCGATATGGGCTTGCTGCCGGAGGTTGGTCAGCCAGTTGTCCAGTGCCGCTTCTCGCTTCTGTTCGATGAGCAGCCGGCTAATCTGTTCCCGCACCTCTTCAAACTCGGGCACTCGGCCCGGGTTCCGCTCGTCCAATCGCAGGATGTGCAATCCCTGTGGGGTGTCGACCACCTCGCTGTACTGGCCGATCTGCAGTGTGGCGACGGCGGAGGCAAAGGGTTCGCTCAAATCCCCCTGGCCGAAGCGTCCCAGCGAACCGCCTTCGGCGCCTCGCTCCTGCCGATAGTGCTCCAGCACCCGCTCAAAGGGTTCGCCACCACGCAGCCGATCCAGAGCTTCCCGGCTCAAGGCCCGCAGAGCCGAGCGCTGGCTGGCAGAGGCCCCGGCCGGAACCGCAAAGCTGAGCCGGCTCAGCCGCAGGTAGGGATCTTCCCGGTAGGATTCAAAGTTCTCCTGAAAATACTGGCGCATTTCGTGATTGGAGACCTCTACCTGATCGCGAATCTCGCGGCTCACCAGTCGGAACTCCAGCAGTTGGCGGTGCAGTTGCTGCCGATAGGCCTCCATGCTCAGCCCCTGGGCCTCAAGGGCCTGAGTAAGCTGTTCCCGGGTAATGTTGTTCTGCCGCTCCACATCCTGAATGGCCATATCAACATCCTCCGGACTGACCAAGATACCGAGCTTTTCGATGCGCTGATCCATCAGCCGTTCCCGAACCATCTCCTCCAGAATCGTCTCGCGAACCTGAATATCATGTAGATCTTCTGAGTCGCTGCCGAGTTCGGAATGCATCCGCTGGTTGAGCTCAAAAGTAGTAATAATGTCGTCGTTCACCACGGCGGCCACGCGGCTGATCAGCGCGGCCTGCAGGGGCAGGGCGATCAGCAGCAGGCAGCAGGTCAGGCCGGTTAGAATCCCTCTCATATCAAACAATATCCTCGCTTGGGGTTGATGTTCCGTTTACAAAAGGTTCCAGTCCACCGAGATGGCGGCCCCGCTGCGCAGCCCGCGCAGCCAGTCACGGTAGGCCTGCTCTTCGAGGTCGGCCTGCAAGCGGCCGGTAATCTCTTCGCGAACCTCGTCCAGAGCCAGTCGCCGGGCCGGCCGCTGCTCTTCAACCAAAAACAGGTGATAGCCGTATTCGCTTTGCACCAGGTCGCTCACCCGCCCCACCGGCAGATCGAAAATCACCGCGTCAAAGGCGGCGGGCAGCTGATCGCGACCGACGAATCCCAGGTCGCCTCCCTCGGCGGCGTCAGGAGAGCTGGAATGGCGGCGGGCCGCCTCGGCGAATTCGTGGCCCTGACGCAATTGACCGAGAACCCGTCGGCCCGCCGCCTCGCCGGTTACAGTGATCTGCCGCACCCGCACTTGCGGTGGACGGTCAAAGAGATCGGCGTGTTGCCTGTAATAGGCGACAATGGCTTCTTCCGAGACTCTCGCTCCGCTTTGAGCCAGCTGCCTGGCGGCCTCCTCGATGCGGCTGTTTTCCAGCAGAGTGCGGCGCCACTGTTCCGCACTCAGCCCCTGCTCTTCCAGCACTGCGGCAAAGGCCTCTTCGGGATAATCGCCGAGGCTCTCGGCGACGATCTGCTCTTCAACCGCCGGACTTAAGGCGATGCCAGCCCGGTCAGCCGCCGAGAGGATCAGCTCCCGATCAATCTTCTGGGCCAGAAAAGCGCGCCTGAGGTCCTCACGGCCTTCCCGGGAGGCCAGACCTCGGGTGTTCAGATAGCGTTCAAATTCGGCCTCGAACTCGGCCTGCGTAATCCGCCGATCGTTGATCTGCAGCAGCACCGGAGACGGCGGGTCCTCCTGGCGCCGACAGGCGCTACCGAGCAGAGTGCTGCAGCCGATGAGAAATACCAGGGGTAGCCAACGGGACAAACCGGAACGATGCGTCTTCAAGGGGTGCTCTCTGACTCCACGGGAAAGGACAACCTTCATGCTCTCCATTTAGCACAGCTAAAGAAAGCCTTGCAACGCTTTTCTGGCTGTCTCCGGCAGGGTCTCTGCGGGCAGCCGGCCGCAACGCAGAGACAACCGGTAATCGGGACTGAAGCTGAAGGGGCTGGCCTCGGGGCGCACCAGGGCCAGAATCTGCTCCGGGGCCACCGGCGTGTCCGCGCGAAAGGCAAAGACCAGTTGACGGCCGTCGTATTCGGCCTGCTCAATGCGCAGTTCCTTGAGCACCACCCGCAGCTTCATCACTTCAAGCAGCAGCCGGGCCGGCTCTGGCAGGGTCCCGTAGCGGTCCCGCAGTTCGTCGGCGACCCGGTACAGTTCCCCTTCGTCATCGGCGGCGGCGAGCCGCTTGTAGAACACCAGGCGCTGGTTGGGATCGGGGAGATATTTTTCCGGCAGAAAGGCTGACAGGCCGAGGCGGATTTCGGGATCGACCCGATCCTCTTTGGCCCGGCCCTGCAGTTCCTGAACCGTCTCCTCCAGCAACTCGCTGTACATTTCAAAGCCGATGGCCGCGATCTGCCCCGACTGACGACCGCCAAGCAGATCCCCGGCCCCCCGCAGCTCCAGGTCGTGACTGGCGATGCGAAAACCGGCACCGAGTTCGGTGAGCTCCTGCAGCACCCGCAGCCGCTCCCGGGCCTCGCGGGTCAGAGCCCCTTCTCCGGGAATCAGCAGGTAGGCATAGGCGCGGCGGTCGGAGCGGCCGACCCGGCCGCGCAATTGGTAGAGCTGGGAGAGCCCGAAGCAGTCGGCGCGATTGACAATGATGGTGTTGGCCCGAGGAATGTCGAGGCCGTTTTCGATGATGGTGCTGCACACCAGTACGTTGCTGCGCCCCTCGATGAAATCGAGCATCACCCCCTCGAGGGCTTTTTCCGGCATCTGTCCATGACCGACGGCGATCCGGGCCTCGGGGACCAGGGTGCACAGAAAACTGGCCATGGCGTCAATGCTCTGCACCCGGTTGTGGACGAAAAAGACCTGGCCGCCCCGGCGCAGCTCCCGCAGCACCGCCTGCCGGATCAGATCGTCGTCAAAGCGGGTGACATAGGTGCGGATGGCCTGGCGGTCCACGGGCGGGGTGTCGATCACCGACAGGTTGCGCAGCCCCAGCAGGCTCATGTGCAGGGTGCGGGGGATGGGCGTGGCGGTAAGGGTGAGCATGTCCACCTCGGCCCGCAGCTTCTTGAGTCGTTCCTTGTGGCTGACGCCGAAGCGCTGCTCTTCATCGACGATCACCAGGCCCAGATCCTTGAAGCGCACGTCCCGCTGCAGCAGCCGATGAGTGCCGATAACAATATCCACCTGGCCGGCGGCGGCGCGCTTGAGCACGGCCTTCTGCTCGGCGGCGCTGCGAAAGCGGGAGAGCATCTCCACCGTCACCGGACTGCCCTGCAGACGTTCCTGAAAGCTCTGCCAGTGCTGGCGCGCCAATACGGTGGTCGGCACCAGAACCGCCACCTGCCGGTTGTCAAGCACCGCCTTGTAGGCGGCCCGAATCGCCACTTCGGTCTTGCCGTAGCCCACGTCGCCGCAGATAAGCCGGTCCAAGGGCTGTTCGGACTGCATGTCGGCCAGAACTTCGTCAATGGCCGCCTGCTGGTCTGGGGTTTCCTCGTAGGGAAAAGCCGCCTCGAATTCCCGAAACAGGTGATCCGGTGGCGAATAGCGAAAAGCCAGGCTCATGCTGCGGCGGGCGTACAGCTGCAGCAGCTCCCGGGCCAGTTCCTCTACCGCCGCCCGGGCCTTGAGCTTGGCCTTCTCCCAGGCACTGCCGCCCATCCGGTCGAGACGCGGCGAATGCCCCTCGCCGCCGAGATATTTCTGCACCTTTTCGATGCGTTCCACCGGCAAATAGAGCTTGTCCTGACCGGCGTATTCAATGTGCAGAAAGTCTCCCTCCACCTGGCCGGTGGCCAGATGCAGCAGCCCGCGATAAATGCCGATCCCGTGATCGGCGTGCACCACGTAATCGCCCTCGCGGAGTTCGGCCAAAGAAGACAGCATGGCCTGGGCCCGCGCCTCGCTGAGCCCTCGGCGCCGGCTGCGGCGGCCGAAGATCTCCTCCTCGCAGATGACCGCCAGTTTTTCATCGGGTAGCCGAAAGCCGGCGGACAGATCGCCGAGGGTCAGGGCCAACTGGCCCGGCTGCAGCCGATCCGGTTTCACCCCTTCCTTCAGGGACAGGCGCAGCCCGTGAGGCTCGAGCAGGTCCTGCAGACGCTCGGCCTGCCCCTGCTGATGGCAGACCAGCAGCACCCGCCAGCCTTCGGCGCTCATTGCCTGCAGTCGGGTGGTGAGATAGGCCGCCAGGGAACCGGTCTGGGCGGTCTCCCGCAGATCGCCATTACCCTGAACCACGAACCGGTAGCGGGGCCGCTGCTCGTCCAGCCGCAACAGCTCCAGGGCGCAGAGATCGATACGCGGCCTGGCCGCCAGGGCCGTGGCGAGCTGTTGAGGATCAAGAAACAGCTCGTGGGCGGCCACGTGAAGTTCCCCGCGGGCGGCCATGCGTTGCTCCCCCTCTCGGATTTCAGCGGCAAAGCGGTCCGTTTCCTGTTCCACGGCCGGGGGATCGACGGTGACCCAAAGGCCGCCCTGAGCGTAGTCGAAAAAACAGTCCAGCGCCCCGTAATTGAGCGGCATGAGAAAGGCGTGGCCCGGAGCCAGCAGTCCCTCTCGAATCTCCTCCAGCAGCGCTTCCCGCTGGGTGCGGACGATGTTCAGCTGATCGCAGCGCTGCTTGAGAGCATTGCAGAAATAATCCAGATGGGCCCCGGCCAACACCATCTCCCGGGCCGGCAGCAACTGCAGGCGCTGCAACAGGCGCGAGTCGGATCGCTGGCTGGCGGCGTCAAAAGGGCGCATACGTTCGATGTGGTCGCCGAAAAACTCCATGCGCACCGGTTGCTCCTCGGTGGGCGGAAAGACATCGAGAATATTCCCCCGCACCGAGAATGTCCCCTGATCCTCCACTAGCGGCACGGCGTGGTAGCCGAGTTCCATCAGCCGCCGCAGCAGAACCTCGCGGGACACCTCGCTGCCGGTCTGCAGCTCTTCGCGTAGACCCGCCAACACCGCGGCGGGCATGACCCGTTGCATGAGACTGCGCACCGTCAGCACCACCGCGCGCAGCTCGCTGGCCTGCAGGGCGGCCAGGGTGGCGACGCGGGCGGCTTCCATATCGGGCCGGGGCGACAGCGCCTCGTAAGGACCGATTTCCCAGTGGGGTAGCACAGCGATCTGCTTTGGTTGACCATGATAAAAGGCCAGTTCGGCCGCCAGGCGCTCAGCTTGACGCAGGTTGGGGGCGATAATGAACAGGGGTTCGGGACGGGCGGCCAGGTGCCGGCTGAGCAGATAGGCGGCGGCGGACCCGACCAGCCCGCAGACTTCGCTGTGAACGGCGGGGGCCGCTTCGACAAAGTACTGGGTGGTGGCGTGAAGAATGTCGTTGCTGGAGACGAATGTCATGATGAAAAGGCGGCGGGGGCGTACCGCTGTACGCCCCCGCTGAAAGGTTCCGGTTTGGGGCCCGAAGATCAATCCCGCGGTACGGCCAGCATTCGATCAAGAGCCAGCTTGGCCCGGCGGCTGATGGCGGCATCGACGGTGATCCGCGGACTCAGGGTCTGCAGACATTTCAACACATCTTCCAGGGTGCTGTATTTCATGGTCTGGCAGAAGAGCAGAGAATTGGGCATAATGAACTGCTTGTCGGGATTCTCCTTGCGCAGCCTGTAGAGGACACCGACTTCGGTGCCGATGATGAAGGTCTTGACCGGGCTCTTGCGAACAAAGTCGATGATGCCGCTGGTGGAGGCGATATGATCCGCCAGGTGCAGAATCTGCGGTCGGCACTCGGGATGGGCCAGGAACAGGGCATCGGGATGCCGCTCTTTGGCGGCCAGCACATCCTCTTCGGGAAGCTGATCGTGGAAGGGGCAGTAGCCTTCCCAGAAATGGCATTTCTTCTCGGTGTGGGCGGCGATGTAGCGACCCAGGTTGCGGTCCGGCACCAGAATCACTTCGTCGGCCTCAAGGGAGTTGACCACCGCCACGGCGTTGGCGCTGGTGCAGCAGATGTCGCTCTCGGCTTTGACCGCGGCGCTGGAATTGACATAGGTCACCACCGGCCGACCCGGCAGACGAGCCTTCATCTCCCGCAGTTTTTCCGCAGTGACCATGTCCGCCATGGGACAGCCCGCCTCGGTTCGGGGTAGCAGCACGGTTTTATCCGGGGCCAGAATAGCGGCGCTTTCAGCCATGAAATGGACCCCGCACAGGACGATAACCCTACGCTCGGTTTGCGCGGCTTCGATGGCCATGGCCAGCGAGTCTCCGGTAATGTCGGCGATTTCCTGAATCTCGTCCCGCTGATAGAAATGGGCCATGATCAAGGCGTCGCGCTCGGACGCCAGCTGGCGGATCTGCTCCTTGAGCTGTTGCTGATTCATTGTGAACTCTTTCTTGGCAAAGGGCTGATGGACGGCTCCAAGACTCGCATATTAGAGCAAAAGCCCTTATATGTCAAACTGTTATCGGTTTTTCCAGACGCTTGACAGATGCGCCCTTTGTCGTTATTGTCCAGATACTTATCCCATCCTTCACCCTTTGGACTAAGGAACACCGACATGTTCAATCTGGGAATGCCCGAGTTACTGGTGATTCTCGGCGTCGCCCTGCTGGTGCTTGGCCCCCGCAGGCTTCCCGAGCTGGCCCGCGCCCTGGGCAAGGGCCTGGCTGAATTCAAGCGTGCCACCCGGGAACTGCAGGACTCCCTCGACGGAACGGAGCCAAAGCCAGAAGAGCCGAAGGCGGATTCGGAGTCAAAGAGCTGTGGTGACCGATCCGCCGGGCAAGAAACGCCCCCCCATGGATGAACTTCCCCTGACCGCCCATCTGGACGAACTGCGCCGGCGCCTGATGATCGCCGCCGGCAGCTGGCTGGTGGCCTTTCTACTCTGCTACGGTTTTGCGGAAACCTTGTTCGGCTTCATCGCCACGCCGGTTCAGGCGGCCCTGCCGGAAGGCAGCGCACTGGTCTTCATCCACGCCACCGAGCCTTTTTTCGCCTATCTCAAGATCGCCGCCCTTGGCGGCCTGCTGCTCAGCCTGCCGATTCTTTTATGGCAGGCCTGGCTGTTTGTCGCTCCCGGCCTATACGGTTCTGAAAAACGTTTTGCTCTGCCCTTTGTGCTCGCCAGCAGCAGTTGCTTCGGCGCCGGCGCCTGGTTCGGCTTCCGCTGGGTCTTTCCGCTGATTTTCCGGTTCCTGATCTCCTACGGCACCGACGGCGGGTTGCGGCCGATGCTTTCCATGGGGGCCTATCTGTCCCTGGCCTGCCGCCTGTTGCTGGCCTTCGGTCTGGTCTTTGAACTGCCCATTGTGATCTTTTTTCTCGCCCGTATGGGCATCGTCGATCACCTCTGGCTGGCCCGGCACCGCAAATACGCCTTCCTGACGGCTTTTCTGGTCGGCGCGATGCTGACCCCTCCGGACATCATTTCCCAACTGTCCCTGGCCGGCCCCTTCATGATTCTCTACGAGGTCGGCATTCTGGTGGCCCGACTGTTCGGCAAACCGAGGTTCCGGGACCAGGCGCCCGGTCCGACGGATCCGGAGGATTGACATTCCGCCCGCTGCATCGGAGCAAACACCGATCCCTGACCCCAATGTTGACGTTTTCGCAAGCTCGCTTTTTCAGCCGTTTTTCCCGAGAATAGTCGAATGACCCCTGCCCTTGAAATCGACCACCTGTCCAAAAGTTTCGGCGCCGCAGAGGCCGTCAAAGATCTTTCCCTGAGCATCGAAGCGGGCGAGATTTTCGGCCTGCTCGGCCCCAACGGCGCCGGCAAGAGTACCACCATCAACATGATCAGCGGCGTCTGCCGTATCGGCCAGGGGGCGGTACGGGTGTTCGGCTACGACACGGTGCGCCAGTACCGCCTGACCCGCCGGCTGGTGGGGGTCATGCACCAGGAGATCGTCACCGACCACTTTTTTACCATCGACCTGGCCCTGAAGATTCATTCGGGCTACTACGGCGTTGCCGATGACCGGATCTGGCGTCAACTGCTCATCGAACGTCTCGGCCTCGGCCCTCATCTGCACAAATCCATGCACAAGCTCTCCGGCGGACTCAAGCGACGCTTCATGGTGGCCAAGGCGCTGGTTCACAAACCCCGTCTGCTGATTCTCGACGAGCCGACGGCCGGGGTCGATGTGGAGCTCCGCCGCACCCTCTGGCAGTTCGTGCGGGAAATAAATGAGTCCGGGACCACCGTGCTGCTGACCACCCACTATCTGGAAGAGGCGGAGCAGATGTGCGGCCGCATCGCCATCATGAACGACGGTCGGCTGGTGGCCCTGGAGCGGACCGAGGAGCTGCTGAGCCGCATCGACGGCCGTTCGCTGCTGCTGTACCTGGAGACACCCCTCGACCGGGTGCCGGACCCGCTGGTGACCTGGAACGGTCAGCTGGAACAGGACGGTCGCCGACTGCGGCTCTGCCTGCCCGGTGAAACCGCCGTGGGCGAGGTGCTTCAATGCCTGGCTCAACTGCAGTTGCCCATTCGCGATCTGGAACGGCCGCGTCCCGGCCTGGAGGAGGTCTTCCTGCAGCTGACCGGCCTCAATCTCAACAACAACCAAGGGGGCTCCCTATGATCGATCGTCTGCGCCAGCCCCGGCGTTTTGTTTCCTGGCTGCCCTTCGCCACCCTGCTGCAGAAGGAAGTGCGGCGGTTTCTTAAGGTCGCCTTTCAGACCCTGCTGACCCCCATTGTCACCGCCTCCCTCTACCTGTTTGTGTTCGGCGCCACCCTCGGCCAGCGCATCTCGGTGCTGGAGGGTTTTTCCTATGCCCAGTTCGTCGTTCCGGGGCTGATCCTCATGGGGGTCATCAACAACAGCTTCGCCAACACCTCCTCCTCCCTGTTCATTTCTCGCTATCTGGGCAACATCGTCGACCTGCTGGTGACCCCCATCACCCCGCCGCAACTGATACTCGCCTACACCCTGGCGGCCATGCTGCGGGGCCTGCTGGTGGGCTCCGTGGTCCTGTTGATCAGTTTTTTCTTTGCCGAACTGCCTTTTGCCTCGCCCGTTGCTGCGGCGGCCATGGCCGCCCTGGCCAGTTTTCTGTTTGCCCAGTTTGGCCTGGTCGCCGCCATCTACGCCAACTCTTTTGACGCCTTGTCCATGTTCAACAACTTCCTGATTCTGCCCCTGATCTACCTGGGCGGCGTCTTCTACCCGGTTTCCATTCTGCCGCCCTTCTGGGCCCGGCTGTCCCACATCAACCCCATGTTCTATCTCATCGACGGCTTTCGCCACGCCCTGCTGGGAGTCGGCGACCTGTCCCTGGGCACCGCTTTCACTGCCGCCGGGTTAATGGCCGCCGCCCTGTTTGTCTGGGCGTCGCTGCTGCTCGGCAGCGGCTACCGATTGCGGCTTTAGAAAAGGGGCCGCTGATGACGTCTCCCTGCCGAATCCTGCCTTACCAGTCCTACGCCGCCACCATTCCGATACTCCTCGAAAGAATCGGCGCGCCGTCCATCCTGGCCCGGCAACGGCGGATTCTGATCAAGCCTAACCTGGTCAACGACGCGCCGCCACCGGTGACTTTGCCCGTCGCGGCCTGCGCTGCTCTGGTACGCTGCTGCCGCCGGTGGAGCCGGGCGCGGATCGTTATCGCCGAAGGAACCGGCGAAAAGCACCTTACCACCGAAGAGATCTTCGCCGTTCACGGTTATGACCAACTGGCCCGGCAAGAAAACATTGAACTGGTCGATCTCAACGAAGCGGAGTTGATAGAACTGAGTGACAAGCGCAACCAAATCTTTCCCACCTTCATGATGCCGCGACTGGTCATGGAGAGCTTCGTCCTCTCTGCCGCCATGCTCAAGGCCCATTCCCTGGCCACCGTCACTCTGAGCATGAAAAACATGATCGGCGTGGCGCCGCCGGCTTACTACCAGCGGGGCGGGCACTGGAAAAAATCCGCCTTTCACCGCCAAATGCAGCAATCGATCCTGGAACTCAACCGCTACCGCCGACCGGATCTGGCTTTCATCGACGCCAGCGTGGGGCTGTCCGACTACCATCTCGGCGGACCGACATGCGATCCGCCGGTGGGAAAACTGCTGGCCGGTTTCGATCCGGTGGCCGTCGATGCCGCCGGTGCCGACTTGCTCGGCGTTCCCTGGAGGCAGGTCGAACATATCGCCTTGGCCGACGGGGAACTGGGCCGTGCCGAGCCGCCGGAGTAATCGCGGATTACATGGTCTTGGTTGCCTGTGAATATCGTCGTGCGACAAAGCCCTTAAATTCCGGGTGCCTTTAATAGTTCGGCCGTTCCCTAGCAGAAAACATCTGCGCTTCTTGGTTTCGCTGTTTAACCCCTTCAAGGCGGGCTCCACCTTATGAGACGAGCTGTTTTTCTCCTGCTGATGCTGTTTTTTTCTGCCTTTCCCGCGACCGTTCGGTCGGAGGAAACGCCGCCAAGGGGGGCTCTGAGCTTTATCCTCGAAAACGACCTATTCTACAACGCGGATCGCCATTACACCAACGGTGTCCGAATTCTGTGGGTTCCCGAACAACAGCGCCCTCTGCCGAAATGGATTGAAAAATTCGCAGAGGTTTTTCCATGGTTTCCTGAACAGGGCCAGATACGTCAAGGTTATGGCCTGGGCCAGAGCATGTTCACCCCCCGGGACATCACTGTCAGCCAGCCGGCGCCGGGGGAGCGCCCCTACGCGGGCTGGCTTTACGCGACCATCGGCCTGGGGGTGGAAACCGGTCGTCGCCTCGACCAGCTTGGGTTGACCCTCGGCGTGGTGGGACCAGCTTCCCTGGCCGGGCCTACACAAAAATTCGTTCACAGTGTCGTGGGCGCCGACAGACCTCGCGGCTGGGGGGGACAACTGCACAACGAGCCGGGCCTGGTCATCACCTTTCAGCGCAACTGGCGCAGCTTGGCCCGGGTGACGCTGCTCGGCTCGGCGGTGGACGTCACCCCCAATGTCGGCATAGCCCTGGGCAATGTCTTCACTCACGGCAAGGTCGGCATTACCCTGCGCTACGGCCGAAAACTGCCCCGAGACTACGGCCCGCCCCTCATTCAATCGGGCCTTCCGGGGGCCGGCGATTTTTCGCCGAAGGGGAACTTCGGCTGGTATCTTTTCGCCGGCGTCGAAGGCCGCGCCGTGGCACGCAATATCTTTTTGGACGGCAACAGCTTCCGCGATAGCGACAGTGTGAAAAAAAGACCCCTGGTTGGCGACCTGCAATTTGGCGCAGTCCTCGACTGGCCCGCCATTCGGCTGAGTTACACCCACGTGCTACGCACCAGGGAATTTAAAACCCAGACCAGCAAAGACAATTTCGGTTCGGTAAATGTGACGGTGAAGTTCTGAGGCGGGCTGTCGGAATCAGGACATTGGGGAGGCATTTGCATTTGGGGTCCATTTGGGGTCAAATCTTTACTGTTGACAACTTGTTCTCCAATCTCCGCACCAGCTTTTCAAACTCACGGTCCTCTCCCCTCTTTTCCCCCAACCTTTTCCGCTCCTGGCTTACCGCGCTGTAGCCAACCTCGAACAGCGCACCAACCTCCGGACCCCGAAGTCCGCCATACCTGAACAGAAGATCCATTGCCAGCCGACGAAGATTTCCTTTTTCGGCTTTTATGGCGGCCAGGTCCTTACCCGTTTCCTCTGCTATCAGAGCAAGAATCACCTCTTTTTGTCGATAGCGCTTGATCTTTCCGACTGCAGGCCGTTCCTTTGATTCCTCGCCGGCCAGAAACGTCTCTTTCACCCATTCCAGAAAAGCCTCTCCACCAATCACGCTCTGGCTGAAAACCTCGTTCTTGACTTCCAGTGATTCGTCAATGTCGGCAAGGAGTTGCCTCCGATACGCTGCCCTTCCTTTTGGAGTGTCGCCTCCAAAATCGGCCAGTACGAGGGAATAATTCACCATCCAATCGCGCTTGTTTTTGTCGAGATATCCGGGAAGGCTACTCCATGGAAACTGCAGGAGAAAGGTGGCCTTTCGTTTGTTATCATCATTTTCAAAAGCCGGGACGCGAATCGGGTTCAGGTGAATGTAGCGGGACAGGACGGAAAGGTAGGCCTCTTTTTCTACCAGAATGCTTTTGTACCTTCCCTGATAGAGATGCCCCACCCGCTTGTGACGGCGATTGAAATTGCTGGTGTAGGTGATATTAAAGTGCCGCATGAATTCGGATAGATTGCCGAGCGGCGTTGCCACCAACAGATGAAAATGGTTGCTCATAAGAGCATAGGCATGGAGTTGAACGGAATAAATGTTCAGGGATTGGGAGAGTATCCGCAAAAAGATCTGCCGGTCGTCGTCACCCCAAAAGATGTCCCTTCGCTCGTTTCCCCGACAGGTCAGGTGGTAAACCGCCCCAGAATATTGAATGCGTAATGGTCTAGCCATGGCTTCTCCTACCTGGTTTGTGCACGTTTGTCAACAATAAAGATTTGACCCCAACTCT
>SLLR01000024.1 GCA_007134025.1 Desulfuromonadaceae bacterium | reverse complement strand
GTTCCATTCTTTTACAGCAATATTGAAATTCTTTACCCGTTCGCAGGTTATCGCCAGTTCGGTCAATTCGTGATAATGGGTCGCAAAAAGCGTTTTGGCCGCCACTGCTGGATTGTCGTGAAGAAACTCGGCCACCGCCCAGGCGATGCTGATCCCGTCAAAAGTCGAGGTGCCCCGACCGATTTCATCAAGAACCAACAGGCTGCGGGGCGTGGCGTGACGAAGGATATGTGCCGCCTCGGTCATTTCCACCATAAAGGTCGACTGCCCCTGGGCCAGGTTGTCACTGGCGCCAACCCGGGTAAAGATGCGATCGACCAGGCCGATGCGAGCTGAACGGGCCGGCACCAGGCTGCCCATATGGGCCATGAGGGTAATCAAGGCCACCTGGCGCATAAAAGTGGATTTGCCGGCCATGTTGGGACCGGTGATCACCAGAATCTGATTTTCCCGGCCGTCAAGGCAGACATCGTTGGGGACAAAATTTTCACCCAGGGGCATGGCCTCAATCACCGGGTGGCGGCCTTCTTCGATGACCAGATCACCGCTGTCATCCATTTCCGGAATGGCGTAATTGCGGTTATGGGCCACCGAGGCCAGCGACTGTAGCACATCAAGATTGGCCAGAGCCTCGGCGGTCTGCTGAATTCGGCGGCCCTGAAGCGCCACCTCGCAACGTACCTGCTGGAACAGGTCGAATTCAATCGAGACAGTCTTCTCCTCCGCCCCCAAGACCTTTTCCTCATACTCTTTGAGTTGCGGTGTAATGTAGCGTTCGGCATTGGCCAGGGTCTGTTTGCGTTGGTAATCTTCGGGAACTCTGGCGGCGTGAGTACGGGTAACCTCGATATAGTAACCGAAAACCCTGTTGTAACGCACCTTCAGCGAAGGGATTCCGGTGCGCTCCCGTTCCTGCACTTCCAGGCGGGCAATCCAGCCCTTGCCGGTACGGCAGATCTCCCGCAACTCGTCCAGCTCCCCGTTGAAACCGTCCCGTATCAATCCGCCTTCCCGTAGTGTGAAAGGGGGATCCTCCACCAACGCTTTTTCGAGCAGGGTCTGAACATCCTGCAGGGGATCGAGATTCCCGTTCAATTGCTTCAGCAAAAGACTGGAGAAACCTTCCAGTAGCTTCAAAATACCCGGCAATCTTGCCAGGGTCTTTCTCAAGGCGGTGAGGTCCCTGCCGTTGGCATGCCCCATGGAAACTCGGGAATTCAGCCTTTCCAGGTCGTAAACGCCGTCCAGTTCCCCGCATAACTCTCCACGCAACAGGCTCTCATCCACCATTTCGGCGACGGCCTCGTGACGGCGACGAATGGTTTCGAGGTCGATGAGTGGACGCTGGATCCAGTGCCGCAACTTGCGTCCGCCCATGGCGGTTGCGGTGTTGTCGAGAACCCCCAGCAGCGAACCGGTCTTGCGCTGATCGTTGAGCGTTGCGGTCAGTTCCAGATTGCGCCGGGTGCTGTTGTCCAGAGCCATGAAATCCTGACAGTGGTAGGTGATAAGGGACGAAATATGCGCGACCATGCCCTTCTGCGTCTCTTGCAGATAATACAAAACGGCGCCGGCCGCACCCTGGGCCTGGTGCAGATGCTCACAACCGAAAGCAACCAGGGATTCGCATTGAAAAAAATCCCGTATCCGCTCACGGCCGTTTTCAGGCTCAAAAACATGGTCCGCAAGCCGATTGACGAAACGCCCCCGAACCACCATTGCAAGATCTTCGAACCAGGAACCGCCGGGGTCCTCAGCGCAGAGTATCTCCCGCGGGTCCACCGAAGCGATCTCGCTACGCATCGCCTCCAGATCCCGTACCTCGGTAACACGAAATTCACCGGTGGTGATATCGAGCAAAGCCATACCCCAACTTTTTTCAGCGGCACCGCAAAGAGCGAGCAGGTAATTATTTTCCTTGGGCTCGAGGTTTTGGCTGTCGACCACCAGGCCGGGGGTCACCACACGGACAACCTCCCGCCGGACGATCCCCTTAACGGAGCGAGGATCTTCAACCTGCTCGCAGATGGCCACCTTGTAACCGGCATCGACCAGTTTGGCGATATAGGGCTGGCAGCTGTGATAGGGAATTCCGCACAGGGGAATCTCTTCAGCCGAGTTTTTGTTGCGAGATGTCAGGGTAATATCCAGAACACGGGAAGCAATGACCGCGTCTTCCATAAACATCTCGTAGAAATCGCCCAGACGGAAAAACAGGATGGCGTCACCATACTGCGCCTTGATCTCCAGGTACTGCCGCATCATGGGAGTCGTTTTACTCATAATCACCAAAAAAACAAGGTCGTACTCGGTAGCGGATTGCCGAAATCAAAAAAACAAGGGATCCGTAAAAGACCGAATGTGCTGGCTTGTTGTGAAATGTCGAAAAGCTAGAGAAAAAAGCCCGTTTTGGCTTGCAGGCATGCCGGCAAGGTCCGCAGCCTGCGGCGAATTATGTTAACAAACGAGCCCGGCGAATGTAAATACGCAGCACAAAAAAAAACTACTGAAACGGCATGTTTCTTTAACAGCTTGTCGTGGCCCTGGCAGTGAAAAATCTGCTATAGTCGGCAAAAAGCAAAACCATAAAATATTTGAGGCGTCCGCCCCGCACTTTTCGGACCTGATACGATGAAAAACAGCAAACGAAAAATCCGCGCCGCCCGCATCTCCCTGGCCACCGCCATAGCCCTGACCGGCCTCAAACTGGTAACCGCCATGATCACCGGCTCCCTGGCGGTACTCTCCTCCGCGGTCGATTCGCTCCTCGATATTTTTATGTCGAGCGCCAACTATTTTGGCATTCGCCAGGCTGAAATGCCGCCGGATTCAAAGCACCCTTTCGGGCACGGCAAGTTCGAAACCCTGGCAACCATCTTTCAATCACTGATGATCACCCTCTCTGGTAGCTGGATTCTCTACGAATCGGTGCGGCGACTGATTCACGGCAGCACCCTGAGCCGACTGGAAGAAGGCATGGCAGTGTTGCTGCTGAGCACCGTGGTGTCCTGGAAAATCGCCCGTTATCTCAAGACAACCGGCCTGGAAACCGACTCTTCGGCATTGCAGGCGGACTCCCTGCATTTCGCCATGGATGTCTACACCAACGGGGCTCTGGTTGTCGGCCTGGGCCTGGTGCTGTGGCTGGAAATTGCCTGGCTTGATCCGGTGTTGTCACTGCTGGTCGGCGGTTATGTCCTTTTTGAGGCCTTTCGGCTGATTCGCCATGGCTTGAGCGATTTTCTCGATGAGCAATTACCCGAGTCGGTTCGCCTGGAGATAGCTGACATCATTGAGCGACACGAGGCCCATATTGTCGGTTATCATCAACTCCGCACGCGGCGGGCCGGATCCCAGAAAATAGTCAACTTTCACCTGACGGTATGCAAGCACCTTTCGGTGGAAAAGGCTCATGCCATCGCCGACCATCTCGAACTGCGACTCAGGGAGATCATTCCCAACTGCGATGTCACCATCCACCTCGATCCCTGCGCCCGGCCCGACTGCGACGACCCGCAAATATGCGTGAGGGTTGCGGATCCTTCAAAAAAAGGGGCCCAGTCCACAGACTGAGCCCCACTATTCCGCACCTTGCAAGGGCTTGTAATCAGCGACCGACCATGATGCCGAGGGCTTCCGCCGTATGCACCAGGTTTCCCTCGGGATCCACCCGATTCATGGTGTCGACAGCCATCTCTATTTCCGAGGAGATCACCTCTCGGCCCGCCAGAGCAACCATTTTGCCGAACAGCCCCAGCTCAATAAGTTCCACAGCCTTTACGCCGAACCGCGAACCGAGAATGCGATCAAAAGCCGATGGCGTCCCGCCCCGCTGCAAATGACCAAGAACCACGGCCCGGGTCTCGATCCCCTGCCGGGACTGAATGGCCTCTGCAACCACATGGCCGATACCGCCGAGGCGCTCCATACCGCAGTTCCGATCGGCCGTTTCCACCACGACTTTACGACCTCCGGCGGCTACCGCGCCTTCGGCCACAACAATGATATGAAAACGGTGACCTTTTTCCCGGCGACGGCCGATATGCTCACAAACATTCTTGATATCAAAAGGAATTTCCGGCAACAGAATCACGTCCGCCGATCCCGCTATGCCCGCCTCGATGGCAATCCAGCCGGCATCACGGCCCATGACTTCGACCACAATGGCCCGATGATGACTCTCGGCCGTGGTGTGCAGGCGATCGAGGGCTTCGGTCACCACCCCCACGGCGGTGTTGTAGCCAAAGGTCACATCGGTGCCGCACAGGTCGTTGTCTATGGTCTTGGGAACCCCCACCACCGGCACTCCCCGATCATTGAGAAGTCGGGCAATTTTCAGAGTACCGTCACCCCCCACCACCACCAGGGCGTCCGCACCGATTTTATGGAAATTGGAAACCACGCGATCCGAAACGTCCGTCATTTCATAGCCATCCCCTTTTTTCACAGGATAGCTGAAGGGGTTGCCGCGATTACTGGTGCCCAGAATGGTGCCACCACGCTGCAGGATTCCCCGAACCTTGTCCAAGGTCAGAGGAATGGTTCGCGGTCCCTCGATGAGACCGTCGAAACCGTCGAGAATCCCTGCCACCGACCAGCCGCGCTTGATAATGGCAGCCCGGGTCACCCCCCGAATAACGGCATTGAGTCCGGGACAATCGCCGCCGCCGGTCAGAATCGCAATAGATTGAATCATACCTGATGCTCCCTGCTTTGAAGGCCGGCCATAACCTGGACGGCAGGATCGATAATCGAAAAACCCTTGGTCGGATTCTGCAACAACAGCTATTCAAGCGCCCCATTCAAGGGAAATTTTTCCGCCGCCATCAGTCTACGGTCTTGCTGCTGATTTGCAACCGTCCGGCAGAAAACTCCGCAGCAGTTGGGCGCTCCCCAGAATACCGGCTTCTTCTCCACAACTGGCAACGAGCAGTTGCAGCGACCGGTAATTGACTTCGAAAGCCCGCTCTTGAAGTTCCTTCAGCAGCGCCGGCCGCAGCAGATCGAAGCAATCACTCACCCCGCCGGCAAAAACCACTCCGTCCAGATTGAGCAGATTAACCACTCCGGCAAGGGCCTGGCCCAGATAGCGCCCGGCGCAACGAAACGCCTCTTTGGCTGCCGCATCGCCTTGACGGGCCAGCCGGGCGATGGCTACGCTGTCTGCGGGACCCTCCTGCACCGAGCCGGTTATTTCCCGGTAATTAAGAAGAATTCCGGTTCCGGAGGCATACTGCTCCAGGCAGCCGTGAGCTCCGCAGCGACAGGGCCGTCCTCGGGACTCCACCGCCAGATGACCGATCTCACCGGCACCGCCGCAGCTCCCCTGCCACAGACGACGCTGCAGAATCAGACCGCCGCCGACCCCGGTACCCAGCGTCATGGTCAGAAACGATTCCAGATTGAGGCCGCTGCCATGACAGGCTTCTCCCCAGGCGATGGCGTCGGCATCATTCACGACCCGAACCGGCAGGCTGAACTGCTGTTCCAGGTAAGCCTTCAGGTCAAACCGGTCCAGCATCGACAGGTTGGGAGAAATAAGTACCTTTCCTTCGGGTTCGACAATCCCAGCGGTTCCGCAACCGATCCCCAAGGTCGCCATATTGCGAGAGGCGGCGACAGCCTGCAATTCCCGACACAAATGAGCCAGCCGAGGCAAAAAAACCGCCAGGCCCGCCGCCGGATCGCTATTAAAGCGCCGCCATTCCAGAACCTGTCCGACTTTCGTCACCAGAGCCCCGCGGCAATAGGTGCCGCCGATATCCAGGCCGATGATCGCGGCCTCCTTCATCGCCCCTCCTTGTGCTCGGTGGCAATGGCAAGCCGGGAAAAACCAGTCTCCCTGGCCAGGTCCATCAGGGCCACCACCTTGCCGTGCAGAGCCTCCTCATCGGCCAGCAGCAGAAAGGTCATGGCCGCCGCTTCATCGCCATGGTTTAGAAGATGCTGTCGCAGACTTTCCATATCAACAGCCTCGGAGCCGAGAAAAATGTTCCCTTCACGAGACAGGTAGACCTTGATTTCCCGAGTTTCCTGATCTCGCTGCTGACTGGACGACTCGGGCAGTTTGACGGTTATCCCCGGCGCTTCGACAAAGGTGGTCGAGATCATGAAGAAGATCAGCAGCAGAAAAACCACATCCACCATCGGCGTCAGTTCGACCCGCGGCGCTTCCCGTTTTTTTCGTAAAAAAGCCATGGCTAGCTCCCCAGCAGATCAACCAACCGCAAGGAATCCGATTCCATCCCCAGAATTATGCGATCAAGCCGGCTGATGAGATACTTGTGCAGCAACAGCACCGGTATGGCTACCGAGAGACCTGCTGCGGTGGTAATGAGAGCTTCGGAAATCCCTCCGCCCAAGGTGGCCGGGGTCCCCACACCTTCCGTTGCGATGACCGTAAAGGCCTTGATCATGCCCAGCACCGTTCCCAACAGACCCAGCAGCGGGGAGATGGTAGCGATGGTGCCGAGCAGTCCCAGATAGCGCTCCAGGGGAGCCGATTCACGACTGCCGGCCTCTTCGACAGCGGTTTTGATCTGGTCGCGGCTGCGGCCTTTGGCTCGCAGGGCCGCCAGCAGAATATGGGCCAGCGGCGTGCCGTAGCGCTGGCAGATGATCACCGCCTCGTCGATGCGCTGCTTCAGTACCAGGTTTTCCACTTCTTTGACCAGTTCCCGTGATCCCCGGTTAAGACGGAAAAAACTCCAAAGCCGTTCCAGAAAAATGCCCAAAGCGAGAATGGAGCACAGCAGGATCGGCCACATGAGCGGCCCTCCCTGGTTAAAATACATCATCATGATCCTCGATCCTTTCTTGGAGGTGGCAATCGCAATTCGGCCTGGAGCGTCACCTGCGACAAGGTTTCAGGGAAACGGACAGCAGACGCCAGTGTCACAGACTCAAGCGCTGCCAAATTAGCAGCCACAATCTTCACGGTACCGGGAGAAGAGGCGGGACAGAGCCTGATAGGTTTCCTGAATGTGTTGGGGAATCACCCGCACTTCGGCAAAAACCGGCATGAAATTGGTGTCTCCGATCCAGCGGGGCACCAGGTGCAGATGCACGTGATCGGCAATTCCGGCTCCGGCGATACGGCCGATGTTCATTCCCACGTTATAGCCCTGAGGCTTGCAGTAAGATTCCAGCAGACGCCGGGACAACTTGAGCAACCGGTGCATCTCCAGCATCTCCTGGTCTTCGATGTCAGCCACATCGGCGACATGCCGGTAAGGGGCGATGAGCAGGTGACCGTTGGTATAGGGAAACTTGTTCATCATAACAAAGGCCAGACGGCCCCGGTACAGTATCAGCCTTTCGGTGTCCTCGGCGGCCTTGTCGGCCACGCAAAAGACGCAGTCGTCGCACCCTTCGTCCTTGCATTGAAGATAGGTCATGCGCCAGGGTGCCCATAAATGTTGAACCATCAGCCCTCCTTTTCGGGTCGGTGGATACCGGGTTGTTTGTAAAAAATACCTTCAAACCAGCCTTGAACGGCCTAAGCTGAAAGCGGTATGGCCAACTCAATCCAAAGGGATAATCCGTCCTTCAATCCGGTCCTTCACCTCGATCACGCCCACGGAATGAAAAGGCGCGCCACGACGATCCGTGGGGCTGCCGGGATTGAACAGCAGTACACCCGACCGGTGCCGGCATAGAGCCCTGTGGCTGTGCCCGTAAATCAGGCAATCGACCGGCTGGGGAGAAAATTCCCTGAGCAGACGGGACTCGAGTCCCTGAGGGCTGCCCCAGCCATGAACAAGGCCGATACGAAACGGCCCGACGCGAATAATGCGCCGCTCCGGAAGATCCGGCGAAGAGCGGTCCATATTGCCTCGAACCGCCAGCAGCGGGCAGATGGTGAAACAGCCCAGCAACAGGGGGTCCAGGATATCACCGGCGTGCAGCAGCAGATCCACTCCCCTGAAATGGCTCTCCAGTTCCGCGACAAGGCCCTCATCCCGCCAGATGTCAGCCACGTGGGTATCGGAAAGGACGCCGATACGGCAAGGCCATTTGAAAGAGGAAAATTGCACAGGCACGGTCCCGGTTGACATTGAAGAGGAATTCAAAACGGCAAGTCGCCGATCGGCGCAGCCGGGACTAACGGTCGGCAGAAAAACGCGCCGCGCAGGAAGCCGCTATTTCATTCGGGCAGTTTAACTGGTATGATGCGGCCCAGTCAAAAACAATTACCATGGGCAACTACCGATATCGAGGAGAACCTTTGCCGATGCAATATATCAGCACTCGCGGACAGATTCAGGCCGTTTCCTTTAAAGAAGCTGTCATGATGGGTCTCGCCGACGACGGCGGCCTGCTTCTGCCGGTGACCATCCCGCAACTGAACGCCGAAGATCTGGCGGCCTTCACCGACCTGA
Source organism: Desulfuromonadaceae bacterium (assembly GCA_007134025.1). Taxonomy (GTDB): domain Bacteria; phylum Desulfobacterota; class Desulfuromonadia; order Desulfuromonadales; family Syntrophotaleaceae; genus SLLR01. The sequence continues at coordinate 30,242 of SLLR01000024.1, read as the reverse complement.
CCTATCCCGAACTGGCTCAGCGCATCCTTTCCCTGTTTGTTGAAGGCCTTCCGCCCACCGATCTCAAAAATCTGATCGACCGCTCCTATGGCAGCTTTGATCACCCGGAAGTCACTCCCGTGGTACGCCAGGGCGGTCTTTACATCCTTGAGCTCTTCCACGGCCCCACTCTCGCTTTCAAAGACGTCGCCCTGCAGTTTCTCGGCAATCTTTTCGAGTACCTGCTCAAGGAGCGAGGCGAAAAGATGAACATTATCGGAGCCACTTCCGGCGACACCGGCAGTGCCGCCATCTACGGCGTGCGCGGCAAGGAAAACATCCATATCTTCATCCTTCACCCCCATCAGAAGGTGTCGCTCATTCAGGAACTGCAGATGACCACGGTCACGGATGCCAATGTCTTCAATCTGGCCATTCGAGGAACCTTCGATGACGGTCAGCGCATCGTCAAGGAGATTTTCGGCGACCTCGAATTCAAGACCCGACTGTCGCTGGGGGCGGTCAATTCCATCAACTGGGTCCGAGTTCTGGCCCAGGTGGTCTATTACTTTTACGCTTTTTCCCGGGTAAAAAAGGATACCGGCTGCAGCGAGGTCTATTTTTCGGTACCCACCGGCAACTTCGGCGATATTTTTGCGGGCTATATTGCTAAACGCATGGGCCTGCCTGTCCGCCGACTGATTCTGGCCACCAACGAAAACGACATTCTGTCCCGCTTTGTCAGTCGAGGCGACTATTCCATCGCCAAAGTGGTGGAGACACCCTCTCCTTCCATGGACATTCAACTGGCCAGCAATTTTGAACGCTACCTCTACTATCTGTTGGACGAAAATCCCGCCGAAGTCCGTCGATCCATGGCTGAATTTTCCCGCAGTGGCCGACTGAGTTTTGACGTTTCCCTGCAACAGCGAGTGGCTCAGGATTTTCTCAGTGGCTCTGCCACCTGCACCGAAACTATTCGCACTATTCGGGACTTTCATCAGAAGACCGGCTATGTTCTAGACCCTCACACCGCCATCGGAGTCAAGGTTGGGCAGCAGCTAGCCGAGGGCGATTGCCCTCTTATCTGTCTGGCTACGGCCCACCCGGCCAAGTTCGGCGATGCCGTGCTGGAAGCCACCGGCACTCCGCCGATCATGCCGGCCTCCCTCAAAGGCATCGAGCAGCGGCCCCGCCGTTGCGACATCATTGATGCCGATACCGAGACTATTCGCCGTTTTGTTGTCCGAAACAGCTGCTGAGATTCTGATGTTGCGAACCGCCGGTGCTTTTTTCGTTACCGGACTTTAGAACAGATCTTCTTGAACAGAAAACGCCCCCGTTGGCAGGCACGGGGGCGTTTTCTGTTAATAACTTTTCAACCGAAGAGCGATCAGCAATCGTAGTACAGGGCGAACTCTTCAGGAACAGGACGCATCCGAACTGGATTGACCTCGGAGTCCATTTTGTAATCGATCCACATCTCGATGACGTCATCGGTGAAAACATCACCCTTGAGCAGGAATTCGTGGTCCTCCTTGAGGGCTTCAAGGGCCTCGGCCAGGGTGCCGGCGACACTCGGCACATCCGCCAGTTCCTCCGGAGGCAGGGCGTAGAGATCCTTGTCCAGCGGCTCGCCCGGATCGATTTTGTTTTCAATGCCATCCAGACCGGCCATCAGGATGGCGGAGAAGCACAGATAACCATTGGAAGAAGGGTCGGGGGTTCGGTATTCCACACGCTTGGACTTGGGGTTGGAGGTCGTCGGCACGCGCAAAGCCGCCGACCGGTTGCGACCCGAATAGGCCAGATTGACCGGGGCTTCAAAGCCCGGCACAAGGCGCTTGTAGGAGTTGGTGCTGGGATTGGTAAAGGCGCAAAGAGCCCTGGCATGCTTAATGATACCGCCGATGAAATAGAGGGCGGTCTTGGACAGGCCGGCATAGCCGTCTCCAGCGAAAGTATTGACGCCGTCCTTCCAGATGGAAACGTGGCAGTGCATGCCGCTGCCGTTGTCAGCAAAAAGAGGCTTGGGCATAAATGTTGCGGTTTTTCCATTCTTTACAGCCACGTTTTTAACAATATACTTGAACCACTGCAGAGTGTCCCCCATATTGACAAGAGAGTCAAAGCGCATATCGATTTCGCACTGGCCACCGCTGGCCACCTCGTGATGGGCAGCCTCAATGCGCATACCGACACTCTGCAGAACCTGAACCATCTCATTACGCAAGTCCACATGCGAGTCAGTAGGCGAACAGGGGAAATAACCCTCTTTGTGGCGGGGCTTGTAGCCGAGGTTGGGGTATTCTTCGCGGCCGGTGTTCCAGATGCCTTCGGAACTATCGACGCTGTAAAAAGACTGGTTGGCGGAGGAAGCGTAACGAACGTCGTCAAAAATGAAAAACTCCGGTTCCGGACCAAAAAAGGCGGTGTCGCCGATACCGGTGGACTTGAGATAGGCTTCGGCTTTCTGGGCGATAAAGCGCGGGTCGCGGCTATAACCTTCCTTGGTAATGGGATCGTAGATGTTGCAGATCAGGCTCAGAGTCGGAACCTTGACGAAGGGATCGATCATCGCCGTACTCGGATCGGGAATAATGGACATGTCGCTGTTGTGGATGGGCTGCCAACCACGAATCGAAGAACCGTCAAAACCGAGGCCGTCCTCAAAAACCTCTTCTTCAAACTCGCTGATCGGCGTGGTAAAATGCTGCCAGATACCGACAAAGTCCAGAAACTTGTAATCGATCATCGCTACATTTTTTTCCTTGGCAAACTGAATCACTTCTTTTGGCGTCATCGCACTACTCCTTTAAATTGTTCAATACGCTTTCGACAGTTAGACCCTGTGACCTTTTCCCGGATTGTGCCAACGGTTACAGAGCATCCTCACCACTTTCTCCGGTGCGGATTCGAATAACTTCCTCAATATTCGAAACGAAAATCTTGCCATCACCGATACGTCCGGTACGGGCAGCCTCGGAAATAATTTCCACCACTTTGGCGGCCATATCGTCCTGGACGATAATTTCCATTTTGATTTTGGGAATGAAATCAACCACATATTCCGCGCCGCGGTAAAGTTCCGTGTGCCCTTTCTGGCGGCCGAATCCCTTTACTTCGCTGACGGTCATCCCCTGAATACCACTTTCACTCAGTGCCTCTTTAACCTCATCAAGCTTAAAGGGCTTGATGATTGCTTCCACTTTTTTCATCTGGCATACCTCCGGAATATTCATAGACGGCTTCTGTAATGTCATAAGCAACTGCAACCTGTTCCTGACTTGCTTCCAAGGAAAAGCAATTCTCTTGCCAAGCGAAAAAAATACCTGAAAATAACGGCTAACATACTGAATATAAAAGGAGTATTAAAAAATTAAGCTCAGAAGGTGAATTTTTTTTGAAGAACGGGATGGGGTCTCTGCTCATTTTATGAACAGCACTGAAAAGAACTGGCCGTTTTTTTGTGCACAACGTCTTTTTGGCTGAAAAACAAGCTGGCCATTGCTTTCTGGGTGATGCCTCTCTTGATTGCCGAAACCGCACGAACCTCTTCAACCTGTTGAAAACAAAACGTCAAAGCCCCCCCGATTGCCTGCCCATTGTTTAAACAACCGCCACTCCTGCTCAAAATTCGGCGTCAGCAGCCCTGTGCCCAGCATTTGATCAATCTCGTCGGCGGCATAAAAGGCCACGCCATCCAGTTCGTCCGTATTGTAGGGGATGAGGCCGTCGTAGCGAAGCCACCAACTGGTCACGTATTCCGTTTCCACATCGTTGCCGTAGTGATATCGGTATAAGAATGCCAGCGGCCGACCGACAATCCCCAGTTCTTCGCCCATCTCCCGCAATGCCCCCTGATAATAGCCTTCGCCGACATCCAGGTGGCCACCAACGCTGGTGTCCCAACGACCGGGCTGCACATCCTTGTGCAAAGGACGCTTCTGCAGCAGCAGTCGGCCCCTGCCGTTAAAGACCAGAACATGTACCGCCCGGTGGATCAGTTCCGGATTGCCGTGGCAAGCCGATCGAAGGGCCTGGCCGATCACCCTGTCCTGCTCATTTACGATATCGAGAAGTTCGTCCATGGGGGCTATTTTCGATCAAAAAAGGGGCTTTTACCGCTAACGGAAAGAGGCAACCCATAAGCCAGCACAACATTGGGACCCAGCAGTTTCAATTCCAGGGCTGCCTTGCCAGCGGAATAGAGGACGCGGTTATCGAGCCGCAAGTCAGCAGCCCGGCTGACCGCCGATCCGAGGGCAATGCCCAGATCGCCGCTGTTAAAAGCACAGATTCCACCGGAACGCGTCAATTCTCTGCAATCGGAAAATCCGCAAAAACCGCAATGGGGCAGCCCGATGGGTTCCCTGCGACTTCCCAACAGCACGACTACCGGCGAGACATCGACATTGCCGGCGTCCCTTTCGAAAAAAGCCACTCCGTCCCGACGGGCGATCTCCCTCATGGCAGCAGTCAGACGATCCTTGTCCTTGCCGACGACAATGGCGGTGGTCAAAAAATCCAGACCCCGCGCCTTGGGCGCCGTACGAGCAGCGACACACAATTGCCGCGCTAACTCGAAGAGTGTGTGCTGTTGAGATTCTTCGTTCAGTTTGAGCATAAAACACAGCCTTTCTTGACAACAGAGCGCCTTCGGCTCATCGGCCTGCCGATGAGCCGACACTGCCGTTAACGGCTTCTTATTGACTTGAGTCCTTTGAAGACAAGATCGGCCAGTTGACCCTCCCGACACTCGACAAAATCGTAGCGCACCTGTTCCACAGGTCTGTTCAGGCCCAGCAGGCGGCTCAGATCCACTGGTGTGGCCGACAGCACCAGATCACACTCCGTATCCTCCAGGGTCCGGCGCAGATCATCCAGCTGCTGCGGGCTGTAGCCCATGGCGGGCACCACAGCGCCGAGATGGGGCCATTGCCGATAAATGTCCCGCAAACTGCCCCGAGCAGCGGGGCGGGGATCAACCACTCGAGCGGCACCGTAGCGATGAGCAGCGACCATTCCGGCACCGCTGGCCATGCCGCCGTGGGTGACGGTTGGCCCGTCCTCAACCACCAGCACCCTCTGGTTCCGCACCCGGTCGGGATGGTCCAGAGAAAGTTCCAATCGCCCCTCGACCACTCTTGCGTTGGGATTGCAGAGGCGTATGCTATTCCGCAGCCGTTCCAGTTGTTCCGGCGTGGCCTCGTCCACCTTGGTCACGACCAGTATTCGAGCACGGCGCAGATTAACCTGACCGGGGAAATAAGCCACTTCGTCACCGGCCCGCAGAGGATCCACAAGCACCAGTTCCAGGTCCGGATGAAAAAAGGGGGTGTCGTTGTTGCCACCATCCCAGACGATAAGATCCCCGGCCTCTTCGGCTCCGGCAAGAACTGCCTCATAATCGACGCCGCAAAAAACCTCGATCCCCAGTTTCAGCAACGGTTCGAACTCTTCTCTTTCCTCCAATGTCCAGCGTTGCTGATCGGCCGCGCCGCCGGAACTGATGTGCTGCACCGCCCTACCCGTCAGATCACCATAGGCCATGGGGTGCCGCACCACAACCGGGCGAATTCCCTTGCTCAACAGGCGATGACACAAAAAACGCACAACGGGGCTCTTGCCGCAGCCGGTACGAACGGCGCAAACTGAAAGCACCGGCAGGCGGGCCCGCAGCATGGTTTGATTGGGTGCCGGCAGGGTAAAACGCCCACCGAGGGCCAGGATCCGAGAAGCCACCGTCATCAGTTGCTGGTGGCAAATGTCGCTGTATGAAAAAAACACCTCGACCCCACCCTCGGCCAACAGCTCGGGCAAGGCGTCTTCGGCGACAATGGGTATCCCCTGGGGATAGAGACTGCCTGCCAGTTCTGCCGGATACCGGCGACCCTGCTGAAAAGGAATCTGGGTCGCCGTAAAGGCCAGCACCCGCACATCGGAACGGTGCCGAAACAGGCAATTGAAGTTATGAAAATCCCTTCCTCCCGCGCCCATGATGACAACGTCTCGGCGCTGCCCCCCTTCATCCATGCCCATCTTCAAACATCCTTATCAAACCGGGGCTTATTTTAAACTCCTTTTGGCCTGAAGAGCATAGCAAAGTCATGAAAAAGCACAACCGAAACCTTTTCAGAGTAACCGGTATGAGACAGGGCCTACAACAAGCCGGCCTGCGACACTGAGCTGCTCCTGCCAGGCTCCCTCGAGCAAAAAAATTCAAGCCCGAAAAAAGCCTCCCCTGGAATCAGGAGAGGCCTCAAAACTGGTCGCGACGCGAAACATGCCAAAGCCTGCGTTGGTGAACAAGCTGAGTTAAACAACGGGTAATGTGTTTGCCGATCCTTTGTTATTTCACCAGAGTCACGCCTGGCTCATCGCGGGGAATACCTACTCCGAGACACAACTTGGTGAGATTGTCCGTTTCCATGGTGGCGCCGCATTCATCCCGCAATTCACGCCAGGTGCCACAGTCCAGCAGTTGCTCGTTGGGAAGGAGAAAAACCGGGTAGCCCTCGGAATCATTACAGTACTTTTCGTTGCATGCCAGTTCATTGACCGGCTCCAGTCCCCGGCTGCGGGCCTTTTCTTCATCGGCGATAATCAATCTGATAAACATGCTTCCTCCTAAAAAAAGATTCATTTGCAGAAAAATATAATGCCCCTTCAATCCAGACTAATATGATCCCCGGGATTTTTAAGATCCCTCAGCTCCGGATAAAGTTCTTCCAGATTTTTAAAAAACTTCTCTTTATTTTTGAAAGAGGCCTTGATTTCATGGTCCCAGGGAATTTCCACCGCGTGCTGACAATGGGTACAGGTATCGACGGCTTTTTCGCCGGCGGGGATTACTCGATGAACTGTATAAAAGTTGCAATTCTTGCATTTCTGCCGATGCAGAATCGGCTTAACTTCGCGTTTGGTTATCATTGAAAACATCCTGGTTATGTCACGATTAAATGGCCCCACAAACCGGCACGGGCCCGTTGCTGAACAGCAAAACGATGATTATTTAACCTCGGTGCGAAACGCAACCAGAAACGACGGCAACCGCTTCCAGCATGGCTGCCAGAAACGATGCAACGGCTACCAAATGCTGGGAAAACGACGGGATCGCATGGGGGGAACGGCAATGGCTATAAGCGGATGTGGTCGCCGCGATTTTTCAGGCGGGCCAGGGCGGGGAAATGGCCCTGCAGAGCCCTTACATCCTTTTCACCATCACTTATCAGGGTTTCGGCATTGCTGTTCCAGTCGATTTCTTCCTGGTGCTGACAGTGAGTGCAGATTTTCAAGGCCTTATCGTCCTTGATTTTCAGTTCAAAAACAGTCCAATAATCACAGGTTTTGCATTTGTTTCTGAAAAGCATGGGTCGTACCTCTCCTTGGAAATGGTGAAGCGGGATAGCGCCTTGGACGACGAGGAATAATATAATTCGTATCCCCGCCGCCGTCAATGGCTGAACCCGGTATTTATCGACGGTCAATTTCTTCGAAGGCTCTCTTCAGTCGCATAAAAAAACCGCCCGGAAGCGGGCGGAATTCATTAAAAATGCGGCGCTGTCAAACATTTTACAACAGGACTAACCTTCGGCCGTCACCGGGCTGATAACATTCCGGACTTCGGCGACACTGTTTGCCGGAAAACCTCCCTGCTTGGCATGTTCCATGACCATATCGGCATTGGGCGCGATGTATATGCAGTAGATCTTTTCGTCGGTCACATAACTTTCTACCCACTGGATCTGCGGTCCCAGTTCCTGCAGAACACTGCAGGATTTTTGAGAAATCGCCTGAAAGTCTTCGGCGGTAAGGCTTCCGGCTCCGGGGATTTCACGTTCAATGACATATTTCGGCATACAGGGGTTCCTTTCTGGTGGCAACGGGGTGATTCCCGATCATTCGACGGCGGTTGACTGTTACGGGTTGCAGCGCGGCATTTGAATTTCAGTGGACCGCCCACCTCGGCCACAAGCAATTGCTTCCGCGGCCTTGGATCGGCGAACAATAAAACAATTATCCGTCAGCCTGCCGCAGTTTAGAAAAAAAATCAAGTTCGATTCGGAAAAGACCAAAAAAATCCCAGCAGAACCGTCTGGTTTGCAGAGCAACGGGTTAACTGCCCCGCGAACTGCGGTAAAAAGTCTTCAGGCCCCTCCCACCGGCGACTGGAAAACAGCATCGGCCTGTGCAACCGTTCAGTGCTCGTACTCAAACCAGCCGTCCAGAAGGGGAAAGTAGAGGGCCGCACGAATTGACGCCTCGGGTTCCAGTTCCCTGAACAAACGTCGGTAAATGGTCATCTGCCGCCGATAGCGTTCCCCTTCCTGAGACAGAAAATCTTTCAGATTGCCCTGCCTGGGGACGCTGGTCTTGTAATCAATGATCCAGCGAGTCCCCTCATCATCGATAAAAGTGCGATCGATCACCGCGTGGACCAATTGCCCGTCAAGCACCCCGGACAAGGCCAGTTCGCAGTCGCCCTGGCGGTGACGCGCCAGCAGCCAACGGCCCCGCTCTCCACGAATAACGGTCTTCAGCGCAAGCCGAACCCTGGCCACCGCCTCTTCCAGGCGGCACAGGGCAACACCGCGCTGGCTCAGAGCATGACTCCATGCGGGCACTTGTAAAGCCAAAAGGTCATCATCCCAGGCGGTGGTTCCTTCCCGCACCATTTGTTCCAGAATCTGGTGAAGCAGGGTGCCGATGTGACGTCCTTCATCGGTGTGCGGATGGAGTGAACCATCGCCCTCCTGTTCCGTCACTGCGGAAGGTCGCAGCGGATCTCCAGAATCTTCCGCGCAACCGGCGGGCAATTGCGGCGGCAGCCAGCCTTCGGGCAATCGACGCAATAAAACCCCGGGTGGCAACGCCTGCTCTGTCGACGCTTGGGCTCCCTCGACTTGGCTGTACACAGAGGCGAACGCCGGCCACAACTTTTCCAGAAACGAACCTTTTTCAGGGCGAGGCTGTTCGTCGTTGGACGGTTGCGCGTGCCCCAGCAGGTGAAGCCTGTTTTTTGCCCGGGTAGCGGCGACGTAAAGCACGCGGGATAACTCCATGTCGGTTTTCTGTTTTTCGATACGACCGATTAAGTCGTAGATTCCGTCCCGCAAGCGACTTCCGGCAGGAGCCAGGGGGGCCAGCAGCAGACCAATCTTCGGCAGTTCGAGCCAGCGCATGAGCACAGGCTTTTCGGCCGGAGGCCGTCGCCCGAGACCGGGCAGAATGACTGTGTCGAATTCCAGCCCCTTGGCCTTGTGAATAGTCATGACCTGAAGGGAATCGTCAGCCAGTGGATCGGGTGCTGCGTACAGAACAGCGAGTTTTTCGGCCAGAGATTCAAAGGGCAACAGGTCGCCTCCCTGATCCAACCCTTCCAGAAGGGCAAAAAACCCGTCGGCGTCCGTCAGACCGGCCTCATCGACGCAACAGGGCCCGCCAAGAGCCAACCAGGCGCCTTCCACCCGTTCCCGCAGAGACACCCGGCCGCGCTGGGCCAGGCTGTGCCGAAAAACCGCAACAAGCCGCTCCAGGTTGTTGCGACCCAGGTCGGAAAGGTAAAAAAGGCGTCGCGGTTGCCGCATCAATTCGACCAGCGACAGCTCGTCCGCCGCACCGAACAGGGCATGGAGATCCGCCAGGTTCAGGCCGCACCAGGGAGCTCGAAGCACAGCCAGGGTGGCGACCCGATCGGCGGGATGCAGCAAGGCGCGGGTCAGCGCCTGCAGATCCCGGGCAACGGGCCGGGCGCCCAAGAAATCGATGTCCTGGGCTTTAAATCGCAATCCGGCGTTGCGAAACGCCGCCAGAATCGCTGTCAGATGGGAGCGGGCCCGCACCAGAACCGCCACACTGCCTTGCGGATTCTCCTCTCGGGCCCGGCACACCAGTTCCAAGACCTTCAGGGCTTCGACTTCATCGTCGAGACCGACAGCGGGATGACAGGTGACCGCCGGTGCTGCCAACGCTTCCCTGGCGGCGATAGACGGAGCATAAGTGACCCCCCCCAGAGCGGCGTCTTCTTGATTTGGGAACAGATCCGGAAAGACTTGATTGAGCCAGTCGACGATACCTCGTTGGGAACGAAAGTTGGCGCACAGAGTCAGCGGCTCAAGACGCAATGAGCCTATCCCCTGCTGACGGGCCTGCAAATAGAGGCCGACTTCGGCTTCGCGAAACCGGTAGATGGACTGCATCGGATCCCCCACCAGAAACAGGGTTCGGCCGTCCTGTGCCTGCCAGCCTTCGGTGAGTTTCTGCAGCAGCAGAAACTGCCCGAAGGAGGTATCCTGAAACTCGTCCACCAGAATATGGCGGATGCGGCTGTCAAGGCGAAGCAACAGTTCACTCGGTTCCTGACTGCTGCCAAGGGCCTGGACGGCCGCCAGGGCCACCTGGACAAAATCGCACTGTCCGCGCTGCTTGAAGACCAGCCACAGTTCGGCCACTGCCCGAGGAAGCAGAGTGGTCAATGCCTGCAGCACCCGCCACTGGTCTTCTTCATAAAGAACCGACGGCAGGCCTCTTATCTCGTTGAACAGGCGGACCAGATCCCGCCGTGGTGCCAGTTCCTCAAGCAGGGCCGACATGGCGAGCTTCATGTCGACAAAGGGCTGGCGGTTGCCGGGAGGAAATCCGCAGTTCTTGTCCAGGCGCTTGCGCAGGCTGCCGCCACCGGTCAGCAACAGATCGGCCAGCGCCCGCCACCGGGCAATGTCCTCGACGACGGGGGCGGGAAACTGCGTCTGGCCTTGCAGGGCGGCGATCCCGTGGTTGTGTGCCGAATTCGGGAGGTTGTCCGCGGCAAAGGTTCCCAGACGCAGCAGCTCACGTTTGTGTTCCTCGGACAGGGCGCAATCCAGCTGTTCAAGAAAACCCTCCGCCAGCGAACGCAGACCCTTTTCGAGGGTTGTCCGCTGCTGATCCGCTGCCTGTCCGTAGAGATGCCGAAGCCACTGATCCCGCCGCCCGAGCATGCCCACCAGAAGGTTCCTTAGGCGTTCCATGCGGTTGTCCAGATGTCCCAGTAACAGGCAGGCCGCCTGAGCACAGGCATCGGTGCCATCCGCCAGGTCCAGAACCTTTTCCGCCGCCTCGCGGTAGAGCTCTTCGGCATCGTCGACAATCGCCGCCTGAGCGCCGAAGCGGGACAGCCAAGGCATCCGCCTGACCAGGGAGGCACAAAAGCTGTCAATGGTCTGGATCGAGAGCTGAACCGGATTGTCCCGCAACCGCCACTGGCGGCGTTCGTCGTTGGCCACAACCGCGCGGGCCAGTTGCCAGGTCGTTCGGGCGTGTTCTTCCGCCGGTGCCGGACCGGCCGCTGATTCCAGAGCTCGAAGCAGGCGATCGCGCATTTCTCCGGCGGCTTTGCGGGTAAAGGTGATGGCCAGTACTTCATCGGGACGCTCGACGGTACCAAGCAAGGCCAGAATCCGCTGGATCAGCAACTCGGTCTTGCCACTTCCGGCCGGTGCCTGGACGATACAGGAACGCTCCACGTCGAGAGCGCGACGGCGGTCATCAAGATCCGGGATGGGTCCTCTGTTGCTGTTCATGAAGTGCCTCCCTGATCCAAGCCCTGGTTCCGGTCGGCCACCCGGCACAGGGCATGCAGATCGCAGAAAGTACAGGCATGCTGTTCGTTAAGGGGCTGCACGACGGCCTGCCCCGCGCAAAACTCGTCGGCCAGCCCTTGCAGGGCCTGGCGCCACCGACGAAGCAAATCACTCCAGTCAGCAACACCCCGGGCTTCGAGCTGCCGATGCCCTGCGGCGGCGTCCACCCCCGGCAGCAGATCGTTGCGACAGCCGAGACCGACCAGGGCGCACTCGCCCCGCCGCACCCGGGCAAAGGCCAAGGCACCCAGAAGCTCCTCGGAACAGCTCAAGGTGTACAAGGGCAGCTGCGGCTCCGTCGGCCGCTCGCCAAGCCAGTCGGCCAGGGACGTCTGACCGGTTTTGTAGTCGATAATCACCTGGGTACCATCGGCCAGTCGGTCGATACGGTCAATCCGGGTCTGCAGCAGCAACGGACCGAACTGCTGCCGATGCCAGGATTCCAGAGAGACCACGGAGAAAGACGGCCGGCTCGCTTCGACTTCCAGCCATTCGCCGAGAATCGACTCGAGGCGGGCGCCCTCCAGGCGGCGCTGGCTCAACGACAGGGGAACACGACGCTGCCGTTCCAGTTCCCCCAGAGCCTGTCCGACACACTCTTGGGCCCGCTCTTTCCAGCGTGGCGGGTCGAGCTCGACAAGAGTCCGCCAGTCGCCGGTTTTGTTCCAGAACAGTTCCAGCACCCGATGCACCAGAGCGCCGCGATCCAGACCGTCCAGCCCGGGGCCGGGCGACTCCAGAGCCCGGGCTCCAAGCCGATGGCGGGCAAAGGCCCGAAAAGGGCAAAGGGCCTGATCCTTAAGGATCGCCGCTCCACCGGCCACCCGCTCGTTAGCGGACAGCGCGGGACCGACATCGTCCTCAAAACACTCCAGACAATCGGTGGGTAAACGCAGCAACCGGGCCGGCCGCCGACTCTCCGCAACCGACGGCACGACTTGTGGCAGATGGGCAAACAAAGGACTGGGCAGCCGCTCCCGGCCCTCCATCTGTCGCGGCCAGCTGATCACCACCTCGGGGGCGGCTCCCAGCAGTCGACGCGCCAGGATCCGCCCATACTCCAGTTCCCGGGACGGGTCGGCGTGAGGCATATTCAGTCTCCGCTGCAGGGCCGGTGGCAGAAACGGGTTGGGGCGGGCCGCTGCCGGCAACACCTCATCGTGTGCTCCGACCAGCCAGAGGGCGTCGAACTGCATACCGCCGGCTTCCAGCGGACCAAGCACCTGCACGCGCCCCATGGAACCTTCCGGCTGAAAGACCATCTCCCCCGCCTGGCGTCGCAGCAGTGCCAGAGCCTCGCTCCGGGGCATGGGGTCGGAAACTCCGTCGAGACCGCCCAGGCCGGCCAGCAACTCCTTCCAGGCCACGTACACCTGATACTCCCGGCTGCTCAGGGTCCGGTCCCGTGACCACTGACAACGGTCAAGAAGCTCGGCAAAATGGATGGCCCAGGCACCAGGCAGGCAAAGCTCCCGGTCCTCCAGCGACTCGAGGACAATCGCCAATTGACGGGCGAAGATATCACTTTGGCCAACACCTTTTTTGAATCCCTGCTCGGCAAATTGCAGCACCTGCCTCAGGGGCAGTTCCTTCATGCGCAGGGCTCGCAGTTCCCGATCCAGCAATGCTCGGGAAACTTCTTCGGCCGAATGTCCCCAGACAAAAGGTGACCGCAACAAAAAACCAAGGCGGTCAAGAGCAACGCTGCGACCCAGAGCGAGAAGCTCAAAAGCCGCCAGGATCATTGGCTCCTGAGCCAGGGGTGTACCCAGGGACAGGTTGAAAGCTTTTTCGTTGTCGGCATCCGGCAGCAGCGCCGCCGGAGTCAGCTCCTCCCGAAAGATCCTTTGCAGGGGACGCTGATAGGAGTTCATGTCGAACACCACGATGCCGATACGTTCCCGGCTCTGTTCCAGCAAACGACGCACCCATCCCGCACATTGCCGCAATTCGTCCTGACAATCGGCATAGGAAACTTTGCCGGCCACCACCGACGGGCAGCAAGGCGACTGCCAGCGAAAAACAGATACCCCGCGATGCTCCAGCACCTGAATCAGGGCTTCGACGATCGGCGTCAGTTCGTCGAAACCGGCCAGCCACAGGGTTCCCGGCAGCGAAGCTCGGGCCGTCTCCAGCGCCTTTACCAGTTTTCTGCCGAGAAGTGCGGGGTCCTGCCAACCCCCCCCCTCACACAATTGCTGCCAGCGCCGCCGCCAGCGCAGAAAAGCCCGATGATCGTCGCTTCCCTCCTGTGCCGTGAAAGAGACATCGTAGTCACAGAGCAGCCGATGGGCCGCATCCGCCGTTCGGGCCGCATCGGCAATCCGCATCAGCTCGTCAGCCCCGCTGCCCTGCTCTTCCTCCCTGATGGCCCGCTCCCATAACACCAGCATCTGGGCCGAAGACAACATCCGGCGGTCCAACCCCAACCTTTCGGCCAGGCGCCGTTGCCATTGCTGATGAAACACGATCGAAGGGGCTTTCCACACCGTGCGGCCGCGAATCCGCATTTGCGCATCGTAAGCCTGCACCAGATAACGGGCCAGACGCCGGTTGACGGTCAGCACCAGGTCGCCCCTATCGGCCGCCGCCAGCAGATCCTGCTCTGTCACCCCCGTGGCGTCAGTCATAACTGATCTGTGCTCCTTTTATTTCAGGACGTTAATCGCGGCAGCTCAATGGCCACCGCCTTGCCGAGGGAAAAGGGCCAAGCCGCCCCCTTCGACGATACCGGAGAGTACCCGCGGCAACCCTGACAGGCATACCACATGGTGAATCTCGCACAGACTACTATGCCGTCGTCGAAGAGACAACAAAAGCAGGTACGATCACCCAAAAGGCCGTCAGCTACCCGGGGAAAACGAATCTATGAGGCGGGTGGAGGAAGGATCGTAAGAGCGGAACCGGTCATATGGAATCAGGCCGGGCCTCGGACGAGACGCTGCGGGCGACCTGTTCATCCGACGGTTCCATGAGAGCGACCAGATCTCCCACCCGCCGGTTGAAGAGGGCCATCTTGTCCCGAGGCACCGAGGACGCCATGGGAATCTTGGCCGTCAGCGGGTTGACCGGGCGACCGTTGATGTGCAGTTCGAAATGCAGGTGGGGTCCGGTGGAGCGCCCCGTATTGCCGGACAGAGCGATACGCTCTCCCCGCTTGACCCGCTGGCCCCGCCGCACCAGATGACGGTGAAGATGCAGATAGCGGGTCAGATACTGCCCTCCGTGCTGAATCTCGATATATTTGCCGGCAAAAGGATGATTGAGGACGCGGGTAACAATACCGTCCCCCGTAGACAGCACCGGGGTGCCGGTGGGCATGGCAAAATCGACACCGTTGTGAGGTGATACCCGACCGGTGATGGGATGCCGGCGTGCGGGGTTGAAGGAAGAGCTGACACGGTAGCGCTGCTGTGTGGGGTAACGCAGAAAAGCCCGGACAAGACTTTCGCCTTTGTGGTCGTAATAGTTTCCGTCCTCAAACAGAAAGGCACTGTGAAGGTGATTGCGACGAAAAATACGAACCCCTTCGACACGGCTCTGACCGGTCATCTCACCTTCAACGAACTGCCGCGAACGGATCACCTGAAAACGATCCCCAGCGCGAATTTCGCGGGCAAAGTTCAGCTGATCCTTGAATAGATCGGTGATCGTTGCCGTTTCCCCCTCAGTCAGTCCAGCGGCGATAGCTGAAAGATAAAAACTGCCGTTGATCTCTCCCTGCAGAAGCTCCTGGTCCCAGATCCCGGGAAGAATGATCTCTTCGTACTCGAACCCGCTGTCGTTAACCCTGCGGTAAATAATCCGTTTGCCGGGATGAACGAACAACTCCATTTCGGACAGGGCACGGCTTTCCTCGTCCAGGGTAAAGGTCAGCACATGTCCGGGGCGCAGCACGTCCAGTGCCAGCAGGGCCTCGTCCGAGCTCAAAATCTGATACATGGCGTTGCGGCTTAGCTCAAACCGATCAAAAATCGCGCTAAGGGTGTCGCCGTTGCCGATGGTCCAGGTGAACACATTGTCCGGTTCGGCAGGTGGCTCGATAACAGCAGCAATGGCCTTCGCCTCGGTCCCGGAACGGGACGATCCGGTTGCGGGGCTCGAAGAGCGACAGGAAAAACCCAGAACAACAATGCCCGCCAGCAACGCCAGGGCCAGAACCATCAAAAGCAGCGAAGGCCCGCGATTTTTAGGCCGGCGTTGGTTTTTCAGCGTTTTGGACGTCCAGTAATAGCTCATAGATCCGATCGGGACAGGTCAACAGTGAAAGTCAAATCAGCCAGCGGGAAACGACCGCACTATGCATCTATCCTGTTGTGTATAACGATTATATCTGTTCCCTGTCAAGGTTCTATCCGCCATCGACTTGCCTGCAAAAAGGCATTCTGCTACCCTGCCGCAGCCCTCAACACAACATTTCACGAAATAACCAACGCTCGCGGGAACCCGCACCAGAAAAAGGAACACCCATTGGATATCTTCGAACTGCAGGGACGGGACTACGTCGAACTCAACAACCTTCTCAAGCTTACCGGCATCTGCCCCAGTGGCGGCACCGCAAAGCTGATGATCAGCGACGGCGAGGTCGAGGTGGACGGCCGAGTCGAGCGAAGAAAGCGGTGCAAAATACGCTCCGGCCAGAAGGTCTTCTGTTTGGGCCGACAGATCGCCGTCATGCCGTGAGCGCGGGCCGTCTTTGCGCAGCTGGTCCGGCCTGGAACCGATACTCGCGGCGGAGAAAAAACCATCAAAAGCCCTGCTTTCTGTTCCTCGAACCCGTTTGTTGCAAAGGCTTCCGATTCCAAAAGTCTAAACCCGGACAACGCCGCTCGAAATACGTCGCGAACCTGCGATACTTTGGTCATTCATAGCAAGACCGGCCACTGTAGAGGAACCAACCGCATGAGCCGATTCGTCTATCTTTTTGACGCCGTTGCCGCCAGGCAGGTTCTTGACGCCATGGAGCAGGGGAACGACAGGGTAACCATCTCCGTCGACCTGAACCGCTCCCGGCGCTATTTCGCGGTGGAATGCGACGAGCTGATTCTGGATCAGACAACCCGACTGGGAAGAAACTCGCTGCGGCGCATCGCCTCCAAACCCCAACGGGTGTTCTTTCTTCAAGGAGAGCGGTTGGAGATCCTGGAGGCGCGAGACGATGGCTACTACAAGCTGGTCCCCACGGATCAGGCTCCACTGCTGGAAATCAGCGGGGTCAAGATGCATATCTCCAAAGGGATCAGCCCCTTTGACAGCGCTTCGCGCATGGCCGCTCAGGTGGTACGCAAAGGAAGCCGCATACTGGATACCTGCAGCGGCCTCGGCTATGCCGCCATTGCGGCGCGAACCCTGGGAGCCCGGCAAGTCGTCACGGTTGAAAAAAGCCCCATGGTCATCGCCCTGCGGGCAAAAAATCCCTGGTCCGACGGGCTCATGGCTCCGGAAATCCTCTCCGTGGAGGGCGATATCAACAACTATATAATCGCATTGGAAACGGCCTCTTTTGACGGAATCATTCACGACCCTCCCCGCTTTTCCCTGGCCGGAGAACTCTACGGCGAGGCTTTCTATCGGCAACTGTACCGGGTTCTCAAACGGCGCGGCAGACTCTTCCACTATACCGGTAACCCCGGCCAGAACCGTCGCGGCTCCGGCTTTGTCGATGACGCCCTAAGGCGCCTCAAAGCCGTCGGCTTCAGGGAGGTAACCCGGGTTGCCGAGCTGATGGGGGTTGTGGCGCGCAAATAATCGGCACCAATAAACGGACACAAACGCATCGAACAGTCAGACTCGGCAGCCTGCCTTTTGCCGCCACCCGAAAAAAGGCCCACCACAAGGGGCGGGCCTTTTTTGATCGGGTTCATGGGTGTAGATTCAGGGCCGTTGCCGGGTCAACCCTGGGCACCAATTCAGGCCTTCCGAGCCGCCGTCATTGCGAAAAGATCAGCACACTATAGGGACCAATCGAAAGCGGTCCATGGCAGGGCAAGCCATCATACGCACCCGGCTCGGCAACAACATCGGTGCTTGGATGGCTTTGGAAGTCGTCGTTGTAGCCTTGCCAGTCGCTGTTGAACCGAAGCGTCCAGAGTCCCCGGCTCGGGAAACCGACGACATAATCATTTTGGGGCAGATAGGAAAAATTGGCCACGACCACCACGTCGTCCGCCGGCCCACCCTGGTCCCAGCGATGAAAGGCGAGCACCTTGCGGTCCTCGTTCAAGTGATAGACTTGGGTGAACTGGCCGCAGAGGCCACGGGTAAACCCATCACGGTTGAGTCGCAAACGGATCAGGTCACGGTAAAGACACACGATGCCTTGGAACTCGTCCCGCTGGTCCCAGTCGACGGGAACCGTGTCGCGAAACCATCCCCCTTCAAGAAACTCCTGACCCTGGAAGATCATGGGGATGCCCGGAGCCGTAAAAACCATGGCCGCTGCCAGGGTCGAGCGTTTGCGGGCGTACCAGCCCCTGGGGTCCTTCGAGCTGACCTCCTGGGGCACGCGGGCCTTGCCGTTGGCCACTTCGTCGTGAGATTCGCTGTAGATGACCCGGTCAAAGGCGTCATCGTTGTAGCGGTAAACAATGGCCTGGCGAATGGCGGCAAGGGAGCGTTCCTGGTCATGGGGTGTGATCACCGCCTGGCGGATGGGATGGACGAACATGGCGTCCCATTGCGAGCTGAACCCGGCCCCACCTCCGCCAACGTCCGTGGTGAGCCATCTGTTGCTCTGCAGATCCTCGGCAATAATGATCCTGCCGGGGAATTTTTCCGCGACCTGGCTGTTGATCCACTGCAACAGGCTCCAGCCCTCCGGTAGTTGCTGCTCGTCGGTGCCGTTGACGGTGCGAATGAATTGGGTACAGTCAAAACGGAGGCCGTCAACGTGGTATTCCTCAAGCCACATCAGGGCATTATCGCGGAGATAGTGGCGGACCTGGTCGCGACCGTAATCGGGGCGGGTTTCTCCCCAGGGCGTATGGGCCCGGTGGTCGTTGTAGAAGTAGATGCCGCCACCATCGTTCTCGCTCCAGCCGTCGAACTGCCATAGATCAAGGTCGCTCGGCCCCAGATGGTTGTACACAACGTCCAGGATCACCGCCATGCCCTCCTGGTGGGCGCGCTTGACGAACTGCTTGAACGCCAACGGGCCTCCGTAAGAATTTTCTACCGAGAAAATGTGGGCGGGGTTGTAGCCCCAGGATCGATCCCCGGCAAATTCACCCACCGGCATAATCTGGATGGCATTGACCCCGAGCTTCTTCAAGTGTCCCAAGCGCGCTGAAACGGATTGGAACTCGCCCGGCTGATTGGCCCCTTCCTGGTCGCTGAAGGTACCGACATGCAGTTCGTAGATGACCAGTTCGTTCCACGGCGCGAGTTGGAAGTCGTCACCTTCCCAGTCAAAATCGGGGTCGTGGACAATTGCATTGCCCACTGAGCTGGTCACCTCACGGGCGTAGGGATCAATGCGCTGGATGTCACCCCTGTCAGTGCAAAGCAGGAATTTGTACTGGTCGCCGATGCGGGCTTCCGGCACCTGCGCATACCAGTATCCGTTCTCCTCGACTTGCATGGGATGCCGGGTAGCGTCCCAGTCGTTAAAGGAACCCGTAACGGCGACGCGCTGCGCATGAGGGGCCCAGACCCGGAACGCGACTCCTCCTGAATGAGGAATCGCTCCCATGCCGGCGATCTTTGCTTTATCGGTCATGATTCAATCCTCAGCGATCAGGCTCTTTTAACTCCAGGGTGAAATAAAAAACCGCCCCCTTCCCCGGCTTGCTTTCTGCCCATACGCTCCCGCCGTGATGCTGAACGATACGGTCCACCATGGCAAGGCCGAGACCATTCCCATGAGCGACAGATCCCGGAACCCGCACAAAAGGGGTAAACAGATTCCCGGCCTGGGCCATACTGAATCCCGAACCGTTGTCACGAATAAAAAAGGCCGTTTTCCCGCCCACGTCCTTCACGCCAAATTCAATAATCGCCTCTTCCTGGTTGCTCGAATATTTCCAGCTGTTGTCAACCAGATTATCCAGCACCACCCGCAACAAGGACGGGTCACCGATGGCGTTAATGCCTTCGGCGATCTTGAATGTGACCCGGCGATCCGGTTGCGCGAACTGTAGTCGTATGGCCACTTCCTTCACGATTTGACTCAGTTCAACCTTTTCGAGTCGTACTGCAACGTGCTTCACCCGTGAAAATTCCAGTAAATCACTGATGAGGCAATCCATATGCAGAGTTGCTTCGTAAATATGGTGGAGATACTCTCGGGTCTTTTTATCGCATTGCTCGGGGAAAGTTTCCTGAAGAAGCTGACAAAAGCCGTTGATGGACGTCAGCGGTCGGCGCAGATCATGAGAAATACTATAGCTGAAGGCTTCCATTTCAGCATTCGCAGAAACCAGCTCAGAGTTACTTGCTTTCAGGTCCTCTTCCAGTCGCCTGCGTTCAGAAATATCGATGACGGCAATGCGGCACTTTTTTCCTGCCGGGCACGACAGGGCTTCGATTTGGACAAAAACCAGAATATTGCCGTCTTGCCTGATGGGCATCTCACAGGACTCCCTGGTCCGAGTATCAAAGGCTCGGACCAGAAACTCAGCGAACAACAAACGACTGTCATCCGAAACAAATTGGGTGAAACGCCGCCCAAACAATTGCGGGCGGGCTACTCTCAGGAGTTTCGCACCATGCAGGTTTACATCTCTGATCACTCCGTGGGAATCGAGGGTGAAATGGCCAACCGGTGAAAAATCATAGATATCCCTGTATCGACGCAGTAGCTTCTCCATCGTGTCCCGGGCCAGGCGCAATTCCTCATTTTGCATCTGTAATTCGATCTCGTGAATCTGCAGTTCCTGCAAGAGCCGCTGCGTCTCGTCCTCTGATCCGGCTGGCGACATGCCAGCCAGACGGACCCGCAACTGCTCTTCGGCGCGGTGGCGCAGTTTCGTCGCGGCGCTGGTAGAATTCGAATCTTTGATGGCCCCCATACATGTCCCTTCATTTAAAGTCAACAGCCAGTGCACGCCTTATGGATAAAGCCTTGCAGTGAAATATTCAGAACGAATTCTCAGCCCTGAGCATTGCTGTCTTTTTCAAATACCGCTCCTATCCAAAAGGTCCTTCGATTGAACTTTTTCAGCGATCTTTCGAAAATGAAAACCATAGATGGCATAGGTTATGGCCCGGGGGAAAAGTCGTGGTTTTCTGGCCAGGGTCCAGAAGAACAGCTTCCAATAGTGTATTCGCTCCCTGCCGACAACTCCCAGCAACAGCATCGATTTGAAAAATGCCCTGACATATCCTGGCTGGAGGTGAAACGTTCGAGGCCGCCGAGGGCGATACTCTCGCAGCAAGCGGATGATCCGCTGGTAGTAGTTTTTAGGCGAGTAGATGGTCTTCAGAACTGTTCGATAACCGGCAATAAGTGTGTCGGGTTCCATCCGCGGCACAAAGTTGAGATTAAGATCCGTGTTGTTTCCACTGTCTTCCCCGATAAGCCTTCCTTCTCGTGCCAGGCGCTGGTAGAGCCGGGTTCCACGAATGACGGATAGCAGTCCCACCATGGCCGTGACGATGCCGCTTTCCTGGATGAAACCGATCTGCTGGTCAAAAATCGAGGGCGGATCACTGTCAAAGCCGATAATAAATCCGCCATGAACCTGCAATCCGGCCCGCTGTATGGTCTTGACGGAAGCCAACAGATCACGGTTTCGGTTCTGCACCTTGCCGGCTTCGTCATGACATTCTTCACAAGGAGTCTCGATGCCGATAAAGACTTCTTCAAACCCGGCTTCGACCATGAGCTCCATGAGTTGCGGTTCATCGGCCAGATCAATGGACGCCTCGGTGTAAAAATAAAAAGGCCGCCCTTTTTGTTTCATCCATTCGATCATGGCGGGCAGAATCTCCCGCTTCAGCTTCCCCTTGTCGCCAATAAAGTTGTCGTCAACGAAAAAGATCGCCCCGCGCCACCCCCGCAGGTACAGGCTTTCCAGTTCGGCAAGCAGCTGCCCCCGGGTCTTGCTCCGCGTTTTTCTGCCAAACAGGGCGGTGATGTCGCAAAACTCGCAATCAAAAGGACATCCCCGGCAATACTGAATATTCATGGAGGCATAGTCCCGGACGTCGATCAGGTTCCAGAGCGGAATGGGCGTATGGGCCAGATCCGCCCACTGTTCGTCGACATAAAGACGCTGCGCCTTACCGTTTTTCAGGTCTTCCAGAAAGAGCGGCAGGGTCAGCTCCGCTTCCCCCAGCACCAGATGGTCAACCTCGGCAAAATCGTCATGACTGGCGGTAAACAGAGGACCGCCCGCCACAGTTTTCACTCTACTTTGCCGACAACGACCAATGATTTCCTGTGCTGATGTGCGTTGAACGGTCATGGCGCTGATGAAAACGTAATCCGCCCACTCCAGAGCTTCATCGGTCAGAGGCCTTACATTCATATCAACAAGCCTCTTGTGCCACTCTCCCGGCAACATGGCGGCCAGGGTCAAGAGCCCCAAAGGCGGAAAACTCGCGCTTCTACCAATGAATTTGAGAGCGTGCCGGAAGCTCCAGAACGTATCGGGATAGTGAGGATACACAAGAAGAATGTTCACTAAAAACCTCCTCCTGGTGCTCGGTGTGGTCTCGACCTGCCCAGTTCAAACGGACTTTCAGCCCTTCAGGGTTAACGACTGAAGGCTTGCCCGCCGGCGGTTATCGAACCCACCGACAGGCAACCTGCATCTTTTCCCAGTCCCCCGTACGCCTTCCGGAGTTGTCCTGCCATTATGCAGCACCTGGATCTATTGGCAGGCATCGCACTGCAGAAAACAACAGGGGGCCTCAGCTACTTTACAATGAGATTGTTCTTTACTCCCAGGACGCCATTAACCGTACCAGCCACTTCTTCCGCTCTGATGGCCGTTTGTCGAGAATCAACAAATCCGCTCAGCTGAACTTCGCCCTTGAAAGTCTCGACATTGATCTGCAAGACTTTCAATTCGGAATCCATTAAAATTGCCGACTTGACCTTGGCCGTTATAACACTGTCATCAACGTACCCCCCGGTACCTTCTTGAGTACGGGTAGGCGCACACCCGAAGAACAAGGCGATCAGCATTAAACAGGCTAGGAGCTTCATGGTTCGATGAGTTTTTAACATGATGGGTCCCTTTCTTTTAGAAGTTCGTGCCATTCTCAAAAATAACCGGGTTTTTTGCGGGCAGCTATTACATCGTCAAACTCCTTCGTCTCCACGGTTGAAAGGACGGTGTTAAATCTGAAATCCGGATCTTTCGTCAGCAGCTTTATAGCTCCAATAAGAACACCAAAATGCGCCGATTCCAAATGAGCACCTAAATCCTCGCCAGAGCGCCATTCCTCCCTGAAAAAAAACCTGTTTTCTGACTCTACATCGGCATAGCAATGACAGCTGATACATCCCTTCTCAAGCCGAATGGGGCCAAGCAGTTCTTTTAAAACCTGAAGGACCTCTTTGTGGTTTTCTTGCGACACCGTCATTTTTATGCTCGCGTTAAACATGGCCTCGATCCAAGTAAAGGGGAATTCAACATCGATCATCTTTGGGTTCAAATTTTCCAGTTTCCAACCAGTCTCAAAACAATGGGGCAAAGTTCAACCTTGATAATGCAGAGACCAGTTGATACCACAAAAAAAATCGACCTACCGAGCAACGCGCCACATTAGTACGTCAGCACAATCAAACCCTTCGCCCCTGGATAACACCAACAACAATAACTATCAGGGCGATGATCAGCAGAATGTGAAGGAAACCTCCTAACGTGTAACTGCTCAAAAGACCTAGTACCCACAAAACGATGAGTATTATGGCAACTGTCCACAACATAGACTCCTCCTTTCTACGGGTTTGCACCGCAGAAGAAACAACCGCTACCCTCGCTTTCGACACCCTGGGACGTTAACTCGATGGCACTTCCTTGTCGATGCATGGCTTCTGCACCAAGTGACAGCTATTTGCCCAGAACCTTTTTCACTTCTCCGCTTTTTTTCTGAAAATCGCCACCGGCTTTCTCAACAGCACCCTCCGCTTCCAGTTCAGTGTTATCAGTTACTTTTCCAAATTTTTCCTTTATCTTGCCCTTTACTTTGTGAAATGTTCCTTCTGCTTTATCCCTGTCGCCCGATTTCATACTCTTCTCCTTTCTGACCCCTCGAAGATGGAGGCACATTCAGAACCATTACTGTAATTTCTTGAGAACCCCGCAACACGAACACGACGCCGGCCTCGTCACCGGCAATCGTCCTGCTGACCGGAAAACAGAAATAATCCGAGCACCTCTGTGGTTATGCTTCCGCAACTAGCGTGCCAGCAGGAAATTGAACGTGCCACGGCAGGACATGACTGATTTTAATAGAATTTTTATTCGAGCGGTAAGTTGAAGGGGGAAGATGCCACTATGTCATCCGTCATATTCAACATAACGGCCATATATGACGGGAAAGGAGGTTTCATCAGCAACCGTTGACACGTATACTGTGCGCTCTAACGGTGAATACCGTATTTTCGCATCCGGGCGCGTAATGTGCTGGGATTCAAACCAAGGAGCAAGGCAGCCCCCTTTTTCCCCTCGATTCGCCAATCGGTTGCCTGTAGAACTTTAAGAATGTGGTCGCGCTCCATGTCGGCGAGAGCCTTAACATCTCCGGAAATCAGTTTTTCATGGTGGGACAAATTTTCCAATCGGTCCAGGATCCTCAAAACGGTTCCCGAACTGGTAATAACCGCGCGCTCGATAATATTCTCCAGTTCCCGCACGTTGCCGGGCCAGCTGTATTCCTGGAGAGTTTCCAGGGTCTGTTTCGAAATGGTTTCGATATTCTTGCCAATTTTTTTATTGAATTTGGCCATAAAATGCTGGATGAGCAGCGGGATGTCCTCCTTGCGCTGCCTCAGTGGAGGGAGTGTTATGGGAAACACATTGAGTCGATAGAAAAGATCTTCCCGAAAGCGACCCGCGCGGATCTCTTCCTCCAGCTTTCGATTGCTGGCCGCAATGATCCGAATATTGACCTTGATGGTGCGGGGACTACCCAGCCTCTCAAACTGGCCATCCTGAATAACGCGCAGCAACTTGCACTGCAGTTCAATGGGCATTTCTCCGATTTCGTCGAGAAAAATGGTGCCGCCGTCCGCCAACTCGAAACGCCCAATCTGCGAAGAATGGGCACCGGTGAAAGCCCCTTTTTCCCGACCGAAAAGCTCACTTTCAATGAGATTGGCTGGCAATCCGGCGCAGTTGACCGTTATCAGGGTTCGGTCCTTGCGGGAACTCCTGCGATGAATGGCGCGGGCGATAACACCTTTGCCGGTGCCGGTTTCCCCTAGCAGAAGAACGGTCGCATCCTGAGGCGCCACCTGCTCGATCCGAAAGAAGACGTAGGACATGGCATTGCTTTGGCCTATGATCTCATCGTAGTTGTACCACTCGGAAACCTCTCTTTGCAGATAAACGTTTTCGGCCTGGAGCCGGCTTTTCAACTGGCTGATTTCCGCCACCGCATTCTTGAGTGATTTTTTTGCACCTTTAAGTTCAGTGATTTTCTGCACAAGCTGTTCGTTGGCTAACACCAGATTTTCAGTCCGTTCCTTCACCATAGACTCCAGGTGAACACGCAGCTTTTGCAGGTCCGCCTCTACCCTTTTGTGTTCCGTGACATCAATGATTGAGGTGAGAATACAAGGTTTTTGGCCGCCGTCGCAATCCACCGCCAGACTTTGCAAATGGCCGCAGATAACCGCGCCATCGGGCCTGATGATCTCCAGTTCACAACACACCGTGCCCTGTCGTTTCACAACAGTTTCAAGGTGTCGGGAAAAAGTCGTTTCTTCTCCTTTGGCAACGCAACGGACAAAGGGCTTTTGAATCAGCAGTTGCCGCTCGACACCCAGCATCTGCGCGCCGGCCAGATTCAGCTCGCAGACCACTCCCTGCGCATCGAAAGTGAAATAACCGACGGGGGCCAAATCATAGAGTTCGGCATATTTGTTCCGCGAAAGCTCGAGTTCATCCTTGGCGTGATGCAATTGCTCCAACTGCATCTCCAGTTCCAACTGATAAACCTGCAGCTCATGAAAAAGCCGCTGCGCTTCGTATTCGGTCCGGGGCGGTCTCATCTTCTGCGTCTGGGCAGCCAGCTGTTCCTCAGCGCGGCGTCGCAGTTTATCGGAATCCGAAGTTCGCTTCACATCTTCTTCAACTCCCATTTCATCCCCCTTGTTGCTTTAAGAGATGAGATTGATACGGTCAGAGGAAATACAATCAATCTCCCGGAATGGTTCAGTTCTCGGATCTTTCCTGAAGACGCCTCTTGAGTTCGGCATTCTCTTGGCGTAGTTCCGCCTCCAAAGTCTTCGAAGCAGTAATATCCGAAAAGGTCATCACAACCCCGCCAATAACATCCTCCATGGTACGATAGGGCATGATGCGCACCGAAAACCAGCGGCCTTTCGAAGAGGCTACCTGTTTTTCGGAAAACATCAGCGTGCGCAACACCTCTTGCGCCGCCTCAATCATTTCCGGATAGAGCAGATCGCACCGGATGTCGCTCAGAGGACGCCCGATATCTCCAGGGATCAGCTTGAAAATTTTATTTGCCCCGGCGGTAAACCTTCGAACATTAAGATCTTTATCCAGAAAAACGGTGATAATTTCCGTGCTGTTGAACAAATTCCGCATATCGTCGTTGGTCCGCGCAAGCTCGTTCATTTTGGACTGTTGCTCGGCATTTACGGTCTGTAACTCTTCATTCAGGGATTGCATCTCCTCCTTGGAGGTAGTTAATTCCTCGTTGGTGGACTGCAATTCTTCATTGGTTGATTTTAATTCTTCCTGGGAGGACTGCATTTCTTCGCGTGTAGTGAGAAGTTCTTCGCGAACCTGCTTGAGTTCCTGCTCCAATTGCGCGGTCCGACCGTTGATGGCCACGCCCTTTTTGGTGCGATCCGGCTTGTTCTTCTCGGGGGGCGTTGCCGCATCGGCAAAGACAATTATCACCATCCCCCGCAACGCTTCCGGCTCTTCGATTGCCTTGACCGTGATATCGACCATCTGTGTTGCGCCGTTGGTTCCAACCTTGAGGCCCTTCACGGTGACCGAGCCTTTTTCTCGGACCACTTTCTGAAAAGCGCTTCCCAGTTCAAAGCGAAGTCCGTCACGGGCCATGGCAAAAATATTCCAATTGGCCTTGCCGGCGGCCGGCTCCAGATATTTGCCGGTGCGCCCGCTGATGTAGAGAATATCGCCTTTGTCGTTGGCCAGTACGGCAGAAGGGGTAAAATAATGCAGCAACACCTGCTCTGCCAGCGATTGCAGATTAGCAGCAGGTTTCGCGTTTGACAGCTCCGTGGGACTCCCCGGCTCAGTGGCGGCAAAGGACGCAGGAAATCCATCCAGCCGGGCCGATAACACCGATTCTCGCCGGCAATAGAGTCTTAGTTTGAGGTTCAGCGGCAGGAAAAGATTGTTGAAGCTATCAGCCGTTTCAGCGCTACCAAGAAACATGATACCGCCCGGGTTCAGGCTGTAGTGAAACAGCGGCAGAACCTTTTTCTGAATCTCTGACCGCAGATAAATCAGAAGGTTGCGGCAGATGAGAATGTCCAGCTTGGTGAAGGGCGGATCCATGATGACATTATGCGTTGCAAAGGTCACCATTTCCCGAATTTCCTTGCCGATCCTGTAGCCGGTGGTTTCCTGGACAAAAAATCGCCTCAAACGCTCGGGCGAAACATCGGCAACGATATTGGCCGGATAGACTGCCTGGCGGGCTTTGTCGATAGCATCCCGGTCCAGGTCGGTGGCAAAGATCTGCATCTTGAAATCGACATCGGGCTGGATCAGTCCCAACGCCTCTTTGAAAACCATGGCCAGAGAATAGGCTTCTTCCCCGGTAGAGCAGCCCACCGACCATGCCCGTATAGTACCGCCGTTCGGATATTTTTCCAGCAGTGCCGGAATAATTTCCACTTTTAACTGGTCCCAGGCTGCCGGGTCTCGAAAAAAGTTGGTCACCCCGATAAGAAGTTCCTTGAAGAGCAGCTCCAGTTCCTGGGGATTCGTCTGCAAAAAGCGGATATAGGATTCAGTTTCACCAAACTGATGAATGCTCATGCGTCGCTCGATCCGGCGAAGCAAAGTATTTTCCTTGTACTGGGAAAAGTCGTGGCCAATCCTGGAGCGCAGCAGAAGAATAACCTTCTCAAGAAAGGTCCGGTCCTTCATATCGTTTTTACTATTCTTTGCAAAACCCCTTGTGGCATGTCGGATATAGTTGCTTATCTTTCCAGGCAATTCCTCGACCGGGGCGACAATGTCCGCCAGGCCGGCGGTTATCGCACTCCTAGGCATGCTGTCGAACTTGGCTGAGGCCGGTTCCTGAGCCAGCGTCAGACCGCCCTGTTCCTTGATGGCCCGCAGCCCGATGGTGCCATCGGAACCCATGCCGGAGAGGATGACGCCGACACTGCCATCCCCCTGGTCTTCGGCCAGGGCACGGAAAAAGAAATCGATAGGCAGACGCAATCCTCGGGGCGCCTTCGGCTCGGACAGGCGCAGAACACCGTGAAGAATGCTCAGATCCTTGTTTGGCGGGATCACGTACACGTTGTCAGGCTTGACCTGCATTCCGTCCGTGATTTCGTAAACTTGCATCCCGGTGGCGCGTTGCAGCAACTCAGGCAGCGCCCCCTTGAGAGTCGGGTTCAGATGTTGGATAACGACATAGGCCATGCCGCATTTCGCCGGAACGTTCCTAAGAAACTGTTCCAACGCCTCCAGTCCGCCTGCGGAAGCCCCGATGCCCACAATGGGATGAGGCAGAAGCAATGGCCCGTTTGACACGGTTATTGCTGAGGTGCCATGAGACGGACTGTTCGGGCTGTCTGCTTTCGATAATTTTCCCATGTTGGCAAGTATACCTGATTAATAGAGGTCTTCAGCCAGTGCCATATCTTCTGCCACGGGAATGAAATCGCGCATTACCATTCCCCCTTCCCAACCCTTGCCGGATCGTAACACCGCGGCTACATCACTCCTGAACCGAAAAGATTCAACGGCTTGTCGTTGACCGTCACTTCCAGCCTTTTAAGACCAAAGCGGACCTTCAACAGCTGGTCGTTCAGATCCACATATCCCTGTTTCTGCAACTCATGCAGTTGCAGGTCAAACATAGCTTCCGAATCCGTGTCCCAGGCAAGCACAGCGTGGCGGAGCATTTCCACCGGCAGCGACAACTCGCCGCCGGCAACGAGCTTGACCAGGGCAACGAAAGGCAGGTCCAGGTCCTCGGGTTTCAAATCCTCAAAACCGGCCCGGACAAACATTGACGCCGGCCCGTAAGCGCTGTTGAAACCAATTTCGTAGCGGTGCAGTTCCGGGCTGTGCCGCAGCATCTCCACCAGTAGTTCCATCGAGGTGAACTCTTCAAGGAAGCCCGAAGGATCCGCCGGCCCCGTCACAGGGGCACCGTAATATTCGTCAATCATGACCTGATACAAACGGGCCAGAGTGTGCCCGTGCAGCCGATGCAAAACCAGATAATAATGGACCGGTCCGTAGTCATCACCGGCGACATGCAGCTCCTCGATGGAAAGCCGCGAGTCCAGGTCAAAGTACTCATCCTGCCGGGGCAGATCCGTTTTCCAGGCCAGGCCATGCAGGGTCAGCAAAGCCGGATTTTGTCCGGCTTCCTCCGGACTAAAAAACGCCATCCGTTCCAGGGTCAGGTTCATGGCTCCGGCATAAAAGAGGGGAATGTCCTGAAAAGGCTGGTATTGCTTTGAGTCCACCGTCAGCCCGGATAACTGCAGCCGACCCTCGTGTGTTTGAAACTCCGCAGAAGGCATTCGCAAGCGGCTTCCGACTCGGCGGAAATCACGGGAAAAGCTAAAGGTCCCGTGGAAACCGCCCCAGGACAAGGCCGTAAGACCTTCCGTCGCTCCCTCAGGATGGACATAGCTGAATGCGGGCCCCTCCAGCGTACCGGTTGCGCCACCCCCGAATCCAAACCGGACGGTCGCCGTCAACATCGGGACACCGTCAAGGGCCGCAGAAATCTCCTTCCCCAGCGCGCCCTCCACAAACATTTCACTACGAGCCCTGCCTGCCGCGGGCAGCAAGCCGCCAGCCAACGGCCCGATGCGAATCCGGGTTTCGTTCCTCAACTGCACCGGCTCCCGCAGAAACACAAGCGGCAGATTTGCATTTGCCGCCAGCAAAAGCAGTCGCTCCTGCCATTCCTGCGATAAAGTCAGGATCAGCGTCTCCCTGGCCGAGAAAAATCCGCGCACGTACTCCCGGGAAACCGACGCAACATAAGGGGACTGAGACAGCTGTTCGAACTGTCGATCAAACGTCGCCTCGACCTGACGTCCCAGCCACCAGGACAATCCGCAAACAGCAACAACGGTGACCACAAAAACAAGCAGCAGTTTTCTGGCATAACGCATAAAAATCCATCCTGTCAGGTCACTACTGTCCGGTTAAAAAAACTGATAACGACGTAAGTCGTTGAAACCAATTGCTCTTTGACATAACTAATCCGTTTTCGATTTGAATTCACATCGCCAATGTGGGGAGATAGCTCAAT
>SLLR01000058.1 GCA_007134025.1 Desulfuromonadaceae bacterium | reverse complement strand
TCGTCCCCTTCCCGCAGTTCCGAACCCAGGTCGACCCAGGTGCCGAGGGGAACCCGCAGGGTACTGCCCAGTTCCCGCAGTTCCACCGCTGACGGCAGCCCCAGAGTGCGGGGACCAACCTGCCTCAGGCCCTCCAGGTGGGGCCTGATTTCAACAGTGGCAAAACCCTCTTCCAGAATCGGGCGGACCCAGAAACCGGAATTGAGTACCTGAAAATCAAGTTCCTGTTCATAGGCCGCATAACGACCGGCCAGAACCCGCATACTCCGCACGTAGGGCAACATCTCCCCCACCAGAATAAACCCTTCGCTGCCGTCCTTAAGACGCAGGCTCTGGGTCAGCTGCTCACCCACATTGCCGAGGTGCCGGGTTCCGTCCGCGACCAGCGCCGCCGTGCCGGTTCCGGTCACAGGTCCACCCGCCAGACCCTCGCGACTGTCCTGGCGCAAGCTGACCCGCAGCATGACCGGCGGCACATCCAGTTGTTCCAATACTTTCTCGACCACACGGATCTCCTGGGGAGATGCGTTGACGATCAGGCGGTTTTCCCAGGCACTGACTTGGCCCTGCCCTCCAAGGACCTCCCGCAAGGCCGGCAGGACCCGTTCCGCAGATATGTGCCTGAGAGTGATCACCTTGATTTCGGCCGCACAGGGCACCACCAGGAGTCCCAGCAGCAACACCAGCAGCATCAGGATGCGAGCTGTCTTATCCACCATTTTGTATCCTCAGGGCTATGGAAAGATGCGATTACAGAAGATGTTCCGCCACTATATCAGTCTCCTATCGGCTCACAAACCCCTTTTGTTAATTCATTATTGTCCTGCACCTCAAGTCACGCAGAGAAGGCCCGCACAGCGGCTGTGCGGGCCTTCTCGAAAAAATCACATGGGTGTTGCCGGGCTGTGGTCGGCTGCCCCGGAAGGCTACAGGCACTCTGTCCACCGCCTGTGGTCGACCTTGAGAGGAGCGCTTTATGTCGTCAGAAGGAAACTTCCACCGTTTCCATGGCCAGCAGATCCATATGCAGCTTGCGATGACGCAGGATTTCTCCCTCACCCACCAGAATCTTGCAGACTTCGGCCACCTGAAAACTGGCCGCGGCCCCCGGAGTAAAGGAAGGGTTGCCCAGTTGCTTCTCCATGCCGGGGCTGTCATCGGCCTGTCCGTAGATTCTTTCCATCACCGTGTCACCGGGATACTGGGTACTGACCTGACCGTACCAGCCGGCAATAGCGCCGTGAACCAGGGGGATGTTCGCTTCGCGACACACCGCATCCAGAACTTTGCGGCTGGCGATGTTGTCCACGGCATCCACTACCACCCGGGAACCGGCGACCAACTCCGGACCATTTTCCCGGTCAAAGTATTTCTCCACGGCCACCAGGTTGACAGCCGGATTGATCTCGTTGATCCGGGCTTTGGCGGCCAGCGCCTTGGAATGGCCCAGAAGACGGGGGGATGACAGCAACTGGCGGTTCAGGTTGTGCTCCTCAAACACATCGGCATCGATGGCAACAATCCGACCGACACCCAGGCGGGCCAGTTGTTCGATGACGTAACCGCCCAATCCGCCGCAGCCGATCACCGCCACACTGCTGCGAAACAACTGTAATTGCTGGGCGATGGTCAACATGTTGCGGTTGCGTTGATAGCGGGCCGGCAGCCATCCCCTCTCCAGCATGACCTCCTCGACTTCTCCAAGAGTACTGTTGAACTTTTCGGCAGCGGCGACCTGATTTTTCCAGGAAACCAGATCCCCGAAGGCCTTGGCAGCAAAATACTCCTGCAACGACTTCATCTCCAACTCCTTTGATAAAAGTTTGTCTGTACAGCGCCTGATGGATTCACAACAACCGCTGATGACCAACTGCAGAGTCGCGGTGCTTGGATTTTTCAATCCTGCGAATCTGTGAACTTGCTGAACAGGCCGCCCGGCACACCAGATCTCAACCCTGACATTTTTTTGATTCTGTATTTCTTGAGTTTTTTTTGTCAAGTTTATCCGGGCAATAAATTCAACAACAACTTGTTGATAAAAAACCTATTGCCTTGCTTGTTGTACGGACAAAAATTCAAAAAAACCCGACATATAAACTGTTGATTATATCGTTGCCGGGAGCACAGCTTCTATGGTAGTGATTTTTTCAGAAGTGAATACGAATCCAGTCGGTTTCGGTCGCCTTTCCATTCGGTGCAGGAAACGCTGTTTTTTTCTGCAAAAGGAGACGCCAGTGAGACTTTCAACTAAAAGCCGCTACGGCCTCAGAGCGCTTTTCGACATGGCCTACAATGCGGGCAATCTGCCTATTCAGGTCAAAGAGATATCCCGGCGCCAGAATATATCCCCCCGCTATCTCGAACAGATTTTTCAGAGTTTCAAAAAAGCCGGTATTCTGAAAAGCAAAAAAGGTCCCCAGGGAGGCTATTTTCTGGCCAAACGACCGGAGGAGATTACTGTTCAGGATATTATGCAGGCCGCCGAGGGTGATACGCTGCTGGTCGCCTGCACCTGTGAAAACAGCAGCGAGCAGGATCTGTGCGAGTTTGACGGCAACTGCGTGACCCAGTTGGTCTGGAAGGAGGCCGCCGCCCTGTTGCACGATTATTTTTCCAGCCTGACCCTTAAAACCCTCTGCGAACGGGGCCAGGCCCTGGGTCTGCGGCGGGAGTCAAACCATAAGTTCATGTATTATATCTGAAAACTTCCCCCACCGGTGCCGAGCAGGCTTCGCGTTTTCTGCCAGCCACACTGCATTTCACCCTCACGACGGACGCACCGTGAAGTGGCAGCCGGGCCTTCCCGGAAAAAACCGGTGCTTCTGCAAGCCCGACTGTTTCGATTATTTAGTTTTTGACTTACCCTGCTTTGCGTTTACCCTATACAGTCCCTGGAAAAGAATTTGCATGTCTGGTTCCCTGTTGCGATCGATTCTGTATCAGGAGGTTTGTCCCCTATGAGTGATTGGAAACGTTTTATTGCCGATCCGGTTATTGCCTACTTCTCCATGGAAATCGGTGTCAGCAACGACATTCCGAGCTACAGCGGCGGCCTTGGCATTCTTGCCGGGGACACCATCAAGGCGGCAGCGGATCTGCAGTTGCCTATGGTGGCGGTGACTCTGGTCAGCCGCAAAGGATATTTTCAGCAGAGTATTGACGAGGAAGGATGGCAGCGTGAGGCGCCAAACGAATGGTTTCCGGAGAAAACCCTGGAGCTGCTGCCGGTCAAGGCTCTGGTCTCCGTGGAAAAACGCGACGTCAAGGTGCAGGCCTGGCTCAAGTGCGTAAAGAGCCCCACCGGCGGAGAAGTGCCGATCCTGTTTCTGGATACGGACATGGAGGGCAATGATCCGCAGGATCGCACCATTACCGACCACCTCTACGGTGGCGACAGCGCCTACCGGCTGAAACAGGAAGTCATTCTGGGCATGGGCGGCTCGCGCATTCTCTCCGGCCTCGGCTTTCGAGTACGCAAGTATCACATGAACGAAGGCCACGCCAGTCTGCTGACCCTGGACCTGCTCAACCGCACTCGAAGGCCGGTGGAGGACACCTGGGATGAGCGCAGCTCCTGGGAACCCCATCGGGTTATTGAGCAGTGCGTCTTTACCACCCACACACCGGTGACCGCCGGACACGACCGTTTTCCCTACGACCTGGTGCAGCGGATTCTGGGCGACGAGATCCCCCTTTACCTTCTTCAGGAACTGGGCGGCAGAGAAGAACTCAACATGACGCGGCTGGCCCTTAATCTCAGCCGCTTCGTCAACGGGGTCGCCAAGAAACACGGCGAAGTCTCCCAGGCCCTGTTTCCCGGCTATGAAATTCATGCCATTACCAACGGCATCCATCCCTTCACCTGGGCTTCGCCCCACCTGGTCAAGCTGTTCTCCCGCTACCTGCCGAGTTGGGGAACCGAGCCCGAGTTGCTGGTGCGGGTCGACACCATTCCGGATGCGGAACTCTGGGAAGCCCACCTTGGTGCCAAGGCCATGCTGTTTCAGTACATCGCCGAAACCACCGGGGTCAACCTCGATCCGGAACTGCTGACCATCGGCTTCGCCCGTCGAGTAGCCACCTACAAGCGGGGCAACCTGATCTTTACCGATCTGAAACGGCTGTTGCGGATCGGCAAGGGCAAAATCCAGCTCCTTTTCGCCGGCAAAGCCCACCCCAAGGATCAACCGGGCAAGGAAATCATTCACAACATCATCAGCGAGATCAAACAGCTGCAGGGCGAGATCGATATCGTTTATCTGGAAAACTACGACATGGAGTTGGCGACGTTGCTGATCCCCGGAGTGGATCTGTGGCTTAACAACCCCTTGCGGCCCCTGGAGGCCTCCGGCACCAGCGGCATGAAAGCCGCCCTGAACGGTGTTCCCAATTTCAGCGTACTGGACGGCTGGTGGATCGAGGGACACATCGAAGGAGTAACCGGCTGGTCCATCGGCCCCGCACCAAACGGCAATTCCATCGACCAGAATCACACCGATGAAGACGTGCAGGACCTCTATGAAAAGCTCGAGAACACGATCATCCCCCTTTTCTATGAGGACCGGGCGGGCTGGATTCGGGTCATGAAGAGCGCCATCGGCAAGAACGCCTACTATTTCAACACCCTGGTGATGATGCGCCGCTACGTGGCCGAGGCCTATTTCCGCTGAGGATGGAGCGGCGGCGGGCGATCAAAAGGTTGACGGTACCGATGCCAGCCGTTAAGATGCCCCGAATCTCTCCCCAATCAGGATCTGTTCATGCATATTCAAGATATTTTGGCCGCCCATCCCACCACTTTTTCCTTTGAGTTCTTTCCGCCCAAAACCGACAAAGCCGCGGAAAGACTCTACGAAACCATTCGTCAACTGGAAGCGCTCAAGCCCCACTTCACCTCGGTCACCTACGGTGCCGGCGGATCGACCCGCGAGCGCACCCACGAGTTGGTCATGCGGATTCACCAAAAGACCGCCCTGGACCCTATTCCCCACCTGACCTGCGTTTGCAGTGCCGAAGATGAAATCCGCCGAATCCTCACCTGTTATGCCAAGGCCGGCATCAGCAATATCCTCGCTCTGGCCGGCGACCCGCCCCCCGACCGACCCGGCTACGACCGAATGCAGGACGCTTTTCCCCGGGCCGCCGATCTGGTGCGCTACATTCGCCGCTTCAACAACGCGGGTCACCATCCCGATTCGCGAGGGTTTGGAATCGGCGTGGCCGGCTTTCCCGAAGGGCACCCCGCCACCCCCAACCGACTGCTGGAAATGGATTATCTGAAGGCCAAGGTCGACGAAGGGGCGGACTATATCTGCACCCAGTTATTCTTTGATAACCGGGATTTCTATGATTTTCGGGAGCGCTGCCTTTTGGCCGGCATTACCGTACCGATTATCGCCGGAATCATGCCCATCACTTCCGTGGACGGCATGAAGCGCATGGCCGATCTTGCCGGTGGCACCCGCTTTCCCGCTGCCCTGCTCCGCGCCGTGTATCGTTGCCAGGATGACCCCGAGGCCGTCAGCAACATGGGCATTCACTGGGCCACCGAGCAGTGTCGCGACCTGATTGACCATCAGGTCCGGGGCATTCACCTGTACACCCTCAACCATTCCGACGCCACCCGGCGAATCTTCCTGTCCCTGGGCCTGAGCCGCAGCCAAAAAACCGCCTGACATTTCCCTGCCAGGCGGTTTCATTTTTTTGACAACGTAAAATTTTCGCACCCTGCGTCACCGTCGCGGCCAGACTGCGCAGCTGAGCAGTACCGAAAAAGTCAGGGATTTCTGCGCTGAAAACCCTTCATGGCGGCCAGCCGCCAGAAGTTCAGTTCCCGTGCCGGAACGCCGGCCAGTTCACCAAAGTTGCGGGCCGCACCGGCATCAAACCGCCACAGGGGATAGGGCATCCCTCCGATCACCCGGTTAAAAAATACCGCCCACACCAGCAGCAAGATCACTGCCGAAGTGATGCCGAGCAGATGCAGGGGGGTTTCGAAATACCCCAGTGCGGCAATCAAAGCCGATGCAACGGCAGGGGGGTGAACGCAGTTGGCGACCGCCATCAGCAGGCAGATCAAGCCCACGGAGCAGGCCACCACCACTTGCCGCTGCCAGCTGAAAGTGAAACCGGCGCCGAGAAATTCCCGGGGAAAGAGGCCGGCCATCAGCCACAGACACAATAGCCCGATGGCCACGGCCATAAAGTGGGACAGCAGAACATTGCGCGGACTCGCCTGTTCGGACATGGGGGTATAAAAAAGGATGAACGCCGAAGGACCGAGTTGGGGGAAAAGCAGCGGCAACCGGGTGAGAGAGGCCAGAACCGACAAGATGGCCAAAGCCGTGCCGCCGGCAGAAAACAGAAAAAACAGAAACAGTAAACGCCGGTGTCGGCTGTTCTGCAACACATAGCTGAGTTGATAACGGGTTATGGTCGAGATGACCCGGTATAAACGACTTTGTTGAGGCGGAACAGACCGTTGTTTCATCACTCCCCCCCTTCCCCTGCCGTGCAACACTGCTCGAGTTCTTCCAACAGCGCCCTGATGGGGGTAGCGGGCAGGGACAGCAGATCGTGAACTTCGTCCATGTAATTGCTCACTTCCCCTACGACATGCAACAGTTCGGCAGCAGAAAATCCGAGCCAGTCCTTGGCGGCATCACGAAATACCTCAAGCAGGGGCAACGTAACCCGGTTCACGCTGGGGAGCAGCGAGGCGACGGCCAGCGGCGCCACCAGGGTGTCGTCCAGACTGATCTTTCCCAGTTCCTTGAGGCTTTGGGCGTGAAAGGCCAGACAACAAACCAGTTCGTCGGGAAAGCCCCAGGACTGGAGAATCCAGGCACCGGCCTGGGCATGATCCCAACCGAAATGCTGCCGCTCAATTTCAGCCAGCGAACGGCTGTCGCTCTGGTATTCGGCAAATACCGGCGTGTAATATTCGGGCCAGCCATTGAGAAGTACCGGCAGCGCCAGATCGGCCAGCAGTCCGACGGTAAAACTCTGTTCCAGATGGTCGCTAAAAGATTTGCTGGCCAGGTTTCGGGCCAGCGCCCCGCGCAGCAGCGCGTCGGTCCAGAAGACCGTCAGGCTGAACCCTTCGCTGACCGGCATGGGCAAGGCATCCATGGTGGCGAATGCGAGGGCCAGGGTGCGAACCTGGTCGATGCCCAGCAGGGTCACTGCCCGCTTGACGCTGTCCACCGGAACCCGCAGCCCGTAAAAGGAGCTGTTCACCGTCTTGATCAGCTTGGCGGCCAGTCCGGGGGAGGAGGAGATCAGCATGGACAACCGGTCCAAATCCGGTTCCGGGCTGTTGATCTCGATCACCAGACGACTCACCGCAGCGGGCAGGGGCGGAATATCGGCTTTGCGAAAAAGATAGCCGAAATCCCCTTGAGCAACCGCCGCGTGGCTTCGAATTTTTTTAAAAAAATCTTTCATAACAACGTCGTGAGCCCCGAAAAAAACGACTTTGATTCAAGTCGGCAAGGGAACAACCTTACAGCAACGTGCAGAACTGCACAATCCTTATCACGCACCCTTATCACGCACCGGCAAACCTCGGCAGCTTGCAGGCATCGCCCAACGGAACTTTCCACCACGGTGCCCGACAACCGCGATTATTTCCTTTGACGGCATCCCCCAGACCATTCTAGTATGGCGCCTTACCCTTCCAAGCCCTTGAAAAAAATAAGAAACCTCATGGAACTGGTACTGTTTTCCATCCACATCGAAGAATCGCCTCGAGCTGTTTCTCTGGCAACGGCCATGCTCGCCGCCGCCGTACAGAAGTCTCTGGGTAGCAAGGTCAACAGCTGCCTGGTCGATAGTACCCTGCAACTGGACGTGCAAGATGACCTGACCCGGATTCTGGCCTGTCAGCCGCAGGTGGTGGGATTCTCCATCGCTGTCTGGAACCGCCACCGCGCACTTGAAATCGCCCGCTGTCTGAAACAGGCCCACCCGGAAATTGTGCTTCTGGCCGGAGGCCCGGAGGTGACGGCCGATCCCCAATCGCTGCGCCAGACGGATTTGTTTGAACACGTTCTGCCGGGCGAAGGGGAACTTAAAATTGTTGCTGTCTTGCGGTCGCTTCTAGGGGAGAACAAAGACGCTGCGGACGATTCGGCGGTCGTGAACCTGGCAGAACTGCCCTCCCCTTACCTGTCCGGGTGGCTACGACCAGCGCCGGGCGCCGGCGCCTTGTGGGAGCTCTCCAGAGGCTGCCCCTACCGGTGCGATTTCTGTTTCGAATCCCGGGGCAGTTCAGTGGTAAGGCGCTTTCCTCTGCCGCGCCTGCGGGCCGAGCTGCAACATTTTGCCAAGCTGGGGCTTGACGAGATCTTCGTCCTGGACCCGACCTTCAATTATCACCAGCAGACCGCCAAGGACATGCTACGCCTGATGGCCAGGGAAGGCCGGGGCCTTCGCTTCAGCCTGGAAATTCGCGCGGAACGCATCGACCGGGAGATGGCGGAACTTTTTTCCCGGCTGGACTGTTCCCTGCAAATCGGTCTGCAGAGCGCTCACAGCGAGGTGCTGCGGCACGTTCATCGGGATTTCGACCCGGAGGAATTCAGCGACAAGATCCTGCTGCTCCATGAAGCCGGTGTCAGCTACGGGTTTGATCTGATTTACGGTCTTCCGGGGGACAGCCTGGACGGTTTTCTTGCCAGCCTGGATTTTGCCCTGGGGCTGGTTCCCAATCACCTGGATATGTTCCCGCTGGCGGTACTTCCCGGAACCCGCCTGGCCGAAACCGCCGGGCAACTGGGGCTGAGCTTTCAGGACCGGCCACCCTATCGGGTTCTGTCTTCCACCACCTTCAGTGTCGAGGATATGAACCAGGCGGCCCGTGTGGCGGCCGCCTGTGATTTCTTTTACAACCGGGGACGAGCGGTACCCTGGTTCGGCATGGTCCTCGACAGCCTGGCGCTGGCGGCCTCGGATTTTTTCTGCCAGCTGGCCGCGTGGCTGCCTCACGAACTGCCGGAGCAGCCCCTGGAATGGCAGAAAAAATTTGTCCGCCACCTGTTTATGCTTCAGGAGCGGCCCGCCGAAGCCGACCTCTGTGACGACCTGCTCAACTATTTCGGTCAGGTCGAGGCTCTGTTTGACCATCCGCCAGAGATACCGCCGGCCAGACAAAGTGGTCTGACTCTCAACCCGGCTTTTCGGCTGGTCTATTTTCATCACGATCCGCAACAGCTGACCCGGCATCTCGCCGAGGGCGTCACGGATCTTGAGGAACTGGCCTTTTTTCTGCCCCGGGTCGACCGGGAATATTATTGCGGCATCGTCCATGACAGCCTGCAACTCTGCCCGCTGACTGTCGAACAGAGCGATTACCTGAGAACCTTCTCAAGCGGGTCTCCGGCAACTCCTCCGGCCGGTTTTATCGATTTTGCCCTGGAAGCGGGCATCCTGACGGACACCGTCGACCGGAAGCACCCAAAATGCCTATAACACCTTTGCAGCCACCCGTTGACCTTCCCGCCTCGCTACTACCGCCTCCTTGCTCCCGGCAGAAATAACATCAACGGCCAAACCACTTCTTTTTGTTGCTGAAGGAAACCACCTGGTTGCGCCCGCGTTTTTTTGCCTGAAGCAGAGCGTGATCGGCAAATCCGATAATTTCGCTCTTTGAGTAAGGCTCATTGGCGGGCGACAGAGCATAGACGCCGAAACTGGCGGATACCCTGCTGATGTGACAACCGTGCCTGAATTCATGGCGAATAATGACCTGCCGCAACTTCTCGGCCACCTTCTCAGCGCTGTCCGAATCGGTTTCCGGCAGAACCACTGCAAATTCTTCCCCGCCGTAACGGGCAAACAGGTCGTACTCCCGCAGCGCGCCACGGCAGACATTGCAAAACTGTCGTAAAACCTCGTCGCCGGCCTGATGTCCAAAACTGTCGTTAAGCTTTTTGAAGTGATCGATATCCACCAGAATCAGAGCCAGCCTGTGCCCGTGACGCTTGGACCGATTGATTTCCTGGTCGAGAAAGTTCTGGAAGTATCGGTGGTTGTAAGCCTGTGTCAGGCCATCGACATTGGCGAGCTGTTCCAGAAGCTGGTTCTTTTTTTTCAACTCCGCAGTGAGCATTTCGAGCTTGACGGATTTTTCCACCAGAGCCCGGTTCATCTCTTCGTAGCTGAGGTTGAGTACGCTCAACTCGGCGTTGGCGATCTGCAGAATTTCAAAAAGGGATTTCTGTTCGCCAATCTTGACATCAAAAAAATCCGCGACCTGGGCGACCTCTTCGTGAATCGTCTCGATCAGTTCGTCCAGGATGACCTCATCGAGACCGAGCATCTGCCCGGCGCGTTCCTTGAACAGGTCAACATACTGCTGGGGATCGGGACAGCTGTAGACCAGAGACAGCAGCTCGGCCAAATGAACCACCTGGCAGAGTCGCTTGTGCTCGGCATCGGCGCTGTCGCAAGCCTGGGGATTGGCATGGTAGCGTAGAGGAAGGATCAGAGTTTCAGGGAAGCCCCAATGACTCACCACCTGGCTGCCGATATAGGTGTGATCGGCACCGATCAGACGAAGTTCGACCTGTTCCCGTTCCAGCGGTTCCTTGTGCAGGGCCTCTTCGACCTGTGAATACTCCTCCGGATAGGC
This sequence comes from Desulfuromonadaceae bacterium, assembly GCA_007134025.1. Taxonomy (GTDB): domain Bacteria; phylum Desulfobacterota; class Desulfuromonadia; order Desulfuromonadales; family Syntrophotaleaceae; genus SLLR01. The sequence goes on along the minus strand of SLLR01000058.1, from coordinate 3,907 downwards.
CCGGGCCAGAATCAGCATCCCCAGATTCTGCAGCAGACCGGCGACAAAGGCCTCTTCGGCCATCTCCGGATTGACCGCCGCCATCAACCGACGGGCAATAACCGCCTCTCGCAAGGACTGTCCCCAAAACCGGATAAAGTCCATATCCCCTTGCTGCCGCCCCTGAGGTTGCAGAAAAGAAATCGACAGAACCAGGCTGCGAATCGCATTGATCCCCAGAATCGAAGCGGCCTGCTGAATGGTGACGATGGATTGGGAAAAACCGTAAAAGGCGGAATTGACTACCTTGAGGATCTTGGCGGAAAGGGAAATATCCTTGGAGACCAGTTCGGCGATGTTGCTGATAGTGGCGTCTTCCCGGGCGGTGAGGGTGATCAGCCGCGAAGCGACAGTGGAAAGGGTCGGCAGGGCCTCGGATTGCAAAACGTTTTTAAGAACAACCTCTTGGTCCATGATTGATCCCCGCTGAACGACCTGCCGGTGCCCCAAAAACTAATTCCAGCCAGGGCTCGAGCCTGTCTTGACCCGTTGCCGTCTCGATTATATCGGCAACTGGAAATTTTAAGCAAGATCCTGGCCGCGACACGTCTTCAGAAAAAACTCCGCCTGCGCCCGGTTGTGAATGCGTCCCTCAATCTCCTGGAGACGCAACTGCTCCAGACAGCGACCGATATCCGGCCCCTGAAGATGCAGATACCGGCGCATCCAGTCGCCATTGACCAGAGGGGGGACCCTGCCGTCGATCTGGTGCCGGTCAAGAGCATCGAGGAAGGGCCACAGTTGTCGCGCCGTCTGCTCAAAGGGTCGCTGGAGAAGCAGCGCAAGGTAACACAGGGCCAGCCGGGATTGGCCGGCAAGATCCTCGCTCCACAGGGCCTTACCGCGGTCGCTCTCGGGAGGTCGGAGCAGTCGCGCCGCCTGTTCATCAGCGACCTTTAAAAGGCCGCAGACAGCATTCTGTACCGCGCGGCCGCAACGCAGGCCCTGCAACACCGTTTGAAATCCGGAGATCCCCTGACCTCGAAACCAGACGGCCAGTTTGAAAACCAGCGACCGCGACACCCCCTGTTCCAGTTCCTGCCGAAAAAATTCTCGAAACCAGGGGCCGCGACCGCCCTGGCAAAGATACTGCTCCCAACTCTCTGCCCGGTCCATCAAATCCAGCCCGACTTCGTCCATAAAACCGTCTTGCCGGCCCAACAGGTGCAGCAAGCCCATTTCCTGCAGAACACCCAGTCCCGCACGGGCCGGAGTTGTCGAGAGAATCAGAGCCAGTTCATGGCGAATCCGTTCGCCGGCCACAGCGGTAATTCCGCAAGCGGCACGACGCATGGTGGAGCGGGTGTCGGCTTCAATAGTCAGTTTCAGAGACAGGGAATGTCGAAGTCCCTTGAGGATCCGCAGCGGATCATCGAACAGTACCCCGGCGGAACACTGCCGCAACAGTCTTTGGCTCAGATCCTGCTGCCCGTCCAAGGGGTCGTAAAGGGCATCGAGCCGCCCGTCCGACCGTACCAATGCGGCCATGGCGTTGATGGTAAAATCCCGCAGGGCCAGGTCGGCATCGATATCAGGTCCCCGAAACGGTGCAAAATCGCAGACAGTCGACGATGCCCCTTCGGTAAACACGATCCGGCTCTGACGGCGATTGGCATCCAGCATGAACCAGTGCCCGTGCAGGGCGGCAGCCAGAGCCCGGGCCAGGGGGCCAGGGTCCGCAGCGGTGGCGAAATCGAAATCCCGGCTTTGACGATTGTCAAGGGCATCACGCAGAGCGCCGCCGACCAGAAAACAGGTGTCTTTATCCGACAGCAGGCCGGAAAGAGTTGGAAGGATGCGGCTGTGAATGAGACTCTGTTCCAATGCAGGCAGGCTCATGAAACCTCGGCTCGATACCTCCCCGGAACGGTGACTCGGTCAACTCAGGAAAGATCGCAGACCGCTTGATGAATCAGGTCGAACAGCTCGGAGATATCTTCAACAGCAATACAGGAAAAAGCGATGCGCAGGTCTGTGCTGTTAATAGCGATGGTGCCAACTCCATAGCGCTCGAGCAGATGCAGACGCAATTGCTCGGCATCAACAGCCTTGAGCTTCAGGCACATGAAATAGCCCGAATTGAAAGGGTAATAGTCCCAGGAAGCGGCATATTTGCCGCTGTCCAGAACCTCTTTGGTGCGCAGCGCCCGCTGCTTGAGAATCTCAAATTTCTGCTGTTTCTGAGCGATAAAATCCGCGGAGCGCAGGGCTTCGACGACGAAGGTCTGGGACGGATGGGGGCAGTTGGAAATGGTTCCACGAATACAGCCCATAACTTTTTTGTTGAGAGCTTCGAGAAGGGCCGGACTGCCGTCGGCGGAACCGTCGGCCAGGGTGATGAAACCGGTACGGAAACCCCAGGCAAACTCCTCCTTGGTGGCACCGTCCAGCTTGATCGCCAGCAGATTCGGGTGTCGATTGGCCAGCTGCCCGAAAAGGGATTCCTTCAGCGACTCCTCGTAAAACAGGCCGAAATAGGCATCGTCCGCCACAGCGACCAGATCGCATCCGGCCTTCGCCTGGGCCACCAGAGCTTCAACCAGGGCCCGGCCTTCGGCCACCGTCGGCGTGTAGCCACTGGGATTGTTGGGGAAATTCAGCAGCACGATGGCCTTGCCCCGCTCTTCCGCAACCTGCCGCAAGGCCTCGCAAAAGGCCTCTACGTTGAAACCGCCGGTGTCGTTGAAGGTGGGGTAGGTCCGAATGCGGCAGCCACGCCGGGTACCGAAGGTCAGGTTGTAGTTGCCCCAGAGCTTGTCCGGCAGCAGCAGGACGTCGCCGGCATCGGCAAACAGGTCGGCAACGATGGACAGACCATGGGTCAGGGCATTGGTCACCACCGGTTCGCTGAACACCTTGCCCTGCAACGAGGGGTTTTCCCGCAACATCTTCTGCCGCCACAGGCTGCGGAGCTCCGGCTTGCCGGCGGGGGGGGCGTAGGGGTAGATATCCGCCGGGTCGTAAGCGGCGAGTTTTTCATGCATGCACGAGAGATACATGGGCGCCTTGCCCTCGGTGGCGATGCCGATGGTGGCATTGAAGCGATGCGCCTTGGCCTTGGCTTCGGCCGATTGGCTGAGAATCCCCTTAGGAAAGAAAAGCTCTTTACCCAGCGCGGACAACATTCGCAGCACTGCCGGGTTGTGACGGTGGATTTCGTCGTTCAAGGAACAGGCCAGAGGATTCACAGCGGATACTCCCGGATTAAATTGACCACAAACCCCTCTCAAGGGCCATTTGGGGCGCATTAAAGCAACAATTCAAAAGTCTTGTCAATCGAAAACCATGATCGTCAGGAGTCCTTGGAGCGGCCGCGACGCACCATATAGAGGATTCCGAAAATCACTGCGAAAACCAGAAGGGAAAACAGGAAATCACCAGCGCTGAACTCACTCATTTTGCTTTCTCCTGAAAAGTCTGTAGGGTGGCTGGCGTGCGAAGTGGGACTGTTTCGCCGTTTATACACGGCCGATTCAGCAAATTCAACCGTCTGCACCTGGAGACCGCAGGCACCGGGTTGCGACCGTCACTTTGTTCACGAGCGCAGACACAGGGCCGCGTAAATCCGTGCCGCCGCTTCGACCTGGAAGAGGGACGTCTGTTCATCACTGGTGTGGGCGGTTTCCAGAGAACCGGGACCCAGCAGCAGTGGACGGCAGCCGGCCTCAAAAAAAAGGTTACCGTCCGAATGGGAACGGAAGGGACTTCGCTGCAGAGGCAGGTTGAGACGCGTGTAAACGTCTCCGAGAAAATCGACAATCGACTCGCAATCCTCGAGGATATACCCCTGGGCGGAAAAATCAAAGGAGAGGGAAATGTTTAATTCCGGAATCAATCGCTCGGCTTTTTCGACACAGGCATGAATCGC
>SLLR01000128.1 GCA_007134025.1 Desulfuromonadaceae bacterium | reverse complement strand
CTGGTGAAGTTTTTTTTTTTTATTCAAACGGGTCGGTGCATCGAAATAGATTATGATGTTGCGACAAAAGATAATATGAAAGTGCTTTTTAAAAGGGAATTTTTCATTCATCAGATTAAATCGACGAAAAACCGCTTCCTTGCGCAAGGCATCGCTGAAGACAAACTGGCCCTCCGGCGTCGGCTGCAGATATTTGTTGCGCAGAGCCTGGGGCAGCGCCTGAATGCGATCTTCCGGATATACCCCCTTACCGGCGATATCCAGCACTCGGGAAGAAATATCCGTCGCCAGCAGGCCGCAGTTCCACTGAGGGTATTCGCTGCCGAAGTATTCGTGCATCAGCATCAGCAGCATGTAGGCCTCCTCGCCCGAGGAACAACCGGCACACCAGACGCGCAGATCTTTTTCGCCGGACTGCCGCAGACGCTTGACCACCGCTGGCAGGGCGGTCCGGGCAAAATACTCGAAGTGGTTCCGCTCCCGATTGAAATAGGTGTGGTTGGTCGAAATGCGATCCACCAGTTCACCAAGCTTGGTTTCAGTCTTGTCGGCGAGCAGATCCTCGTAATAAGAACGGAAGCCATCGTAGCCGGCACTACGCAGAAGCTTCTGCAGTCGGCCGACCAGAAGCGATCGCTTCTGATCCGTCAGATTGATGCCGAAACGCTGATAGATGAGCCGCCGCAGGAGTTCGAATTCCTCGTCGGAAATCATCATCAACCCGGCGCTCTCGCTGGTGTTGCCGTTCATTCATTCTCCTTTGTCGAAAGCCGCCGCAACGGCCTGGACATAGGTCACTGTTTCGCCAGGGAGCCTGACGCCCGGCGGCTTTGGTCATTCGGCAAGAAGTGCTTTGACCGGCACGCCCTGTAGCGTCCCGCAGACCTTCAGCCAGCGGCTTTACGGGCCCGGCCGGCACCTTCGGTGAGATGGCCGACGTCAAGGATCAGGCTGACCTCGCCATTGCCCAGAATAGTGCAACCGGAAGCGACACTGACATTGCCGATGTATTCGCTCAATCCCTTGATCACGGTCTGCTGCTGACCGACAATCTCGTCCACCAGCAGACAGACGGTGTCTTCCTGGTTCTCAAGCACCACCAGCACCCCGTCGACGATATCCTCCGAATCGGGTTTGGCCTGCAGCACCCGGTAGAGATGCCGGATCGGAAAGAAACGATCCCTGACCCGAACCAGTTCCATGCCGTCGGGCATCACGGTAATGGCGTCCCGGCTCGGCTTGAAGATTTCGCGAATTGCCAGCAGGGGCAGAATGCATCTGGTTTCTCCGACCCGAACCAGCATGCCGTCGATAATCGCCAGGGTCAGTGGTATCCGCAGGATGATACGGGTGCCCTGCCCCGGTCGGCTGTTGACCTCGATCTTGCCCTTGATTTTTTCCAGGTTCTGCTTGACCACGTCCATGCCGACTCCGCGACCGGAGACATCGGTTATTTTATCGGCGGTGGAAAAGCCGGCGTGAAAAATCAGATTGTAGACATCCTTGTCGCTCAACTGGGAACCATCGCCGGCTACAAGTCCCTTGCTGACGGCTTTGTTGAGGATTTTTTCCCGGTTCAGCCCCCGGCCATCGTCTTCGACGATGATCCACACCTCCCCTTCCTGATGACGGGCCGAGAGTTTGACGACGCCTTTTTCCGGCTTGCCGGCGGCAACCCGCTCGTCCGGAGTTTCCAGGCCGTGATCCAGCGAATTGCGCAGCAGATGCACCAGAGGGTCGGAGATCTGTTCGATGACCGTCTTGTCCACCTCGGTTTCCTGGCCGAAGAGCTGCAAATCGACCTTTTTCCCCGACTTGACGGAGAGATCGTGAACCAGGCGGATCATGCGCCGAAACAGCCCGGAAACCGGCACCATGCGAATGATCATGGCCATTTCCTGAAGATCCCGCACGATCTTGCTCAAATGCTGGGACGCCTTGTTGAAATTGTCCAGGTCCAGACCTTCCAGGTCGGGACTGCGCACCAGCATGTTTTCCGCAATGACCATTTCGCCGATGAGATTGATCAGATCGTCAAGTTTGCGCAGATCGACGCGAATATCCTGCCGTACCACGGCATTCGACTTTGCCTTGGTATCGGCCTGGGTTGTTTCCTGAGGCCGGCTTTTCTGCTGTTCTTTCAGCGCCGCGTCTACCGTCGTGGGTTCCGCCTTGCCCATGCCGACAAGAACTTCCCCCAGGGGCTTGCTCTGGGATTCGAGGGCTTCTTGAACTTCTTCTTCGGTAGCGATGCCCTTTTCGACCAGTATCTCGCCCAGGGGACGTCCCTGAATCTGCAGCGCCTGGTCGACGGACTCGGCGTCAACCACCCCGGTCTCGACCAGAATCTGACCCAGCAGGCGGGATTCCTTTTGCTCTTCCGGAGACAGGACGGCGCCCATCAGAGCTTCCAGTTTGGCCAGTTCTTCCGTGAGCTGTTCGATCTCGCCGCGGCCACCCTGGGAAATGTCGTAGACGGCGGATCGCAGCAGGTCAAGGGCCCCCAGCAGACAGTCGGCCGGCGCCTCGCTCTGCAGGCTGCCACCGCTCTTGACCACTTCAAGCACCGTTTCCATCTGGTGGCTCAGCTGCTCCATGTGCCGATAGCCGAAAAATCCGCAGTTGCCCTTGAAACTGTGAGCGTTACGAAACAATGCCCCGATGGCGTCCTGTTCCAGCGAGGCCTCGTTCCAGGAGAGCAGGCCCTCTTCCATGCTCTGCAACAGTTCGTCGGCTTCCTGGACGAATTTTTCCACCATTTCCGGGCCGATGAGCAGAGCCAGCTCTTCCTCTGCCGTGAGGGGAGGCGATGGAGCCGCGGCGGCGACAGTGGCTTCCTGCGGCCGACACTCGGGTTCGGCAGCCACCGTCGCCAGAGCCAGAGCCTCATCAGCCGCCCGCTCCAGACACGCGGCCATCTCGTCCGCCACGGCGGCCATGGCCTGATCGTGGAGATCAGCCTCCACCATCTCCATGGCTTCCCGGGAAAAATCGCAGGCCCGGCACAGCAGGCTGACATGCTCGCTCTGCATCTTCACCTTGCCGGCCCGAGTCAGGTCAAGCAGGCTTTCGGCAGCGTGGGCTACCCGGGAAATATTGTCCAGTTCCAGAAATCCGGCACTCCCTTTCATGGAGTGGAAAAGGCGAAAAATAGCGTTCATGGTTTCGGTACTGCCGTTGGTTTTGCTGAAAACTTCACAGGAACGGCAGTCCTCGGCTTGAATACAGGTCTGGTCGCCCTGCTCCAGATAACCGGTGTGCAACCAGCAGGGCCGCTCCAGCTTGCGCTGATGCCGGGGACAGGACTCATTCTCACAGGCCAGCGTCGACCAGCAGTCGACAATTTGACAGCTCTGTCCCAACTCGATGATGGTCGGCTCCAGCTGATCCAGCATGTCACGGCTTTCCTGCAGGAATTCGTTTATAATTTCAGCCTGTTCAGAAGAAATATCGTTGCCCATTCGTCCCTCTCTGCATGCTTTATCGTTGGATGGAGTCCGAAAAAGCCCCCTTCCTGCTTTCCCGTCGCTGACCGGGAATACCCACACCGGTCGACGCTCACAGGCGAACATACAAGTTTCGCACCACTTTTTTTCTTCAACTCCGTTCCGGTGTCCTGCAAAAAACCAATTCCCGTAGCGGCAGGCGGTGGCGATGTCGAAGAAAGAAATGCGCAAAAAGGTTGTGGCGCTGTGAGAACCGTCACCGAGCGGCGCCGCGCCACACTTGTGCCACACTTCTGCGACATGGCCGCCCCAATTGTGCCCCGGCCCTTTTTCCAAGTCAGGTTCACCCCCTGTCAATTTTTTGTTCCGCGCGCCCTCCGGCCTTGCCGTGACCAACCCTTTCAGCGGATTGGGAACGACGCGGCAAAAAAGCGCCTTGCTGATCGCAAATTCTTTGTTGCGATCTCCTATGATAAAATTTTCTTTATATAATT
>SLLR01000089.1 GCA_007134025.1 Desulfuromonadaceae bacterium | reverse complement strand
GCAAGGGCGCGACGTTTTGCGTCTCCCTGGCGAGCAGCCCTCGAAATGCCTTTTCACCCATGTCAGCCAGCAGATGTTTGAGCCGTTTACCGGCCGGGGTGTGTTTTTTATAAACCCGGATTACCCCTTCCACCAATGGCAGCAATCGCTCCACGGGGACCCGATTGGCCAACAAAAAGGCTTCCTGCGGCTGACGACCAAGTCCGCCGGCCACCCACAGGTCGCACAGCTCCCGTTCGCCTTCCCGACCGAGATAGACCAGAGCCAGATCCTGGCACAGATGCTGCGCCCCCCGGTAACCGCTTTCCACCGACAGCTTGAATTTTTTCGGCAGCCCCTCAAAATGGGGATTGCCGGTAAAATACCGCTGCAGGCCGTCCACCAGCAGCCGGATGCGGTGAAAGTTCTCGCCGCCTACGCTGCAGGACACGGCCCGCACGGCGCCGCCGCAGGCACCGCGGCTGGTGAGTCCCAGAGCCTGAAGTCGCTTGAAAACCTGGGCCAGATTCTCCCCGCGCAGACCGTGCAGTTCCAGATTGCCGCGGCAGGTCAGGTGCAGCTTGCCGCCGGCCACCTCGTCGGCAAGGTCGGCGACTCCGAGGGCCTGTTCGGCCGAAAAAATTCCTGCCGGCAATTTGATCCGCAGCATCAGGTCTGCCGCAGAATTTTGTTGATAGATTCCATCGAGCTTGAGTGTGCGGTAGTCAAAGGCGGGTTGCATAATGGCGCATCCTGGAAACAGAGCAAAAAGGCATACACGGCGGGCTGCTGGCAACGGCTGTGGACAAGCCTGTGAACAAGCTTGACAACCTCTTCGCAGGGCAGGCGAATCTGTCCCTTAAAACAAGGTAAATTTCTGAAAAAAAAGGACTATTACAAAGAAATCCGGCTCATGAGAAAAGTCGGCCAACTCTGTTGACAATGGGCTGACAAAGGGGGCCTGAGGCCTTTAATGGCCGTCCTTGTCGGCAGCCGACAAGGCCTCTCCAAGCAGTTCCAGGGTATGGGCCGCCCGCTTCCCGGGACCGCGCTTTTCAAGGGCGCCACGCAGCATGATCAGACATCCGGGACAGTCCGTTGCCACCACCTCGGCGCCGCTGCGGAGAATGGCGTTAACCTTGTCCCGAGTGATCGCGCGGCTGATTTGGGGATGACCGGTGAAGGAATAGAAGCCGCCAAAGCCGCAGCAACGGTCGGACCGCTCCATCTCCTGCACCTGCCAGCCGGCATCGCTCAGCAGCCGGCGGGGTTCCTCCCGGATGCCGCAGCCCCGCTTGAGATGGCAGGAGTCGTGATAGGTAACCGTCTGCGGTCGAGGCGTCAAATCCATGCCCATACCCTCCTGCAAACAACGGAAAAACCGCCCCGGCACCCTTTTCGGCGCACAAGGGCGGTTTCACAGAAACCAGGCCGCAGCGTTATCTTACAAACCCTGTCCGGCCTTGAACCGCTTCAACCAGACCTGGAAATCCTCTTCTTCATTTTCCAGTTCAAAGGCATTGATCAGACCCCGTCGCAGCGCCAGGGCCACCGCCCGGTTGCGGAAGTTGAAGGCGTCGCCGAACTTGTCGCTGTGAAACTGCTCCTGGTCGATACCGAGCTTGTTGTAAAGGGAGTTGAGCCGGCTCTGCACCCCCCGCCGGGAAAGATAGCGGCGCTGGGCAATGAGATTGTCCGTCAGGCCGAGGGAAATGTCGAGCAGAGCCTCGAATTCTATATCGGACAGGGCGGTCTGGCTGTGCCCGGCCCGCCCCTGGACCTTGCGCACCTCGGGATCGATCCAGCACTGTTCTTCGAGCAACACCGTGCGAATCGCCGAGGCGATGCGCTCCTGCGTATTGGATTTAAGCAGATAGCCATAGACCGTTTCCGGCGGCACGATGCGTGACAGAGTCCGAACGTACATCTCGTCCTTGAACTGGCTCCAGAACACAATCCGCGCCCGGGGCTTGCGCTGCCAGAGATTGCGGGCCAGCTCGATGCCGTTCATCTCGGGCATCTGAATGTCGCTGATGAGCAGCGGCTGCTCCCTCTCCAGAGCCATTTTCAACGCCACCAGGCCGTTGTGGGCGCGGTCGATCTGGCAGGGGACCTCCCAGGTCTTGATCAGTTGTTCGAGAAATTCCGCATCCCGCGGATTGTCCTCCACGATGAGGATATGGATCAGGTCGCTCATAGGCGATCCCTCCCTGCGTTGGACATGGACAGTATCAGCTCAAACCGGGTGCCGGTGGTAAATCGCGAGGCGCCCCAGGTCGCCTGGCCGCCGATGGTCCGGGCCCGCTCGCGAATATTGTTGAGCCCCCGGCCGCTCCCCTGGGGCACCTGGCGGGCATCGAAACCGACCCCATTATCCTCTACCGACAGGATCATCTGATCCTCCCGCACATCGAGGTTGACCTCGTAGCGGCTGGCGCGGGCATGCTTGATGACGTTGTGAATGGCCTCGACGGCGATGCGGTAGAGAGCCAGCTTGGTCTGCCGCGACAGCCCCAGAATGTCCACATCCGGGGAAACGTAGAGATGATATTCGGGGGTTTCGCCCTTGCCGGCACAGCGCTCCAGATGCGACTGCAGTGCCGCGCCGAGACCGAGAATTTCCAGGGTTTGAGGATGCAGGTTGTCCATCAGGTGGCGCAGATCGGTGATCGTGCCTTTTAGTTCGTCTTCCAGCAGTTCCGCCTGATCCCGACAGGTTTGCTGTTTCTGCAACAGCTGCAGGCCGCGCAGAACAGACGACAGATCGGACAGGGTCTGGTCATGAATATCCATGGCGATCCGCCGGCGTTCTTCCTCGGCCCCTTCCAGCAACTTTTCCGTACCGACGACGCGGATCAGCTGTTCGGTCATGCGGTAGATTGACAGGGTCAGGTCGTCCAGCTCATCCCGCACCACTTCGGGTGCTACGGGCGGCGTCAGGTCGCCTCGAACGATGTTGCCGGCGGTGTCGGAGAGCCGTTGCACCCGCCGCAGAATACGGCGGGAAAAATACAGGGACAAAAGAATACCGACGGGAATGGCGGCACCGAGCACGATAACCGAGACCAGCGCGGCCCGGTCCATCAGCTTATCCAGATCGTTGCTTTTAACCGGCTGGGTGGCCTCGCGCATCTGCTGGGTTCGGGTGGAGAGATCGGCCAGTTGCGGCTGCAGGCGGGCCATGTTGGCCAGAAACTGGGCCAGATCCAGGCCGCGACGGGGATTGAGCTGTTCGACGGTGTCCTGCAGTTCCGTAACCTTGTCCTCCTCCAGCCCCATCAGCGGCAGAATACGCTGCACCGCCGTGGAAAGATGGGCGTGCATCTCTTCCAGGCGATCCAGCAGATCCTGTACCTCGTCCTCCCGAATCAGGAATTCGCTGGTGCGCAACTCGTGCTGGCGACCGAGGTCGTACATCCGCTGGGCCGCCATGTTGGCCTGGGTCAAAGAAATGATGATGGTGCCGATTTTCTGCAGCTGTTGCCTTTTTTGTGACAAGTCCCAGTAGGTGTACTGGAGGAAACCGAGCAACAGGGTCATCAGCAGCAGAACCGCCGCCGGGGCCATCAGAATCTGGTGTTTAAGAGCAATACGCATAGGCCGGAAACTACCACAGAAGTTCGAGGGACGCACTGTGCTTTCGCACAGAGCCTTCTGATGACTTTAAAAACAGCTTCGCATCAGGTCGCGTTGAGCCGGGGGCTGGTCGTCGGCTGCTCACCGGCTTTTGAAAACTGCTGCCGGTGAGCGGTACGGACGCTTGCTTTCGACTGCGGGCGAGAAAAAACCCGGAAAGAAACTTTCTCAACATCCGGTCAGGGAATCCGTATCACCGTGTAGAACAGTCGGCTGCCGCGCCGCACCAGCAGGCGAAGAGAATCTCCGGAAGCCGGCTTACCGACGGCCCGATGCAGGGCCGCAAGGTTCTCCGTGGTCTGGCCGTTCGCTTCAACAATGAGGTCACCGGGCCTGACCGCAGCTGCGGCAGCGGCGCTGTCTGCGG
>SLLR01000008.1 GCA_007134025.1 Desulfuromonadaceae bacterium | reverse complement strand
TGAGGAAGTGGCCCGAACCGCCCGCGAACTGCTGCGCCGCCTCGAATCCGCTGAAGGTTGCTGAAGCTTTCTGTTCACAAAGATACAGCCCGCCTCTAACCCCCCTCCGTGGTCCGGGAAAAGTCTCAGCGGGCCGGTGCCTATATGGAAGCAAGGCAAACACTGTTCGACAACGGCTCGAAGGTTTCGGGGCCAAGTTTCTTACCGGCGAAGCATTACGGATAAAGGAGTGGCGGGGTATTCGGGGACAGTCAGGTGGACTGAGTGATTCTTCGGGATTTCATTTTAATCTCACGGATGTCTGGTTATCGACATGGGTCTGTATCTTGCCCATTCGGCGGAGGCGCCAAAGCAGGCGGATGCGGCGGGGTTCCCTTACGGAAAAATAGCCTCTCCGGTAAATTCATCGCTCGTTGCCCTGCTTCGGCGGCAATACACTTCCTTTTGTGCGACCTCCCTCAGCTTTTTAAAAAACTCGCTGAAAAAGGCACCCGTCTACCGCAGGCCCAGTGCCAGAGACAGATCTCTGGCTGCCTCACGGGGATTCTCGGCGCCAAGAATGGCGGAAATCAGGGCGATGCCGTGAGCGCCGGCCCGGCGGACTGCGCTCACCCGGTTGATGTCAATGCCGCCCAGAGCAAGGACCGGTAAGGGGCTGATCCGGCAGGCGGCAGCCAGTCGCTGCAGCCCTAGAGGCGGCCCGAAATCAGCTTTGCAGGGAGTGAAGAAGATTGGGCTGAAGGTGGCAAAGTCGGCTCCTTGCTCATGGGCCGTCAGCAGCTCTTCAGGGCCATGGGCGGAATAGCCGATCAACTTTTGCGGGCCGAGCAGGCGTCGTGCTTCGGCGATGGGCAGGGAGGAGGCACCGAGATGGACCCCGTCGGCTTCCACGGCCAGAGCGATGTCCACGGCGCCGTTGATGATCAGCCGCGCCCGGTGGCGGCGGGTCAGGACGCGCAGCTGCCGGGCCAGGGCCAGGCGCTGGTCCGCCGGCAGATCTTTGTCCCGCAACTGTACGGCATCCGTGCCACCCTCCAGGGCCTGCTCAATGGTGGTGAGCAAATCCCGGTTTTGCGGAACCGCTTTTCGGTCACTGATCAGATACAGGGAAAAATCGACGCAACGGTCCCGGTCCACCTCAAGCTTCCTCGCGGTCATCAAGAAAGGCCCGGTCCCAGTCCTTGAAGACCGGATCGTAGCCGGCTTGCTTGAGCATGGCGCAGATCTGTTCCGGGGTGCGGTCGTCGTCGATGGCGAACTGCCGGCTGGCCTGCTGCTGATGGCCGTAGCCTCCCGGCGCGGTGCTGGAGCCGGCGCTGATCTGGGTAATTCCCAGCGGCAAAAGACGATCCCGCAAACTCGCGCTCTCCCGGGTGGAGAGCACCAGGGCCGAATCGGGCATCAGCAGCCGCAGGGTGCAGATCAGTTGCACCAGGGCCTTGTCCGAAACCGGCCGGGGCGGCGCGAAACCGCCGTCGGCGGGCCGCAGCCGGGGAAAGGAGATGTTGATCCGGCTGCGCCAGAAATGTTTGGCCAGACTGCGAGCGTGAAGGCCCACGTAGAACCCTTCCCGCCGCCAGTCGCCGAGACCGAGCAGGGCGCCGATGCCGATGGAACGCAGACCGGCAGCGCCGCCCCGCTCCGCCGCCCCCAGCCGCCAGTCGAAGTCCTTTTTGGGGCCGAAGGGGTGCAACTCGGCGTACAGCGCCCGGTCGTAGGTCTCCTGGTAGACGGTGAGGTTGTCCACCCCGGCGGCCACCATTTGTGCATAGCCGGCGGTGTCCATGGGGTAGACCTCGATGGACAGGGAGGAAAACAGCGGCCGCAGGCGCCGTACCGCCGCGCTCAGATAGGCATTGTCCACGGCCTGCGGCGCTTCGCCGGTGAGCAGCTGCACATGCCGAAAGCCCCGCTGGTGCAGAATCCGCCCTTCCGCTTCGATCTCGTCAAGGCTCAGGGTGTGGCGGGGGATGCGGTTGCCGGCATGGAAGCCGCAATACAGACAGCCGTTGCAGCACTCGTTGGACAGGTACAGGGGCGCATAGAGCTGTATGGTGTTGCCGAAACGCTGCCGGGTGAGCTCATGGGCTCTTTGGGCCAGGGGCTCCAGATACGCCTCGGCGGCGGGGGAGAGCAACGCCGGCAGATCCTGCAGGCGCAACGACTCCCGGGCCAGGGCCTGCTCCACGTCCACCGGGCGGACGGCAGCCAGTCCTTCGCCGACCCGTTCGGCACTCCACTGGGCAAATTCCGTTGCAAAATTCACGTGTCGTCTCGCAGAAAGCCGGTCAGAGGACTGGAGGCCTCGGCCCGCTGGCGCACCGCGCCGAGACCGGCCAGGTAGCCTTCGCGGCCGGCTTCCACCCCTTTGGCAAAGGCCGCAGCCATGCGCGCCGGATCGGCGGCGACGGCCAGCGCGGTATTGACCAGCACCGCGTCGGCCCCCATTTCCATGGCTTCGGCGGCGTGGGACGGCGCGCCGAGCCCGGCATCCACCACCACCGGCACGATGGCCTGTTCGATAATAATGGCGATGCTGTCCCGGGTGCGCACCCCCTTGTTGGTACCGATGGGGGCGCCCAGAGGCATCACCGTGGCCGCCCCGGCCTCCTGCAGGTGCTTGGCCAGGACCGGATCGGCGTTGATGTAGGGCAGCACCACGAAGCCCTCCTTGACCAGGATGCAGGTCGCCTTGAGGGTTTCGATGGGGTCGGGTAGCAGGTAGTAGGGATCGGGAGTCACTTCCAGTTTGACCCAAGGCTCGCAGCCGGCGGCCCGGGCCAGACGGGCCAGGCGCACCGCCTCTTCGGCGTCTCGGGCGCCGCTGGTGTTGGGCAGCAGCAGGTACGTGTCCCGGTCGATATGACGCAGCAGTTCGTCTTCTTCCCGGTCGATGTCCACCCGCCGCAAAGCCACGGTGACGATCTCGCTGCCGGAGGCCCGCAGGGCCGCGGCCATCAGCGGGTGGGAGGCGAACTTGCCGGTGCCCACCATGAGGCGGGAAGAAAAAGAGCGGCCGGCGATAATCAGGGGGTCCATAAAGGGTTCCTTTAACAAATGAAAAAGCTCAGCCGCCGCCGACAAAACGGACGATCTCGATGCGGTCTCCCGTTGCCAGCAGGGTTGTGCTGAAGCTCTCCCGGGCGACAATGGTGCCGTTCAGTTCAACCGCCACCTGGCTTTCGGCCAGTTGCAGTTGCTGCAGCAGCTCCCCGACGGTGTCTGCAGTGCGGGGACGGGATTGGCCGTTTACAGAGATCAGGGACATGGGCAGCCTTCGAATCAGGGTGTTTCGCCAAGCAGCAAGCGCAATACGGCGTTGGCCTGGTGGTGAGCGGCAACCCCGACACGGGGCGCCATCAAGCCGGTACCGGGTGCGGCGGCAGTCTCCCCGTCACCGACCAGATAGAGGCTGCCGGTCGCATGGCGAGTCTGGATAGCATTAGCCGGTCCGTATCCGGCCACGCCGGAGGCGGCTACCAGCGGAACGCCGGGACGGCAGCGCAGAAAGGTCTCGGCCAGCATGGCTTTCTGGTCGGCGCGATCAAAAGCTTCGACCAGCAGATCGACGCCGGCAAACAGGGTTGGGATGTTGTCCGGTGTCAGTCGCAGAACATGGGCTTCGACAGTGACGTAGGGGTTGATGCGGACCAGAGTGCTCTTGAGGGCATCGGCCTTGGTCATGCCGAGCTGATCGACAAAATATTGCTGACGATTGAGATTAGAGGGTTCAACTACATCGAAATCGACCAGAATCAGCCGGCCGACGCCGCTGCGTGCCAGAGCCACGGCCACCGGAGAGCCGAGCCCGCCGAGGCCGGCGATGCCGACGGTGGCCTGTTTGAGTTGCCGATGGACTCCGGGACTGTGTCGAGCGGTCAGCTGGGCTTCCAGTTCCTCGGCCGGGGGAATGCGGCCTCGCTGAATCAGCACCACCTGATCCCCTTCGACCAGCAGCGGATCGCCGTTTTCTGCATGGCCGTTGAGTATCAGTATGTCGGCCAAAGGTTGCAGCCGACCCC
>SLLR01000006.1 GCA_007134025.1 Desulfuromonadaceae bacterium | reverse complement strand
TCGGAACCGGGGGCGTTGGCGTTCGGGCCGGCGCGGAATACTATTTTTGCAGGGATTCTTCGATTTCCCCAAAGGAGAGGTGGAACACTTCCAGGAGCTCCAGGTTTTGTTTGGAGATCATCATGGCATTGCCGACAATGGCGTAAAACAGAAGGCTCAGGCGGGTTTTAGAGGTGTTGTCGTGAATCCGCAAGATCTGTTTGCGATTCAGTTCGGCGGCCAGATCCCGCAGTTGCCGGTCTTTTTCCGTCAGGCGGTGCAGGTTGGCGGTCTGGCGGCGGGTGAAGGTTTTTTCGACTTCCAGCAGAATATCATTGAGCAGTCGGCGGACGGTCTCGAGCTCCTCGATCTGGACCGGCAGAAGGCCCCGGTGATGATTGCCCACGTGGGTGTAGGCGCGCAGCACGATGTCCCGGTGGCCGTCGGAGAGCTTCTGCAGGCGCAGGGCCGATTGCGCATACTTCTGGCAGGTCTTCAGGCCCTTCTGGTCCAGCAGGCGCATGGCTTTGAAGACATTGGCGCTGATGATGTTGGACCATTGCTGAAGGCGGCTCAGTCTCTTGCGTTGAACCCCCAGTTGATCGATGTTTTCCTGAAACAGGGCCTCCAGGGTGGCATCGAGGGAAAGGCGGATTTCCCGCAGCAGCACGGCCATATGCTCAAAGGTTGTCTCGACACTGCTTTTGGGGTCGGCGATGGATTTCAGATTGAAAATCTTCTCTCTAAAGGCTTCCTTGACCATGCTGTGGTGTTTGCGGTGGGCGTTGATGATCAGGCTGGCGGCAAGGATCAGCAGTAAGATCACGCCCAAGGCCTTGCCGTAAAAGATGACGGTAGCGAAAAGACCGGCTAAGGTAAAAGCGATCAGGGCCGTCATGAACCAGCCGCCGATGACGGTGAGAACTCCGGTCACCCGGTAGACGGCGCTCTCCCGCCCCCAGGCGCGATCGGCAAAGGAACTGCCCATGGCCACCATGAAGGTGACGTAGGTCGTTGAAAGAGGCAGCTTGTAGGAGGTGGCGAAGGAGACCACGGCACTGGCCACCATCAGATTGACGGAGGCGCGCAGCAGGTCGAAGGAGGGCCTTTCACCGGTCTCCAGTTTGCTGCGACCGGCCCGGACGTCGAAACGGTGGCTGACCACATTGCGCAGCCACAACGGAACGATCAGGCGGGCGCTGTCAAAGATGTGAAGCACCAGTCTTACCAGGGCCCGGGACAGAAAGATGGACTCGAAGCGCTCGTTGCCTTCGTCCTGCTGACTGAGCCGCAATTCGGTTTCGCTTACGCTGCGGGCCTTTTTGGAAAACCACAGGGTCGTTACCATGATCAGGCCGGCCAGCAGCAGAAACAAGGTGTCCGGCTGAACCGCCTTGCCCAGGGCGGCCATATTGACGGTCAGGGGAGTGGCGGAGACCGCGGCTATCTTGTAAGCGTTTAGCCCGGCCAGCGGCACACCGATAAAGTTCACCAGGTCATTGGCGGCAAAAGACATGGCCAGGGCGAAGGTGCCGACCAGGACGACGGGTTTAAGGATGTTGATGCGAGCAAGCTGCAACAGGAACAGTAAGGTGGCGGAGCAGGCAAAGATAATCAGCAGCAGGGTCAGGGTGTGGGTATCAATCCAGGCGACCATGGCCGAGGACATGAAGGTCGTTCCACGGGCGCCCTTGACCACAATAAAGTAGGCAATGGACGACAGGGCGACTCCACCCCAGAGCGCACCGTAGCGTCTCATGCGCTTCTTGTAATCAAAAGTAAACAGCAGGCGACTGAAAAACTGGACAACGGCGCCGCAGATAAAGGCGATCACCACCGAGAGCAGGATGCCCAAGATAATAGTGATGGCGCGGGTAGAATTGATGTGATCGGCAACCAGAGCGAGACTTTCTCCTGCCTGCTGCAATTTCAACAGCGAGATGACGACGGCGGCACCGAGCAACTCAAAAACGACCGAAACCGTGGTGGAGGTGGGCAGTCCGTAGGTGTTGAAGAGGTCAAGCAGGATGATGTCGGTGATCATGACCGCCAGAAAAACAGTGAGAAGTTCCGGCATGGTGAAGTAGCGGGGATGAAAAATACCGCTACGGGCTATCTCCATCATGCCGCTGGAAAAGGTCACCCCGAGCATAATGCCGAGACTGGCAATGGTCATGATCGCCACTCGTGGCGCCACCCTCGAGCCGATGGAGGCGTTAAGAAAGTTGACTGCGTCGTTACTGACACCGACCATGATATCCAGCATGGCGATAACGCCGAGAATGCAGACCCCGACAAAAAGCAGTTCCATGTTCATGAATTGATGTCCCGTCTTTTCAGATGAGGTTGGCGGTTTTGGTTAAAGATTTTTCGTATTCGGGGGTTTTCACCAAAAATTTTCTTTCGGGCTAAATTCGAAAGCCGGCCCAAAAAAACCCGCAGGTCGCAAAAAAACCGAGCAGATGGAATCATCAGTCGGGGCTCATTGTACTCTAGAAAAATTCGAACAGGATACTAACACGAGCACCGCTTATACAAAAGCCATTTTTCGCGTTTGGAGCAAAAGTGATAGGGGGTTGCTGTCCAACTGACGGGACGACGTAAAGGCTGGATCGGTCTTTGCTTCACAAGGGAGGCAAGGCAGTCGCAAAGGGCATGATGGCAGAGTCGGAAATCATCTCAGGTCGGCAAAAAAGGAAGGAAAACAGGATGCAAGAAATTACTGCGACAGATCTTTACCGGTTGGCGATGAGCCCCTTGTATGTCTTTCATCTAGTGGCCTCGGCGCACGTTGCTCCGGACCGAATCTCCCAGAGGCAGATCGTTCGATCCATCGAGTGCGGTCTGAAATGGAAGTTGCCTTTGAGTGAGCGGGTTTTTCAATGGCTACGCTGCAATCTGCACGAATTTTATGCAGATTTTTCCGAAGAAGACACCATACATAGCCCGGAACATTGGCATAAGGAACTTCAGTTGCTTAAAGAACGGCTTGACACGTTGGCCGTCTCCGAGGACATGGTGGCCGATTTCAAGGAGGCTTTAACTGGTTTGGCCCGGTTTGTTGCCGAGGGTGGCGCTTTTCGCCAAAAAATTCAGGATGAACCGATGCGGAGACGGGTCGAATGGATACGGAAGATTCTCGACGGCAAACACTGTGCGTAATGGACAGGCTTTCATTTGGCGATGCTTTTGGTTAGGATGCATTCCTCGATTTTTGTTCCCTTCGCGGATGGATGCCATGGCCCAGAGGATGATGACCGCCGACGGTTTTCCCCTCTTGGGAAAGGCTGCTGGACTGGAAACTTTCGATCAGTATCTGCACAGCCCTGTCGGCGAGTTGCTCGACTCGGGCCGCAACGGTCGGGAATTGCGTCGCATCACTTTCGCCCTTGGAGACCGGACTCGCATTTTTTATTTTAAACGCCTGGGCCGGGAACCATCGATCAAGCTGGTTCAGATGCTGCTTTTCGGATACCGACCCGATCCGGACCGATGCGGGAGGAACTTCTGCTGAAGCGGCTGAGGCGTTCCGGTTTTGCCACTATGAACACTGTCGCCTGCGGTGAGAAACGCTACTTCGGCTGGCCTGTAGCCGGGTTTCTGCTGTTGGAGTAAGTACAGGGCCGGGACTTCGCCGCATTCTTTCTAGACTGACTTCCCCTGGTGCAGGTGGCGCTTTTCGAAGCTCTTGGAGGACTGCTTGGCCGACTGCAAAAAAAAGGTTTTTTCAGCCGGTGCGTTTGAAGGATATCTTTGTTCAGGAAGCCCGGTAGCCAAGCGGCGAGGGGTTTGATTTTGTGTTGATTGATCGGAAAACCAGCAAGCCGGGCATATCGCGGTTCAGCAGCAGGCGTTCTCTGCAGACCCTGGCTCGAACCGTCCGTCGCACCCTGCAGGACGGCTGTCGCCTGGGGCGCCGGGAGATTCGTGCTTTTTGCCTTGGATATCAGGGTGTTGTCCGGAAAACCTGCAGCGTCACCGATGTTGTCCTGCGCCACAATCTGTTTGCCGCCTGCCGGCGGGAAACGGGCAGGGCGACCGAGCCGCAAGGGGAAACAACGGAGAACCTGACAACATAAAGGGCCTGTGGCATGCCACAGGCCCTTTATGTTGTCAGGTTCTC
>SLLR01000090.1 GCA_007134025.1 Desulfuromonadaceae bacterium | reverse complement strand
TTCTCCAGCAGATCGAACTGGGCCTGAAGCAGGGCATGGCGCAGCTCGGGTTCTTCTCTGCGATAGGTCTGCTTGTCGATCTGATGACCCAACTCGGCGGATTCGAACATGGCGCACACCTTCCCCCAACGGCAGTCCGGTTTCTGGAAAAGTCAAAATAAGGTCCGCGAACCTTTGTTGTGCCGCCGCTATTTTTTCTTCTTTTTGCCCTTTTCGAGGTCTTTCTTCTTCAGTTTGCTGGGATCGCAGACATGCTTCTTCTTGTCGCTGACCGCGCCGCACTTATCGCAGAGGTACGCTCCGGGGTGTTTCTTTGCTTCCGACTTGCCTTTGAGACAGGATCCCATAAAAACCTCGCTTTCAAGGAGTTGTTTCTCTCAAGTCTGATCAGTATAGTTGCTGCGGCAGTTTTTGCAAAGCTTCTATGGCGGCAATCATTCGCTAACAAAAGGGTGCAATACTTACCTGTTGGTATTTTTCGAATTGGAGTTTTTCCGTGACCAAAGCACAGTCCCGTCTGGCCGCCATCGATATCGGAACCCATTCCATTCGTTGCATCGTGGTGGCGGTGGACGGGGAGGGCCGGTTCAGAACCCTGGACGATGAAAAGGCCACGGTCCGTCTCGGAGAAAACCTGGCCGCCAGTGGCGAGATTGGGCTGGAGGCCTGGCGGCGGGCCGAGGAGGCCCTGCAGCGCATGCGCCTGATCGCCAACGGATACGGCGCCGAAATCATCGAAGCCGTGGCGACCAGCGCGGTGCGCCGGGCACGCAACGGCGAAGACTTTGTTGAGAGCATGGCGCGGGCCGCCGGGGTGCGTATCGAAATTATTTCTGGTGAGCAGGAAGCCGAATTGGCTCTGTTAAGTGCTCGCAATAACTTTGACATGCAACATCAGCGCTGCGGGCTGGTGGATATCGGCGGCGGCAGCCTGGAGATCGTGGTGGCCGCCGACAACCTGATCGAAAAGATCTGTTCTCTGGAATTGGGCGCGCTGGTGCTCACCGAACGCTTTGTGACCGCCGACCCGGTTACCGAAAAGGATTTGCAGCGGCTGCGCCGATATGTGCGCAAGGCCCTGAAGAAAAATGTCGCGCGGGATGAATTCGCCCTTCAATTTTTGATTGGTTCCGGGGGCACCATGACCACCATCGCCGCCATGGTGATGGCCATGCGCGACGAAAATTACGGCACGGTGCACGGCTACGAGGTGCGCCGTTCGGAAATCGTCCACCTGCTGGCCATGCTGCGCCGCAAGTCCCTCAAGGAACGCAGGGCCCTTCCCGGGCTCAGCGCCGACCGGGCCGACATCATCCTGGCGGGCGTGGCCACGGTAGACGAAATTATGGACTATCTGGATGTCAATCTGCTGCGCGTCAATGCGGTCGGCGTTCGTCAGGGGATGATCCTCAAAAGTCTGGAAAAACACGGCCTGGCCAACGGGCAGCCGGTCGGCCGGGATTGCATGGCCTCGGTTCTGGAACTGGCCCGTCACTGCCATGTGGATGAACGTCATGCCCGTCAGGTGGCGCGGCTGGTCCTGCAGCTCTTCGATGTTTTGGCCGCGCCCTTTGACCTGCCGGATCGCGGCCGGCAACTGCTGGAAGCCGCGGCCTTTCTCCATGATGCGGGCTATTTCATCAGTTACGACCGGCACCATCAGCATTCCTACCACCTGATCCGTTACGCCTCCCTGGTTGGTTTTACCCCCCTGGAAAAAGAGATCGTTGCCAATCTGGCCCGCTACCATCGGAAAAAAACGCCCCGCAGCAAACACGAAAACTTTGCCCGCCTGCCTTTGGCGGCCCGGGGGCAGGTGCAACAACTGGCCGCCCTGCTGCGTCTGGCCGACGCTCTGGACCGGCGACGCAACCAGGCGGTGCGGGACCTCGACTGTCGCCTGACTGACAGCCGCTTCGAGCTGGTGCTCACCGCCGACGAGGATCTGGCCGTGGAGATTCACTGCGCCCAGGAACGCGGCGACCTGTTCAAGAAAGTTTTCGGCCGGCGGTTGGTGCTGAGGGCTGAGGGTGTAAAAAATCAGGCAATTCGGCACGACGATTCGACCGTAATGGACGGCGGGGTTCGGGCATGATAGATTTCAGCATGGATCGCAGCGGAGGCACCATGACCGGAGCGGTCGTCATGCCCCTGGCTGCAAAAAAACCTGATGAGGGAGGACGCAATGAGAATACTGATGGCGGCGGCGCTGATGGTCTTTTTTGCCCAAGGGGCCTGGGCGCAGACAACCTATATCTGCACTCACGAGGGTTCGGAGCGCATTATCGAAGTGGTTTACCTGGGCGAAACGACCGTGCCCTGCGAGGTGCGTTACACTCGGGACGGAGTGACCGAGGTCCTGTGGCGGGCCCGGTTCGAGGAAGGCTTCTGCGATGTCAGGGCCGCAGGTTTTGTCGAAAGGCAGCAGGGCTGGGGCTGGGAATGCGTCAAGCGTGAAGTCGACCCCCTTGAGCCCGCCGCTTTAGACACGCCGGAAGTTTTGGAGCCGGATCCGGAGAATGAGCCGGAGTTGTAGCCGGCTCTACCCTTGATTCGGCTTGCGCCATGGGATTGATCCAGCAGCCCCGCACCCTGAACAGGGGCGGGGCTGTCTTGTGGGTGCATGCCCCCGGATTTCCCAAAACCAAGCAAAGCCAGCAACCTCACCACAAACCCCGCCCGTCCGCCGCAAAAAAAGAATTTCATATTCGGGAACCTAGTCGCTTTACATGCCCGCCCGTCTGTAGGATATTTGAGAATCTGAATTTACCCCTTTTATGAAATCCGTTGGTCATTTCTTTGCTGAGAAAGCAAATACCAGCAACCAGCAGAGGAAAAAGCATCTTCGAATACGCAGGTTCCGTGGCGAAGGGCGCTTTGAAAGTTTTTCTCAGAGCTTCGCGCCCACTTTCGCAATCGTGTAGAACCTGCAGGAACATCACGAAGGGGCCGAGAGGGTCTGTCCAAGGTAACTATATGAATTAAAAGGTTGTTTTATCCGCGCTCAAAGAGACGGAAAGAACCGGAGGGCCATTCGGAGATGACGGGTTTTTCTGCAGCTTGGGGGTTAGCATTTGATCGCGATTTGACCAAGAAAAAGCCCGAGTCGAAACCTGGCTAATGAGTATGCTGCCCCCGGAATTAATGGAGCCGAAACCTGGCTAATGAGTATACTGCCCCCGGAATTAATGTCGGAATTAATAGGGGAATTAATAGATTATTCGGCATGAGAGGGAAATGAAAGACACCTGCCATCTATACACGGAACTGGCATGGCTGTGGCCGATGTGGGGCGATGCTGCCACAGAGTACGCGCACTACTGCCAGCACGTTACAGGACTGATTCGCCAGTACGCCCAGCGCCCGGTTGCGACATTGCTTGATATCGGATGCGGGGGCGGGAAGAACGCCATGAACCTGAATCGCGAGTTTAATGTTACTGGTCTGGACCTCAGTCCCGCCATGCTCGTGCAGGCGAAAGAACTGAACCCAGACTGCACGTTTGTCCAGGGTGATATGCGGATATGTAGGCTCGGTCGGACTTTCGATGCTGTGCTCATGGACGACGCCATCTCACACATGAACTGCCGGGCCGACTTCGTGACGGCGTTTCGCACCGCGTATGACCACATGAACCCGGGAGGTGTCCTGGTTGTCACTCCCGATGTGATGATCGAGACGTTCCAACAGAACAAGACCACTACCACCCCGGCCACGAGGGACGGCTTGGACGTTGTCTTCATAGAGAACGTGTATGACCCTGATCCGACAGACGAGCAATATGAAACGACAATCCTGTATCTGATTCGGGACCACGGCAACCTGCGGATTGAGAGCGAACACTGGACGATGGGTATCTTCTCACTGGATACATGGAGACAGGTTCTGCGCGAAACGGGTTTCCAGGTGCATGAGGGGCTATACAGGCCGGGCGAGGATGAGTACACCGTGTTCGCCTGCGTGAAGGCGAGATGAATGCCGAACAAAGGTGTGAACCTGAAAGACCTCCGCTTCGTTCCGGCCTGCAGGTTACGCCCAGCGTTAAGGGTGGCGCGAAGATCAGTAGTGGTATCTTGCTTGGGCGATAAAAAGTGCATCGTCATCGACTTTATAGACAATGCGGTGCTCGTCGGTAACGGGGCAGTTCAGGGGACAGCATACTCATTAG
>SLLR01000148.1 GCA_007134025.1 Desulfuromonadaceae bacterium | reverse complement strand
GTGCGGCGTACCGATGTACGCCTCCGCGCAACCCTTTGATTTCCTTGCCACAACGAAAAATTGCTCGTTTCCCATATGAAAACTGCGCTGTGTCCATCCGGAGTTTCCGGATGGACACTACCTTAAGCGAGTGTGTATTAAAACTCTGAAGGAGTCCATGGGATCCTTCTCGACCGCTGTCGAGTCAAAAATATGACTAAAAAGTTGGCTGAATGACGTCACGGGGCTATAATCGACTAGGAAGGATCCCGAAAACATTCTGCCTGGAAAGGTTTATCAAGGCTGGGGGAACTGGCCTGCATAGTGCATAGCCTCTCTGCGGCAGGTGTTATCTCTTACTCTCAAAACAAGGTTTTCAATGAGGAAACACTCTCCTTTTTCTTCCGGTTTGCGGCATATCCTTCTCCTTGCCTGTATATTGCTGCTGCTGGGTGTTGGTGCCAGTACCGCTGCCGTTTACCGGGAGCCCGACAGTTTCGAACGCAGCCGCCAGCAGTTGCTGGCCTACCTCCTCTCTCAGCAACTGACCCGAAATCATTTTCGTGATCAACCGCTGGACGACCTCTTTTCCACTAAGGCCTTTAGCCTTTATCTTCAACAACTCGACAGTCAGAAACGGTTTCTGCTCAAGGAAGACGTAGAGCTGTTGCGTGATTACAAGTTTCTCATCGATGATGAAATGCTCAGCGGTCGGTTGAACCTGCCCCATGTGGGTGCCGATCTGCATCGTCGACGAATCGACGACGCCGAGCTTCTGGTTCAGGAAATCCTTGAAAAGGGCTTTGACGTCCACCGAGGCGGACAACTGCAGACGGATCCGGAGCAATTGGATTACTGCCGCGATCAGAATGAACTGCGGGAGCGGTGGCGCAAGGCCCTCAAGTATCAGGTTCTCAACCGTTACCTTGATACCCTTGGGGAGCGGCGGCCCGAGCTTGCCGACTTGCCGGAAATGCCGGCTGACTATAGCGTGAATCAAACCTTGCTGGAGGAAGCCGTAACCCAGGTAGCGCAATCCGTCAGCCAACTGTTTACCCGACTGCGCCAGACGCCTCGCCAGGAGTACATCGACCGCTATTTTGACGCTGTCTGTCGCGCTTTTGATCCCCATACCAATTACCTGGCGCCGGCGGATGAGGAAGAGTTTGAAATCAGCATGAAAGGCGCTCTTGAAGGAATCGGAGCGACCCTGCAGCAGGCCGACGGCCACATCAAGGTCGTGAGCATCATACCGGGCAGTCCCGCCGCACGGCAGGGACAGCTCGAAGCGGAGGACGTCATCCTCAAGGTCGCTGAAGGCTCCGGCGAGCCCGTGGATATCGTGGACAGCCGCCTGCGGGACGCGGTGCGGCTGATTCGGGGGAAAAAGGGCACCGAGGTGCGCCTGACGGTGCGGAAACCGACAGGAGAGCAGCAGGTGATAGCTATCCTGCGGGACGTGGTACAGATTGAGGAATCTTTTGTCCGTTCCACTCTGCTGCAGGGTTCCGCCGAGCGGGAAGGCCGCTTCGGCTATATTCGCATTCCGACCTTTTACCGGGATTTTTTCGGCAGGGACGATGAAGGCTCGCCGCGAAACTGCACCGACGATGTGCGCGCCGCCCTGGAATCTTTCCAGGAGCAAGACGTGAAGGGGCTGGTTCTGGATCTGCGCAACAACGGCGGCGGTTCCCTGACCGACGCGGTGCAGATCGCCGGACTCTTCATCGATATGGGGCCGGTGGTACAGGTGAAGAACAGTGCCGGCCAGTTGGCGGTGCTGCGGGACAAGGACCCAGGGGTGGCTTTTGACGGTCCTATGGTGGTGCTGGTCAATCGTTTCAGCGCCTCCGCCTCTGAGATTCTCGCCGCCGTTTTGCAGGATTATCGTCGGGCCCTGGTGGTGGGGGATCATGGGACTCACGGCAAGGGCACCGTGCAGACCGTTCTTGATCTGGATCGGGCGGTGCCGGCCGGCAGCATGGAACAATACCGGCCCTTGGGGGCCATGAAATTGACACTGCAGAAATTCTACCGGGTCAGCGGAGGGTCCACCCAGGAGTTGGGGGTCGAGCCCGACGTGCTGCTGCCCGGTCCGCTGCCGTTGATGGATAGTGGAGAGCGCTTTTCGGAAAACGCCCTGCCCTGGGACACCATCGCGCCGGTTTCTTTTACCCCCTGGCGAGCCGAACCCTTTGCCCTGGACGATCTCCGCGAAGCCAGCCGCCTCCGAGTAGCCGCTTCCCCGCGCTTTCAAGCCCTGGAGGAAATGCGCCGCCAGAGACTGGAACGCGGTGAAATGACCGAGCGGCCCCTGCATATCGCCGAATTATGGCAGGAGCGCAATCGGGCCCGAAGTTTGCGACAGATCGGGGAAAGGGATGTCGAAGCGGAGGATGAAAAGGATTCGGCAGAGACGGAAACCTGGCTCCGCCGCCTCGCAGATGATATTCATGTACATGAAGCGCTGGAAATTCTAAACGACTTGCGGATTTTTGAAAACGGGAATACCGATCGGATCGGCGAGCAAAGACTTGCCGGATAGGGCGGGGAATTCCCTGTTGCTGGCGAAGAAGGAACGTCGGCGACCCGTTTTTTTCTTTATTCGAGGAATGCGGAATGGAATTTGCTCAGAAAAACAGCTGTTTTATCGTCGCGGCGCCCCGTGGTGACGGCGAGCCATTGCCGGGGGCAGGCGCGGCCTGGACTATCTACCATCCTGTTACGTGCGATCAAGGAGTCTATTGATGAAAAAGTTTCTATGGCCGATGTTGGGACTCTGTCTGCTATTGCTTTCGGGGTGCGGCACCTGCAACAAGTCGAACTGGCCGGAGCAGCCGGTGCTTGACCACCTCAGCGTCAAGCAGAAAAGCCAGTACCTGACCCGGGTCAAACAGACCCTGGTCAACTTCAGGGCCACGGCCGTCGACCTGCACAAGCATCAACCCCGGCCGGTGGAGGGGGAGCCCCTCAACTGCCAGCGGGAACAATTCCATTGCGAGGTCGTCCGCTATGTCGAGGTCTACGTGCTGCCGATTCTTGAAGACACCGAGGCCCTGCACAACGTGGAAACCCGCCTGGAGGTTGCCAAGGTGAATCTGCTTGCCGCCTATGCCCTGTACGAAACGGGCGGCACCGGCGATGCGCGCCGGTTGATGAATAAGTACGATCAGCGCTATCGCTCCGACGTCGCCATTGAAACAGCCATGATCGACCGTCGCGACATGGAGTTCGACACTCTGGGCGAGGCCGCCCGTCATCTGCGGGCGCGCCTGTCCCGCTAGTCGCCTCGATAATATCAACGGTACAGCAGAAGGAAAGATGAGCCATGTTCAACAACCTCTCCGACGCCATTATCCAGACTCTCACCCACCTGATCAACGCTCATTCCGGTCTGCTGCAGGTGACGGTTTATTTCATCATGCTCTGCGTGTTCGGTTTTGCGCTGTTCAAATCCTTTTTCTGCTTTTGCGCTTTGGGTTCTTTTGATTTCAAGCGCATTCGCAGCCGCCGTCAACTGCACAATCTTCCCGACAGTCTGCGGACCCCGGTCATGCTCATAGCGGCGTCTTTTTTTGACAAGTCCAGGCAGCATTATCTTGACGAAAAGTCCCGCAATCCCGACTCGGACAAGATCATCCCGCCGGACGCTTTTATTCGCGATGCGGCCTTCCAGTTCAGCGAGCGTTATTTCGAGGAAAAGTTTCTCAGTCCCATCAGCATGATGGCCAATCTGATGCCACCCCTGGGATTCATCGGCACGATCATCGGCATGGTGGTGCATTTTCTGTCCAATACCGGCACCTTGAAAAGCGATCTGGCCATTGCCGGTATCGCCACGGCCCTGTACACCACCTTTATCGGTCTGGTCTGCTTCACTTTTCTCGAATTTCTCAAAAAGGCTTTTTACAGTTTGCTGCATAAACGCATCGACCAGGGTTTGTCCGCGGTTGTCGACGTGGACCTGGACTCTATGAAGGGCTGATCCGGAATGAAAAAAAACAATGGTCAAACCTGGCTTTTTTCTTTTACCGACCTGGCTTTTCTGCTGCTGATCAGTCTCAGTACGATTCCGGTTGCCGACACTATCACGATCCGCTTTTCGGAAATGGATGTGCCCGTGGTGCCGGAAAGCCAGAGCCTCTCGCCACTGGGTTCCCTGGCAGAAATCTGGGAATTGCAGGTGCACCCCGTTTCCCAGGAGCAACCGGTTCCTTACAGGATTGTTCGCTCCGGTCTGGCCGGCACGGTAAGGGAGGATCAGCCCCTTTTGCTGGGGCCGGACGAACTGCTGGATGCGCTGGAAACCTTGAAGGCCCGGCGTATCCAGCCGATGCTCCTGCCGGAAAAAACCTCCCTGAGTCAGGATCTGCTCTATGCCGCCGGCGCCATGGCCAGGGTCTGGGGTACGGACTATGGGGAGACGGTGGTACGGCCCGATGTTCCCGAGGGAGGGTCCTGATCCATGGACATGGGCAAGAACAATCTCTACGGCTGGGGAATTTTCCGCATTCCCATGCCAAGGGCTCGCATCGACATCTACGCCGACAAGCGCAGGGGGCAGGTCGCCCTGGGTTTTTCCGACCGGCGCTCCCGGGCTTTTCCGGATTCATTCGGCAGTATTCTGATTTCCAGCTTGCGGGAGGATTGCCCGGCTTTGCAGATCGCCCTGGTCCTGCCGGTTGCTCTGTTGATGCTTTTGTTGCTGGCTTACTTCCCCAAGCCCGTCGCAGCGCCGGAAGATCTGCCTGTCGCTCGGCCGGTGGAGATCGTGACCCGCAGACTGGCCGAACCGGTTGTTGAACCGCCGCCGGTGATGACCGAAATCGTCGAGTCGCCGCCTGCTCCGGCCCCGGAACCCGCGGTTCTGCTTCCTGATCCTCCTGCACCAGCGCGGCCCGACCTTCGGCCGCCCCCGGTTGTGGAAACCCTTGTCTCCCTGCCACCGACCCGGCAACCAGAGCCCATTGCCGACCCGGTACAACGGCCGGTTCCGATGGCGGCGGTTCCAGAAGTCCTGCCGGAACGGACGGTATCATTGGCGGTTCCCGCAACGGTCGACCCTGTTTCCGCACCCTTGGCGATCTCGCGGCCGGCCCCCGATTATTCGGTAACGTCGGAGCAGCAGCCTTTGGTCACGGCCCGCGTCGCGCCTGCACCAACGGCACGTACTCCGCAGGTCGCGGTGCCCGGCGTTGCTCCAGCGGCCGACTATCGCATGACTTCGGCGCCGCCGGCGGACCCGGCACTGGCCAGAGGCGCAGAATTTGTTGTGGCGGCAGCCGGTACCACCGTCAATCTGCCTGTTACCGGGGCGGTGACAAAGGATTTTTCCGTTCCACAGAGTCAGGGCGGTCATGCCATCGCCCGTACCGGAGTAGCTTTCGCCCCTCAATCGGGTCAGGACTTCGGTGAAATTGCCGGGGCAGGCCAGGTCGCAGGTCAGTACCGTTCAGCAGACAGTCCGACCACGGGTCTGCCGATCGGCGCCGCAAGCAGCCGCCTTGTCACCGGGGAATCCGCCAGTGCGGTCCAGTTGCCCTCCGCCTCGATTAGCGGCAGCCGGACAGGCTCCTTCAGCGGGTCGGTCGCCGAGGCGGCCGTCGGACCGCCGGGCAGCTCCACCCGGGTCATCGGGGTTGGCGAGGGTGCCGAAGATCCGGATCTTTTTATCAGCCTTAATCAGCTCAATGCCTGCGTCGATCAGTCGGAAGAAGACCGATTGCGCACCGAACTGGCCGTTCGTCTTACTCGAGGCGGTGCTTTCCCCTGCCAGGAGATGATATTTTACATCGACTATGTCGAAACCGGACAAACCGTCCAGATGCGCATCTACAACCCCCGGGATTTCGCCGACAAGTGCGCCGCGCTGAGTTCAGCCATTGAATGTATCAACCATTCCAGATAGTGAGGAAGCCTATGAAATCGTTAAAAATTGCTTTATTTGCCCTGGTTTTCTGTCTGCTCCCCCTGATGGGCATGGCCCGGCCGGCAGCAGCTCAGTGGGGCAGTCTTCTGGATGTGACCTATCGCTTCAGCTGGTATCCCCGGGAGGATATACGGCAGTTGCTCGCGGAAAAGGCCGTGGAATACGGCCAGTCCCTGGAGGGCTATCGGGATCAGCTGCGACGGGAACTGGCCATTGGCATGGGCCCCGGTGGCGATATCGAGGTCAAGAGAGCGGCCGAAGGTCTTCAATGGCGCAAATACTACCATCTCTCTCTGGCCGAGTTCTGCCTGTTCCTGGTCAGTGACGACGAGCAGGCACTGCACAATGCCCGCAGCGTCATGGGGGTTCTCGAGGGGAGGGCACAGCAGGCTGATGTGGCCTTCTGGCAGCACCTCTACGGGGCCTACGGGCAGATCCTGTCTCGCGATGCCGACGGCTTTAACGCCGCCGTCTACGATCTCTGGCAAAAGGTCATTCTGCCTTTGGAAGTTGACGATCTGCGCATGGATCGGGATCTGGAGAAAGCCGGATTTGTTCGAAGCCTGCCTTACCTATACGAAAACCTCGCCCACCTGATCATTCGCCGGGCTATTGTCGAGGAACAGATCGAGGGTTTGTCTCCCCTGGGAGTGATTGTTCTTTCCATGCGGGACCGCCTGAGCGTCGAGAACGGATACCGCACGGTAGTTGAGGCAACGGTGGAACGGATGCGGGGGCTCAATTCCGACAACTACAACCTCAATTTTGCGGTGGCTTTTCTGGAGGCCATTGCCAGTCGCAATGCCTTTGAGGGAGAACAGAATCCGGAGCTGCTGGTCGAACGCTACCAGCGGGCCGAGTCCTTCTATCGCCTCGCCTGGGACTGGGCCAATACGACCAAGGGCCGGGCAGCGGTGCTGAGTCAGCACATGGGTTTTTCCACCTACATAACCCGACGCCTCAGCAACCCGGAAGATCCCCTGAACCAGATCGCCTTTTTCGCTACCCTGCCGGCCATGGCGGACCGTCAGATGGATCAGGCCATCGCCCTGTACACCGAACTTTCCGACCCGCGGATCCGCACCGGCGGATACGTTCAGGCCGGCTTCTATGAGCAGACCAATTACCTGAGTGCCATGCACCGACTCTGGGATTCTACCGCCAAACTGGGTATCATGCTCTCCGGGTACCATAAGGGTTCAAGGGAAACAACCGTGCATGGTCAGGCTTTTCCGGCTGAAAGCCCGCTGGTCAAATATTTGACCCTTTTTGAAAACCACGCTCAAAAAGATGTCGAGATCGTTCCGGACAACGCCTATTTTCTGGCGGCCTTTGCCGCCGGTGAACTGGCCGACCTGTATCGCCGCCTGGGCAACTATTCAGCCAACGCTCTGGTGGGCGAACTCGCCTTTGCCTATCAGTTGCAGGCCATTGAGATCTTTCCCATCGATATTGTCGGTATTCTGCAACTGGCGTATCAAGCCAGCCAGGACGGCCGGGTGGAAGATTATTTTCACTATACTGGAACCATCGGTCGCGCCCTGGAGGGCCTTGCCGTCGCCAGCCTCGGTTCCGAGCCCCGCCAGGGAGCCCATGCCGTATTTGTCGGCCATTTGTTCCGGGACATTCCACAAGTGCTGAGAAACGCCTATGCGCTTCTCAACTCCATCCAGCATACAGATGGCACCGAGGAAGGCATGTACCGCAAGGTTCTGGCCATGAACCGGATTCTGCTGACGCTGGAAAACAAAGTTTCGAGCGACTTCCTTGCGGGAATTCTGGCGGCCCTGGGCCAGGCCGATTTCAGCGAGGGAGTGATCGCCCTCGATCCACAAATAGGTCAGGAGTTGTCGGCGGACGATTTTGCCCGATTGCAGGGGATTCTCAGAGAGGTTTCGACCTACGAGTACGACAGACTACGCAACGAACTCTATGCTTCCCTGACCAGCCCCATGCACAAGCTGTTGCGCAATCTTTACTACGGAAAACCCTACGACGGCCACCAATACAGCCGGTTGTTGCGCAAACCGTATTTTCGCTGAAGACGGTCTGTCGATAAGGCAATGCAGAGAGTTTTGTCCTTGACAGCCGAATAGCGATTTGGTATCAATACCGGGCTTTTTGGGTGTCACAAAAAACTCATGGGCCCCGTCGCCAAGTGGTAAGGCAGAGGTCTGCAAAACCTCCATCACCAGTTCGAATCTGGTCGGGGCCTCCAAATAAAATAAAAAAAGCCGGCTTTTGCAGCCGGCTTTTTTTATTTTCAGAGCATATGCCCTGAGACGGTTATTGGCCATGGCTACGGGGCCTTTGCCTTCCATACGGTCTTCGGTTAATGCCTTGGTGCGGTGGATATCTTCCGTCTGTCGGCGAGGAAGGAGGAAGATTCCCGTCGGTGGCTGCTGAAAAGGGTCAGGAGTGCTAGAATGGACACGGGTCGATGTTTTGTTCCTTGCAGGACACATGCGGGAGGTGCCATGGACAGACAAGCTGCGGTAGCCGGACAATTTTATCCCGGTCGGCAGAAGGAATTGAAGGCGGAGGTTGTCGCCTTCTTGCGACAAAGACGGGCGCCCGAGCAGGCCATTGGAATGATGGTGCCCCACGCCGGCTATATTTATTCCGGGGCCATTGCCGGTGAGACTTTCAGCCAGGTAAAGATACCCGACCGGGTGGTTTTGCTCGGGCCGAATCACACCGGTCACGGTGCGTCGAGGGCGGTTTATCCTTCGGGAGTCTGGCATACGCCCCTGGGAGAGGCTCCCATCGACGGGGATCTTGCGGCTCGAATTATTGACGACTGTCCCGGTTCGCTGGCCGACGAGCTGGCTCACCGGTACGAGCATTCCCTGGAGGTGCAGGTGCCCTTTATCCAGGTTGCGGCGCCGCAAGCCCGGCTGGTGCCCGTCTGTCTGGCGCCAGCTCCGCTGCGGGAACTGCTCGAGTTCGGAACCTGCCTTGGTCGCCTTCTGGCAACAGACAGCCCGCCGGCTCTGTTGATCGCCAGTTCCGACATGACCCACTTCGAGTCGGCCGAGGCGGCCCGGGAAAAAGATCAGAAGGCCCTGGACCGAATCCTGGCCCTCGACCCGGAAGGTCTTTATCGTTGCGTCTCCGCGGACCGCATCAGCATGTGCGGGGTGGTGCCGACGGTGGTTATGCTGGCGGCCGCCCGTGAACTGGGCGCGCAAAGGGCGCGGCTGGTGCGTTATGGCCATTCCGGGGAACGATCCGGCGACTACGGCGAGGTGGTTGGCTATGCCGGAGTGATCGTCGACTGACAGCCTTGTGCGCACCCCAAAGAACTTGTCAGGTCGTTGTAATTCCAGTATAAAGCGATAGCCGCAGGCTGGCGATTTGTGAGTTTCTATTTTTTGGTTTCTGTTCCAGGAGTAAGATATGTCCCAACTGCGCGTTCGTTTTGCCCCCAGCCCGACGGGGTATCTGCACATCGGCGGGGCCCGCACGGCCCTGTTCAACTATCTTCTGGCTCGCAAAGAGCAGGGTTGCTTTGTGTTGCGCATTGAAGATACGGACGTGGCCCGCTCCACGGAGCAGTCCGTGGAGGCGATTCTGCAGGCGATGCAATGGCTGGGCCTGAGTTGCGACGAGGGGCCCTATTATCAGTCCCAACGTTTTCCCCTCTATCGGGACAAGGTCCAGGCAATGCTCGCCTCCGGAGGGGCCTACCGCTGTTACTGCACGGCGGAGGAACTGGAGGCCAAGCGCCAGCTGGCCGAACAGCAAAAGCGCAAGCCCAAGTATGACGGTACCTGCAGGAACCGTTCGGAGGTTCCCGCCGGAAGCCCTTATGTGGTCCGGTTTCACACTCCTCGGGAGGGTGAAACCTGCTTTGCCGACCGCATCAAGGGAACCATCTGTTTTCAGAACCAGGAACTCGACGATCTGATTCTGCAGCGCAGTGACGGAACCCCCACCTACAATTTTGTGGTGGTGGTGGACGATGCCGAGATGGGCATCAACCTGGTAATTCGCGGCGACGATCACATCAACAACACGCCCCGGCAGATTCTGCTGTATCAGGCTTTGGGCTACGCAGTCCCCGAATTTGCCCATGTGCCCATGATCCTGGGGGCGGACCAGAAAAGGCTCTCCAAGCGTCACGGGGCGACATCGGTCATGGCCTACCGGGATCTCGGCTACCTGCCTGAAGCCATGGTCAATTACCTGGTGCGGCTGGGCTGGTCCCACGGCGACCAGGAAATTTTTTCCATGGAAGAGCTGATCGAGATGTTCAGCCTTGATCAGGTGGGTCGTTCGGCCGGGGTCTTCAATCCGGAAAAACTTCTGTGGCTCAACAGCCACTACATCAAGACCGGCGACCCGCAGCGACTGGGCGATCTGCTGCGGGACTATCTGGCGGCATTGGGGCACCGCTGCGATGACGGTCCGGAGCCGGCCGAGGTGGTCAAAACCCTGCAGGATCGCTGCAAGACCATGGTCGAGATGGCGGAACAGGCGGTCTATTACTACCGCCGGGAGGTGGTGTTCGATGCTCAGGCCGAGGCCAAAT
This sequence comes from Desulfuromonadaceae bacterium, assembly GCA_007134025.1. Lineage (GTDB taxonomy): Bacteria > Desulfobacterota > Desulfuromonadia > Desulfuromonadales > Syntrophotaleaceae > SLLR01. The sequence goes on along the minus strand of SLLR01000148.1, from coordinate 4,818 downwards.
TTCTCACCAGCGCACAGCAGCCGGTGTTTGCCGCCACCCTTGAACAGCTTAGCGCCCTGAACAACTGGACTGCCGGGGGCGTCGAGGATGCTCTGGGTCGAGTGATGGAAGAAACCGGCCTCAAATTCGGCAAGATCGCTCAACCGCTGCGGGTGGCATTGACCGGCAACACGGTGAGCCCCAGCATCTGTGAGGTGATGGCGGTGATGGGCAGGGACCGTTCCCTGGCACGCATTTCCAGGGCCGCCGCCCGACTCGCCTGAGTTGCTCCGCCCAGGCATTCACAGCCTTTATTGACGCCCGGGGGCCTTTGAACCCGGGCGTTTCGATTTGCGGTAACGCCGTTGTTTATCGCCAGAAAGCAAAATGATTATGTCGCGACGTGCACAAACTCTTTATCTGGAAGATTATTGTCCCCCGGACTTTGAGGTGCCGGTGACGGAGCTGGTCTTCGAGCTGGGCGAGGAACTCACTCGAGTGACCGCCCGACTCTGTCTGCGGCGGCGACCGGAGGCGCGACAGGACGCTCCGCTGGTGCTGGATGGCGTTGACCTGCAACTTGTTGAACTGCGCCTAGACGACAGACCGATATCGCTCAAGGACTATTCCATCGACCAGGAAGGTCTTGTGATCCAACGGGTTCCCGACGCATTTATGCTGGAAACCGTCGTTCACATTCGGCCTCAGGACAACACCTCCCTTGAAGGGTTGTACCGGTCCGGCAGCCTTTTCTGTACCCAATGCGAGGCGGAAGGGTTTCGCAAGATCACTTTTTTTCCTGATCGCCCCGATGTTCTGAGCCGCTTTACCACCACCCTTATCGCTGATCCTCAGCTGTATCCAGTGCTTTTGTCCAATGGCAACTGTCTGCAGCGGGAACTGCAGGCGGACGGACGGCAGCGTGCGACCTGGCAGGATCCCTTTGCCAAACCGAGTTATCTGTTCGCGCTGGTAGCCGGCGATCTGGGTTGCGTGGAGGATCACTTCGTCACTGCAGGCGGCCGGCGGGTGGCCCTGGAAATCCATGTGGAAAAACACAACCTCGACCGCTGCGGGCATGCCATGGAGGCTCTGAAAAAAGCCCTGCGCTGGGAGGAGACGACCTATGGCCTGGAATACGACCTGGATCATTACATGATTGTGGCGGTCGACCATTTCAACATGGGCGCCATGGAGAACAAGGGGCTCAATATTTTCAATTCCCGGTATGTTCTCGCCCGACCCGATACGGCAACAGACGCCGATTTTCAGGCCATCGAAGAGGTGATTGCCCACGAATGCCTGCACAACTGGACCGGCAACCGGGTCACCTGTCGCGACTGGTTTCAACTGAGCCTCAAAGAGGGCCTGACAGTCTTTCGGGATCAGCAATTTTCTGCCGATCAGGTTTCCGGTAGTCTCAAACGCATTGACGATGTCGCCGCCTTGAGGGCCTATCAGTTCGCCGAAGATGCCGGCCCTCTGGCCCACCCGGTTCGTCCGGACCGCTATGAGGAAATTAACAATTTTTACACCGCCACGGTGTACGAAAAAGGCGCCGAACTGGTGCGAATGCTCTGGACCTTGCTTGGCGGGAAGACCTTCATCGCGGGAGTCAGGCATTACTTGTGTCGTTATGACGGCCAGGCGGTCACCGTAGAAGACTTTCTCGCTGCCTTGAGCCAAAAAAGCGGTATCGAGCTGGAGTCGTTTCTGCTCTGGTACCAGCAGGCCGGGACTCCCGAAGTGACCGTCAGCAGCTCCTACCAGGCAGCCGAAAAGACCCTGGCTCTGACCTTTGTCCAGCAGTGCCCGGCCACTCCCGGCCAGGCGGTGAAAAAACCGTTGCCCATTCCCTGCCGAATCGCTCTTTTCGGTGCGGCCGGACAACCGCTACCCCTGGTTGTCGGTCACGGCGGCAGACGGCCCGTGGACTGGGAGATGGTGCTTGAGCTGACGCAAGAGCGGCAGACGATTATTTTCAAGGATCTTGACCAGCCGCCTGTGGCTTCGTTGTTTCGGCAGTTTTCCGCCCCCGTTAAGGTTCGCTCTGACGCATCTGCCGAGAGTCGCGCCTTTCTCTTTGCTCACGACACCGATCCCTTTAATCGCTGGGACGCTGGTCAGGGGCTGGCCAAAGACATTCTGCTGCGGGGTGTCCGGTGCCCGCCGGAAATTGAAAGCGACCCTCAACGGGATCTTCTGGTTCGAGGTTTTGCCTCCGTGCTTGAAGAAGACTCCCTCGAGCCGTCGTTTGCAGCGCGCCTGCTGACTCTGCCCGACGAGGACGAGCTGGTTCAGCAGATGGCCGAAGTGGATGTTGAAGGTCTTCACAACAGCCGGGAACAGCTGCGCCGCGAAATCGCTCAGCGGCTGCAGGACCTTCTGTTGTCGACCTGGCAGGCCTGCCGGGAACAGGGACCGTACCGTTACGATCCTCCGTCGGTCGGGCGCCGCAGCCTCAAGAACCGCTGCCTTTACTATCTGGCGGTGTCGAAAGGTGGCCGATGGGCCTCCCGGGTTGTCGAGAGTTATGAAAGCTCCGACAATATGACCGATCGCCTGGCCGCTTTGAGCCTGGTGGCCGAAGGAGAGCACCCGCAGCGCCGGCAGCTGCTGGAGGATTTCTATCGACGGTCATCCGGCGATCCATTGGTGATCGACAAATGGCTGGCGGTACAGGCTCGCAGTCGGCGGCCCGACACCCTGTCGGTGGTCCGCGAACTGCTGGGACATCCTGCCTACAGCCCCCGCAACCCCAATCGGGTGCGTGCCCTTGTGGGGAGCTTCAGCCGGGCCAACCTGCTGCAGTTTCACGCCGCCGACGGCGATGGTTACCGTCTGCTCGGCGAGCAGATTCTGCAGATCGATCCCTGCAATCCGCAACTGGCGGCTTATCTGGCCGGGGGGTTCAGCGCCTGGCGCCGGTTTGATGGTCGTCGTCGGGATCTGATGGCCCGTCAGTTGCGGGAGATTAGCGAAAGTCCTCGACTTTCCCGGGATTTACGGGAAGTGATCGGCAAACTGTTGATGGAAGATCCAGCCGCCGAAGGGTCAGAAAAGGCTTGACAAGCGCCGTTCCGATTGGTAAAAAACTGTTTCGATTTTGGGAGATCGTCTAGCGGCAGGACTACGGACTCTGACTCCGTCAACCAAGGTTCGAATCCTTGTCTCCCAGCCATCAGCAACGTTTCCACGAGGAAGCGTCCACATAACAGGCGATGCCCGCCCAGTGGGCTCGTGAAGTTTCCGTTGTCCCGAGGGGCGACACCAAGTGGAGCGTAAGCTCCACTTTTTTTTATCCGTTTTCGGCGGTTGAACTTTTTTGCTCCGGCGTGTACATACAAAGAGATTCTCCCGGAGCATGAAACGGAAGAGCGCCGGGCTTCAACTGCCAACGAAGGGTTTCCCATGGATTCACACAACGCCGACCATCAGGAGTCATTCTGCATTCGCGACATGACCATCGACGATCTGGCTGACGTGTTCCATCTTGGCGAAAAGCTGTTTACCTCCGATTACTCGCCCAGTATGTACCGAACCTGGGACGAGTACGAAATTACCACCCTGTTCAATTCGGACACGGAACTCTGTCTGGTAGCGGATCTCAATGACGAGATCGTCGGTTTTGCCCTCGGCACGACGGTGGAAAAGACCCACTCCTCCTGGAAGTACGGATATCTGGTGTGGATCGGGGTGCGACCCGGACTGCAGAAAAAAGGGGTTGGCGATCATCTGTTTGACGAGATCAAAAAACGCATGAGAGGACAGGGAGTGCGCATGATCATGATCGATACGGACGCCGACAATGAAGCCGGCCTTCGTTTTTTCAAAAAACAGGGATTCGGCAGTCCGCGGCAGCATGTGTACATGACCTTGAACCTGACACGCAAGGGTCGCAAAAAAGGCAAAGCGAGAAAAAAATGAAACAGGCGCTTTGGGAGTCGGTCTGGAACCGGATTGACGGCGCACGGATACGCCAAACCGTGCTTGAAATGGTCGAAATCTATTCCCCTTCCGGCAAGGAAGAGGATATACAGCTGTATATCGAGGCCCGTTTACAGGAGGCCGGTGTGCCTGTGGTTCGTCAGGAAGTGGAGGACGAGCGCTACAACCTCTACGCCACCATGGGGCCGGGGGAGCCCCGCATCACCCTGGTGGGACACGTGGACACGGTGCCGGCCTGGGATCTGGAGGAATACGGGCCCAGGGAAGAGTGGGGCGTTGTTCGGGGGCTCGGCAGCGCCGACATGAAGGGCGGCTGCGCGGCCATGTTGGAAGCCTGGCTGGCACTGATGCTGCTGCCCGAGTCGCAACGGCCTTCGGCGGCCCTGCTGTTTGTGGTCGGCGAGGAGGAAAACGGCGATGGCAGCGCCCGGTTTCTCGAAACGCACCGGCCGCCCCTGGTGCTGATTGCCGAACCGACTTCCCTGGCTCCCTGTCTGAGCCATTACGGGTATCTGGAAGTCTCCCTGACCACGGAAGGGCGCCGGATTCACTCGTCGCTGCCGGAACTGGGACACAACGCCATCGAGTCCATGCTGCGGTTTCTGCTGATTCTCGGGCAGGACCCCCTGTTTGACAAAGAGGCCTCGCAGATCATCTATTCGATCCGTGAAATGAGCTCCTCCCGAGCCGGCTTCGTGGTTCCCGATCAGTGCGATACCTGGGTCGATCTGCATCTGGCCCCCGAAGTTGATCCGGAGACGGTAAAAAACGCGATTCATGCCTGTGTCGAAAAAGCCGAGCGATTGATTCCGGAATTAAACATTTCCCTCTCCTTTGATTTTTCCGCCCAGGGGTATATCCTCGAGGATTGCGAGTCGATTGTCGATTTTC
>SLLR01000046.1 GCA_007134025.1 Desulfuromonadaceae bacterium | reverse complement strand
TAACGCGGCGATGACGGTCAATCTGATCACGCCGATCGCCATGGACAAGGAGTTGCGTTTCGCGATTCGCGAAGGTGGCCGCACCGTCGGCGCCGGCGTCGTCAGCGAGATTGTCGAATAAACTTTTCATCTGCAAGCGGCCCCGCTGAGAAGGCGGGGCCGTCAAAGGATTCAGCTATGCGGGATATTGTTACTTTGGCTTGTCTCGATTGCAAGCGCCGTAATTATACGACGACAAAGAATAAAAAAACCAAGCCCGAGCGCCTTGAGTTCAAGAAGTATTGCCGCTTTTGTCAGAAACATACCGCTCATCGGGAAACCAAGTAATCGGCTGTGAGTGGTCGCGCCAAGGCGTGATGGGGCTTTTTATGCAGGCCAGTAGCTCTAATGGCTAGAGCACCGGTCTCCAAAACCGGGTGTTGGGGGTTCGAGTCCCTCCTGGCCTGCCAATTTACTATCGGTTTGTTCGGGGGTATCGGGTGGTGAATAAAGTCAGGGAGTTTCTTGCTTCTGTAAAGATTGAGCTGGGCAAAGTCACTTGGCCTTCACGAAAAGACACCTACGCTTCCACGCTGGCCGTTATAATTCTCGTGATTGCGTCGGCTGTTTTTCTCTGGGTTGTCGACACGGCGTTGTCACTGTCCATTCGGGCGGTTCTCTAGGGCTGTCAAAAAGAAGAGTTGTTTATGGCAATGAAGTGGTATGGCGTTCATACCTACTCGGGTTATGAGAACAAAGTTAAGCTGTCCCTGGAAGAGCGTATTCGATCTCTCAATGTCGAGGACTACTTCGGTGAGGTGCTTATCCCCTCCGAGACGGTTGTTGAGTTGAAAAAGGGTGAGCGCAGGACTTCCACCCGGAAGTTTTTCCCCGGCTACATTCTTGTCCGTATGGAACTGAACGACGAAACCTGGCATGTGGTCAAGGATACCCCCAAGGTGACCGGCTTTGTCGGCGGAGGCAAGCAACCCGCGACAATTCCCGACGAAGAAGTGGCCAAGATTACCGCCCGCATGGAAGAGGACGTTGAGCGTCCCAAGCCGAAGGTGGCCTTTGAGGTGGGAGAGACGGTTCGCGTTGTCGATGGACCTTTCCTGAACTTTACCGGCGTTGTTGAGGACGTGAAGCCGGAAAAAGCCAAGTTGAAGGTCATGGTCAGTATTTTTGGTCGAGTTACCCCGGTAGAACTCGAATTTATTCAGGTGGAAAAGACCAGTTGATCTGGTCCTGAAAGTCATAAAAGATATAGGAGTAATTCATGGCCAAGAAGATCATTGGAATGATAAAGTTGCAGATTCCTGCCGGCAAGGCGAATCCTTCGCCGCCAGTCGGTCCCGCGCTCGGACAGCATGGGGTCAATATCATGGAGTTCTGCAAGGCGTTCAACGCTAAGACCCAGAGCCAGGATGGGATGATTATTCCTGTCGTTATTACGGTTTTTGCTGATCGGTCCTTTTCATTCATAACCAAGACCCCGCCTGCCGCCGTACTCCTGCTTAAAGCCGCCAAACAGGATAAGGGTTCGGGCATTCCGAACAAGAACAAGGTTGGCAAGGTGACCCGGGACCAGGTGCGAGAGATCGCGGAGCTCAAGATGCCGGATCTTAACGCCTTCGATATTGATGCCGCCATGCGGACCATCGAAGGGACTGCCCGTAGTATGGGCCTGGAAGTCATCTAACCCCTGGCAGATTCTGGAGTACGCAAATGTCTATAGGAAAGTTGCAAAAAGAGGCCAAGGCCAAAGTTGATAGGAGCCGTAACTACCCCGTCGAAGAGGCGCTGTCTCTAGTTCGGGAGGCGGCCTATGCCAAGTTTGATGAGACGGTCGAGGTCGCTGTTCGTCTAGGTGTGGATCCGCGCAAGGCCGACCAGATGGTTCGCGGTGCGGTCGTTTTACCCAACGGCCTGGGCAAGGATGTTCGTGTCCTGGTTTTTGCCAAGGGAGAGAAAGCCCTTGAAGCCAAAGACGCCGGAGCCGATTTCGTGGGGGGCGATGATCTTGTTGAAAAGATTCAGGGTGGCTGGTTTGAATTCGATACCGCCATTGCTACTCCGGACATGATGGGCGTCGTCGGCAAGATCGGCCGTCTGCTCGGTCCCCGCAGTCTGATGCCGAATCCCAAGGTCGGGACAGTGACCTTTGAAGTCGGCAAGGCAGTTCAGGAAGCCAAGTCGGGCAAGGTTTCCTATCGTGTGGAAAAGGCCGGAATTGTGCAGGCTCCTCTCGGAAAAGTTTCCTTTGAGGCGGCCAAGCTGCAGGAAAACCTGGTTTCCCTGGTTGATGCACTGGTCAAGGCCAAACCGTCTTCGGCCAAAGGCACCTATCTCAGAAAAGTAACCGTCGCCAGCACCATGGGACCCGGTGTCAATGTTGATGTCCCTTCGCTGCAGACCCTGATCAAGTAATATCGCCTTATCTATCGGGCCGGCTTCGTTTTCGTGCGAGAGTCGGCCTGTTGTGACTTGTCAGTATTTCCAGGTCAAAGACAGCCGGTACGTCGTAAGACGTTTAATGGGATTCCCGCCTGCCGAGGCTCAGGTTTGACAGGTTCGAAAACCTGTCTCTTCCTTGTGACTTTGACTGGTAACAGGGCCTTACGGGCTCCGTAACTCTAAAGAAAGGAGGAGAGACAGTGAATAAAGAGGTTAAAGGAAAAGTAGTTTCCGAACTGGCAGAGCTGTTAAGTTCGTCCAAGGCGACTTTTGTTGCCGACTATCGTGGCATGGACGTGGAAGCAGTCAACAAGCTTCGCGGCGATCTGCGTCAATTGGGCGTTGATTACCGGGTTGCCAAGAACACCCTGTTGCGACTGGCTGCCAAAGGCACTGCTGCGGAGTGTCTGAATGATTTTCTGCAGGGCCCAACGGCGGTTGCATTCGCCGCTGACGATGTAGCCGGTCCGGCCAAGATTCTCGCTGACCTGAGCAAGGACAGCAAGTTTTTTGAAATTAAGGGCGGCTTCATGGATGGCAAACCGTTGTCTGTGGAGAATATCAAGGCGCTCGCGGATCTGCCGAGTCGAGAAGTGCTGCTTGCCAAACTGCTCGGTTCCATCAATGCGCCGGCGACCAATTTTGTTGGCGTTCTGGCTGCCGTACCGCGCTCCCTGGTTCAGGCTCTTGCTGCCATCCAGGAACAAAAAGCCGCTTAAATTCTGGCTTTTTTTCCAATATCAAATTACTCACATTTCCATCTTACCGATCGCGGTACAGTACGGAGGATTATTATCATGGCTGAGATTACCAAAGAGCAAGTAATTGAATTTATCGAGAACATGAGCGTTCTTGACCTGGCAGAACTGGTCAAGGAGCTGGAAGACAAGTTTGGCGTTTCTGCCGCCGCTCCCGTGGCCGTTGCTGCAGGTCCTGCTGCTGCTGCCGGACCCGCCGTTGAAGAGAAAGATGAGTTTGACGTTGTTCTCGCCGGTGCCGGTGACAAAAAGATCAACGTCATTAAAACGGTTCGTGCCGCCACCGGTCTTGGCCTCAAGGAAGCCAAGGAGTTGGTTGACAGCGCTCCTTCGACCGTCAAGGAAGCCCTGCCCAAGGCCGAGGCCGAGGAACTTAAGAAGCAGCTTGAGGAAGCCGGCGCTTCTGTTGAGCTCAAGTAATAAACGTTTGATAGCATTGCCCTTAGCCAAGGTCGCTTTGTGTGGCCTTGGCTATTCTGCATTCGTTAGCTTCCTCAGCTAAAGGAGTAACCATGGCTTATTCGATTGCGAATAACCAGCTTCTTCGGAAACATTTTGCTGAAATAAAGCGTATTATTGATATTCCCAACCTTATCGATATTCAGAAAAACTCGTATAAGCGCTTTCTGCAAGCAGATATTCCTCATTCGGCTCGCCAGAACAACGGGCTGGAGGCTGTTTTTCAGTCAGTTTTTCCTATCCGGGATTTCAGTGAAACATGTTCCCTCGAGTATGTTTCCTATACTCTCGGCGCTCCCAAGTACGATGTTGATGAATGCCACCAGAGAGGAATGACCTTTGCCGCTCCTGTCAAGGTTAAGGTGCGCCTTGTTTCATGGGATACCGACAAGGAATCCGGCGTTCAGTCGATTCGCGACATAAAGGAGCAGGAAGTTTATTTCGGTGAAATTCCTTTGATGACGGAGAATGGTACGTTCATCATCAATGGAACGGAGCGGGTTATTGTCAGCCAGTTGCATCGCTCGCCAGGTGTTTTCTTTGATCACGACAAAGGCAAGACGCATTCCAGCGGTAAGATACTTTTTAACGCCCGTGTCATTCCTTACCGGGGTTCGTGGCTGGATTTCGACTTTGATCATAAAGATATTTTGTACGTGCGCATCGACCGTCGGCGTAAATTGCCCGCGTCGGTGCTTCTGAAGGCGCTGGACTATACAGCCGAAGAACTTCTTGACTATTTTTATGATGTAGAAACCATTGTCCTTGCCGACGGTGGTTACAAAAAACGGGTCAACCTTGAACTGTTGCCGGGGCAACGCGCCAGCAGTGACGTGGTGACGGCTGACGGTGAGGTTCTGGTCAAGGCCAATCGTAAATTTACCAAGGCCGCCATTCGTAAATTGTCCGAACATCAGGTCGAACTGATTGATGTGCCGGAAGAAGAGGTTGCCGGTAAAGTCGCCGCTACGGATATCGTTGATTCTGCGACAGGGGAAATCCTCGTCGAATGCAACGAAGAGCTCACTCTCGACAAGATCGAGGAGCTCCGTGGACGAGGGATCAACGAGTTCAACGTCCTGTTCATCGACAATGTCTTTGTCGGTCCCTATCTTCGGGATACTCTGCTGGTCGATAAGGTGACGACCGCCGATGATGCCCGTATCGAGATTTATCGTCGTTTGCGACCCGGCGACCCGCCGACCATCAAGAGCGCTTCGGCACTTTTTGAGGGCCTCTTTTTCATGCCCGACCGCTATGATCTGTCAACGGTCGGTCGTATCAAGCTCAACTATAAGTTGGGACTTGAGGTTCCCGTGGAACAGACGACGCTGACCAGGGAAGACATTCTCGAGGTGGTGCGTTATCTCATCGATCTGCGCAACGGCAAGGGGACTATCGACGATATCGACCATCTCGGTAACCGCCGGGTGCGTGCTGTTGGCGAACTGCTGGAGAATCAGTACCGTGTCGGTCTGGTGAGAATGGAGAGAGCGATCAAGGAGCGCATGAGTCTGCAGGAGATCGACAGCCTCATGCCCCACGATCTGATCAACTCCAAGCCGGTTTCTGCCGTGGTCAAGGAGTTTTTCGGTTCTTCCCAGTTGTCTCAATTCATGGATCAGACCAACCCCCTTTCGGAGATTACCCACAAGCGGCGCCTCTCGGCCCTCGGACCCGGTGGGCTTACCCGGGAACGTGCGGGATTTGAAGTGCGGGACGTACATCCGACCCACTACGGCCGTGTTTGTCCCATTGAGACCCCGGAAGGCCCGAATATCGGTTTGATTGCGTCGCTGTCCACCTATGCCCGCATCAACGAATATGGGTTTGTAGAGACTCCCTACCGTCTCGTGCGCAACGGGATTGCCGGTAATGAGATTCGTTATTTTTCGGCTCTTGAAGAAGAAGGCCATGCCATTGCCCAGGCCAACGCCGAACTGGATGAGAATGGGCAACTGGTCAGTGAATTGATCAATACCCGCAAGAACGGCGAATTCATGCTGATGTCACGGGATGATATCAGCCTGATGGACGTTTCGCCCAAGCAGTTGGTATCGGTGGCGGCATCCCTGATCCCGTTTCTTGAAAATGATGACGCCAACCGGGCCCTTATGGGTTCGAATATGCAGCGTCAGGCGGTTCCTCTGCTACGGGCCGATTCGCCTCTGGTGGGGACCGGCATGGAGCGAATCGTTGCCCATGACTCGGGGGCTGCCGTGGTTGCCCGCCACGCCGGTGTCGTAGAAAGCGTGGATGCCGGACGGATCGTGGTGAAGATCGATCAGGGAGAGTCTGACGAAACAGGCACCGGCGTCGACATTTATACGCTGACCAAATTTGCACGTTCCAACCAGAACACCTGTCTCAACCAGAAGCCGATTATACGTCAGGGAGCCCGGGTTAAAGCCGGCGACATTATTGCCGACGGTCCTTCGACCCAGTGGGGCGAGTTGGCTCTGGGACAGAACGTGCTGGTCGCCTTCATGCCCTGGGGCGGGTACAATTTCGAAGACTCGATTCTGGTTTCCGAAAAGATGGTCAAGGAGGATCGCTATACCTCCATCCACATCGAGGAACTCGAGTGCGTAGCCCGTGACACCAAGCTCGGCAAGGAGGAAATTACCAACGACATCCCCAATCTTGGTGAGGATGCTCTCAAGGATCTTGACGAAAGCGGCATTGTGCGCATCGGTGCCGAGGTCAAACCCGGCGATATTCTGGTCGGCAAAATTACTCCCAAGGGCGAGTCGCAGCTGTCCCCGGAAGAGAAGCTTCTACGAGCAATTTTTGGTGAGAAGGCCGGGGATGTCAGAGATACTTCGCTGCGCTTGCCGCCGGGTACGGAAGGTGTGGTGATCGGCGCGCGGGTTTTTTCTCGCAAAGGGGCCGACAAGGACAGCCGTACTGAAATTATTGAGAATGCCGAGATCGACAAACTGCTCAAGGACCAAAATGACGAGATCCGCATCATTCGTGAATCTGCCAAGAACAAGATAAAAGATCTTCTTGTCGGAAGCCTGGCCGCCGTGGCAGTCAGCGATCCGGCCGGTGTTGTTCTGATCGATCAGGGTGCCGAGATTACCGCGGTGGCTCTGGACAAGATCCCCCTTTCCCGCTGGCAGGATATTTCGTTGGCGGAAGCCTCTGAAGTTGAGTCCCGAGTAGCGGAAACATTTGCCCGCCTCGGCGATCGGGAAGATCTGATCAAGGGAGTTTTCGCCGGCAAGATCGAGAAGATCAAGCGTGGTGATGATCTGCCCCCCGGGGTTATCAAGATGGTGAAAGTCTACATCGCCATCAAACGCAAACTGTCCGTTGGTGACAAGATGGCCGGTCGACACGGCAACAAAGGGGTGCTTTCCCGTATCTTGCCGGAAGAAGATATGCCCTATATGGCCGATGGGACGCCGGTGGATATCGTTCTTAACCCACTCGGTGTTCCTTCACGCATGAACGTCGGTCAGATTCTGGAGATCCACCTCGGCCTTGCTGCCCATGGACTTGGGCTGCAGATCCAGGAGCTGATCAATCAGCATTTCGGCATCGAAGCCCTGCGCGACAAGATTTCCGAGGTATACAACAACCAGGAAGTCAGCACCTTCCTCAAAGGACTTGATGATGAGGAGATTACGCTGCTTGCACAGCGGCTGGCCCAGGGGGTCCCCATGGCTTCTCCGGTCTTTGAGGGTGTTTCCGAAGCCCAGATGAAGCAGGAATTGCAGCGCTCCGGCTTTTCCGAATCGGGCCAGATGGTTCTTTTTGACGGCAAGACCGGCGAACCCTTTCGGGAGAAGGTGACGGTCGGAGTCATGTACATGCTGAAACTCCATCATCTGGTGGACGACAAGATTCATGCCCGCAGTATCGGGCCCTACAGCCTGGTAACCCAACAACCTCTCGGCGGCAAGGCCCAGTTTGGCGGACAGCGTCTGGGCGAGATGGAGGTCTGGGCCATGGAGGCCTATGGTGCTGCCCATGCCCTGCAGGAGTTTCTGACCGTGAAGTCGGATGATGTTGCCGGCAGGACGCGCATGTACGAAGCCATCGTCAAGGGCAAACAAAACCTTGAAGCTGGTCTGCCCGAGTCCTTCAACGTGCTGGTCAAGGAACTTCAGTCGCTGTGTCTGGACGTTGACCTCCTGGAAGAACAAGAATAAACCCCGCGTCATCCTACAAGGAGGGTGAATTTTGGAAGATATATTCAGCCTTTTCGAACGGCCGAAAGATCCTCTCAGTTTCAATGCCATTCGTTTGTCCCTGGTCTCCCCGGAGAAAATCCGGGAGCGTTCCTTTGGCGAGGTCAAGAAGCCGGAAACTATTAATTATCGAACCTTCAAGCCTGAACGGGAAGGTCTCTTCTGCGCCAAAATCTTTGGTCCGACCAAAGACTACGAATGCAATTGCGGCAAATACAAGCGCATGAAGCATCGCGGCATTGTCTGCGAAAAGTGCGGCGTTGAGGTCATCCCCAGCAAAGTACGCCGGGAACGCCTGGGGCACATCGACCTGGCCTGTCCGGTTGCGCATATCTGGTTTCTCAAGTCGTTGCCATCGCGCATCGCCACTTTACTGGACATGACCCTCAAAGAACTGGAACGGATTCTTTACTTTGAAGCTTATGTCGTTATTGACGCCGGCGATACGCCTCTGACTCTGGGGCAAATTCTCACCGAAGAGAAGTACCGCGAAGCGATGGATGAATACGCTGGCCAGTTTGTGGCTGACATGGGGGCCGAAGCGGTACGCCAGTTTCTGACCGCAATCGACATCGACGAACTTTCCGGTCGCTTGCGCGTGGAAATGAAAGAAGCCGCCAGCGAGGCGCGCCGCAAAAAACTCGCCAAGCGGCTGAAGGTTGTCGATGCGTTCCAGAGCAGCGGCAATCGTCCCGAGTGGATGATTCTTGAAACGCTGCCTGTACTGCCGCCGGAATTGCGGCCTCTGGTTCCTCTGGACGGCGGGCGATTTGCGACCTCCGATCTCAATGATCTCTATCGCCGGGTTATCAATCGCAATAATCGTCTTAAGCGGCTCATGGAGCTTCGTGCGCCCGAGGTGATTATTCGCAACGAAAAGCGCATGCTGCAGGAAGCGGTAGATGCCTTGTTTGACAACGGCCGCCGCGGGCGAGCCATTACCGGTCCGAACAAGCGCCCGTTGAAGTCTCTGTCCGACATGCTCAAGGGCAAGGGCGGCCGCTTCAGGCAGAATCTGCTGGGCAAGCGTGTGGACTATTCCGGCCGGTCCGTTATCGTGGTCGGTCCGGAACTCAGGCTTCACCAGTGCGGGCTACCGAAAAAAATGGCCCTGGAGCTGTTCAAACCGTTTATTTACAACAAGCTGGAAGAGCGTGGCTACTGCACGACAATCAAGAGTGCCAAAAAGATGGTGGAAAAAGAGAAGCCTGAGGTCTGGGACGTTCTCGAAGAGGTGATCCGTGAGCATCCAGTTATGCTGAACCGTGCTCCGACTCTGCACCGCCTGGGAATTCAGGCCTTTGAACCGGTTCTCATAGAGGGTAAAGCCATCCAGCTCCATCCTCTGGTCTGCACGGCCTTTAATGCCGACTTTGACGGCGACCAGATGGCGGTACATTTGCCGCTCTCTATCGAGAGTCAGATCGAAACGCGCGTTCTGATGATGTCCACCAATAACATCCTGTCGCCGGCCAATGGCAAGCCGATTATCGTGCCCTCTCAGGACATGATCCTTGGTCTTTACTACATGACCCGTGAGCGGGCCTTTGCCAGAGGCTCCGACAAGATTTTTGCTGCTCCCGAAGAGGTTCGCATGGCCTACGACGCGGAGGAACTGGACCTTCAGGCCAAAATTCGAGTGCGCATGAGCCCGGTGGCCGGCAGTCCTGTTGACCTGATAGAGACTACAGCGGGCCGAGTGTTGCTGAGAGAGGTAGTTCCGGAAGTCATACCCTTTGAACATGTTAATCGGGTTATGGCAAAGAAGCAGGTGGCGAACCTCATAGACGTCTGCTTCCGCCTGGCCGGAAACAAGGAAACAGTATTGCTTGCCGACCGCCTCAAAGAGACGGGTTATCGCTATTCGACTCTGGCCGGAATCTCCATCTGTCTTGACGACATGGTCATTCCGGAGGCCAAGGATGCCTTTATGGGTGAGGCGGTCAAAGAGGTTACGGAGATTCAACAGCAATATACGGAAGGTCTGATTACTGACGGTGAGCGTTACAACAAGGTCATCGACATCTGGGCCAAGTGTACCGAAGATATAGCCCAGACCATGCTGGAAAACCTTTCCGTTGACGAACTGATTGGTCCCGACGGCGAGAAAATCACGACGCCGTCTTTTAACTCCATCCACATGATGGCCGATTCGGGAGCTCGAGGCAGTGCCCAGCAGATTCGCCAGTTGGCCGGCATGCGCGGCCTTATGGCCAAGCCGTCAGGGGAAATTATCGAGACGCCGATTACGGCCAACTTCCGCGAAGGCCTCACCGTTCTGCAATACTTCATTTCAACCCACGGTGCTCGCAAGGGTCTTGCGGATACCGCGCTGAAGACCGCTAACTCCGGGTATCTTACCCGCCGTCTTGTCGATGTCGCGCAAGATGCGATTATTACCGAGCAGGATTGCGGTACCCTGGATGGCATTACGGTAACCTCCCTTACCGAAGGGGGGGAAATCATCGAGCCTTTGGGGGACAGAATTCTTGGGCGGACGGCTCTCGAGGATGTGCTGGATCCGCTCACCGATGAGGTGCTGGTCGGGTACAACCAGGAAATTGATGAGTCCCTGGTGCAGAAGATCGAAAATGCGGGATTGGAAAAACTTAGGATCCGTTCGGTGCTGACCTGCCAGAGTCGTCGTGGCATTTGCGCAACCTGCTATGGACGAGATCTCGCCCGCGGTCATCTGGTCAACCTTGGCGAAGCGGTTGGGGTGATAGCGGCTCAGTCTATCGGCGAGCCCGGAACTCAGTTGACCATGCGTACCTTCCACATTGGTGGAACGGCATCCCGTCGCGCCGAGCAAACCTCTCTGGAGTCACGTTTCGGGGGTGTTCTCAAGTATGTCGATCTGAATACGGTTGTGGATAACCATGGAAACCATGTTGTCATGAACCGCAATGGAGCGATTGCCGTTATCGATGAAACGGGTCGTGAACGCGAGCGCTATGGCGTCGTTTACGGTGCCCGCCTGCGAATTGGCCCGGATGGCCCGGTCAAAGCGGGAGATCTGCTTGCCGAATGGGATCCCTACACCATGCCGATTCTGACCGAGATCGGCGGTCGGATTCGTTTTGGCGATATCCTTGAAGGGATCACCATGGAGGAACAGCTTGATGAAGTCACAGGGCTTTCACGCAAGGTTGTGATTGAATCGAAAGGATCCGACAAGCGACCGCGCATTACTCTTAAGGACGAAGACGGCAAAACCCTGAAGCTGCCCAGCGGCCAGCCGGCCCGCTATCTCTTGCCTGTGGGTGCGAACATCGTCACGTCGGAGGACTCCATGGTGTTCAGCGGCGCGGTTCTGGCCAAGATCCCCCGGGAAACCACCAAAACCAAGGATATCACAGGCGGTCTGCCCCGCGTTGCCGAGCTTTTCGAAGCCCGCAAGCCGAAAGAATTTGCTGTGATCAGCGAAATTGACGGTACTGTGACCTTTGGCAAAGATGCCAAAGGCAAGCGCAAGGTGCTGGTGACACCGGAACTTGGAGAACCCAAGGAATACCTGATTCCTAAAGGTAAGCACATCAGTGTCCACGAAGGCGACTATGTGAAGGCCGGAGAAGCCCTCATGGACGGATCGAGCAACCCCCATGATATTCTGCGTGTTCTTGGTGAGAAGCAGTTGGCAAAATATCTGGTGGACGAAGTGCAGGAGGTTTACCGCCTGCAGGGTGTCAAGATTAATGACAAGCATATCGAGGTCATCGTAAGACAGATGCTGCGTCGTGTTCGTATCAAGGAGTTGGGAGATACGCGTTTCCTCTTGGACGACCAGGTCGAGCGCTGGGAATTTGAACAGGAGAACCAGCGAGTTATGGTTGACGGTGGAGTGCCGGCCGTGGGCGAGCCACTGATGCTTGGCATTACCAAAGCCTCTCTTTCCACGGAATCGTTTATTTCGGCCGCCTCCTTTCAGGAGACCACCAAGGTCCTTACGCAAGCGGCCATTGAAGGCAAAGTCGATTACCTGCGGGGTCTGAAGGAAAATGTCATCATGGGCCGACTGATTCCGGCCGGGACGGGTATTTCCAAGTATCGCAGTGCCAAACTGGCTATTGAGGAGCCGGAAGAGGTTCTGGAAGTACCCATGGACGAGGAGGACTTTGACGAATCCACCGAGGAGTCCACACAGAACTTTGAAGAATCGGAATAAGGCGGTTTTGAGCCATAAAACAAACGCAATATTCACCCAAAAAGCGCTTGACATGGGCAGGGTGGATTGATAATGTGAGCGGGTTTTCCCCTGCAGGGCGGCAGGGGATAATTATCATTGAGTACGAGATAAGACGGGAGCCATTTTAATGCCGACCATAAATCAGTTGATTCGCAAAGGCCGCGAGAGTAAAGAGCGCAAGTCGACCGCGCCGGCACTCAAGTGCAGTCCCCAGAAACGGGGTGTCTGTACCCGTGTCTATACAACAACTCCGAAAAAGCCGAACTCGGCTCTGCGCAAGGTTGCTCGTGTGCGCCTGACCAACGGTTTCGTGGTTACTTCCTATATTCCGGGCGTTGGCCACAACCTGCAGGAGCATTCCGTGGTCCTGATTCGCGGTGGTCGCGTCAAGGACCTTCCGGGGGTGCGCTATCATATAGTCCGAGGCACGCTCGATCTGGCAGGGGTTAAGGATCGCAAGAAGGGCCGCTCCAAGTACGGGGCGAAACGGCCTAAATAAACAGAAGGCTGAGGGGAATTTATGCCTAGAAGAAGAGAAGTTGCAAAGCGCGTTATTCTGCCTGATCCCAGGTTTGGCGATCGCACGCTCGCAAAGTTTATGAATGCGATTATGCTCGATGGTAAAAAGAGCACCGCCGAATCTATCGTTTACGGTGCTTTTGGCTTGGTAGAGGAGCGTTCCGGTGAGGGGCCCCTGGAAGTTTTCAAGAAGGCGATGGATAACGTGCGTCCCGTTCTTGAGGTTAAGTCCCGTCGCGTCGGCGGTTCGACTTACCAAGTTCCGGTAGAGGTGCGCAATGAGCGCCGTACAGCTCTTGCCATTCGCTGGATCATTGCTTTTGCCCGTAAGCGTGGTGAAAAAACCATGGAAGAGCGTTTGGCCGGCGAACTGATGGATGCCGCAGCCAACAGGGGAGCCTCGGTCAAGAAGAAGGAAGATACGCACCGGATGGCCGAGGCCAACAAGGCTTTTGCTCATTATCGCTGGTAATGAATTTTTACTTTCAGTTTGCTTGAGGATATATTGCTGTGGCACGCCAAGTCGCTTTAAATAAGTATCGTAATATCGGCATTATGGCGCATATTGATGCCGGCAAGACCACGACCACGGAGCGAATACTGTTTTATACGGGTGTTTCTCACAAGCTGGGTGAGGTTCACGACGGTAATGCGACGATGGACTGGATGGAACAGGAGCAGGAGCGCGGGATCACGATTACCTCGGCGGCGACCACCTGTTACTGGAGAGACCATCGAATTAATGTGATCGATACTCCGGGCCATGTCGATTTTACGGTTGAGGTGGAGCGTTCGCTGCGGGTCCTTGATGGAGCCATCGCCGTTTTCTGTTCTGTTGGCGGAGTAGAGCCGCAATCCGAAACGGTCTGGAGGCAGGCGGACAAATATCGGGTGCCCCGCATTGCCTTTGTGAACAAGATGGATCGGATCGGTGCCGACTTTTCGCGGGGCGTGGAGATGATGCGCGAGCGTCTGGGGGCTAATCCCGTTCCTCTGCAGTTGCCCATCGGTGCGGAAGAGTCCTTTTTGGGTGTGGTGGATCTGGTCCGGATGAAGGGCATTGTCTGGGATGACGAGACTCTTGGTGCCAGTTCCGAGGTTATCGACATACCCGAAGATATGCTGGAGGCGGCCGAAGCGGCCCGTGAAGCCCTGGTCGAAGAAGTTTGTTCTCACGACGAAGTTTTGATGGAAAAATACATTGGCGGCGAGGAGATTTCCGAGGAAGAGCTGAAGCAGGGGATTCGCAAGGCAACCATTGGAATACAGATTAATCCGGTTCTCTGTGGCTCCGCTTTCAAGAACAAAGGCGTGCAGAATCTACTGGACGCCGTTATCGATTATCTTCCATCTCCCAAGGATGTTCCCGCCATTCGCGGCCTAGACCCTGATACTCAGGAAGAGATGATCTGTCTGCCCGACGATAGCAGCCCGTTTGCCGCGTTGGCGTTTAAGGTTATGACCGACCCCTTTGTCGGTCAGTTGACTTTCTTCCGGGTTTATTCAGGTGTCCTTGGCGCTGGCGACCATGTCTTCAATGTCGGAAAGAGCAAGAAAGAGCGTTTCGGCCGCATTTTGCAGATGCACGCCAATAAGCGTGAGGAGATCAAGGAAGTTGTGGCAGGGGATATTGCTGCAGCTGTTGGGCTGAAATACGCCACTACCGGTGATACTCTTTGCGATCCCAAGCGACTGTGTTTGCTGGAGTCCATGGAGTTTCCTGAGCCTGTTATCCATATTGCCGTTGAGCCTAAAACCAAGGGCGATCAGGATAAGATGGGAGCGGCTATTGCCAAGCTGGTCCAGGAAGACCCGACTCTTCGAGTGCGTACGGACGATGAAACCGGCCAGACCATTTTGTCCGGCATGGGTGAGTTGCACCTGGAGATTATTATCGACCGCATGATGCGCGAGTTCAAGGTGGCCGCCAATATCGGCGCTCCCCAGGTCGCCTATCGGGAGACCATTACCAAATCGGTAGAGGTCCAGGGTAAATTTGTGCGACAGTCCGGGGGCCGTGGTCAGTATGGCGATTGCTGGCTGCGTGTTGAGCCTCTGGATCCGGGTGGCGGTTTTGAGTATGTTGATGCAATCAAAGGCGGGGTCATTCCCAAGGAGTATATTCCTGCTGTCGGTCAAGGCGCTGAAGAGGCTGCTCAGGGCGGCGTAGTTGCCGGTTTCCCTATTGTTGATGTGCGGGTTACCTGCTACGACGGTTCGTACCACGATGTTGATTCCTCGGAGATGGCGTTCAAGATCGCTGGTTCAATGGGTTTCAAGGAAGGGGCTCGTAAGGCTGGTCCGGTTTTGCTTGAGCCGATTATGGCGGTGGAAGTCGTGGTCCCTGAAGAATATATGGGTGATGTCATGGGGGATCTGAGCAGTCGCAGGGGCCGGGTTAAGGGTATGGACTCTCGCGGTGGCGCTCAGGTGATTACAGCCGATGTGCCTTTGTCCAGCATGTTCGGGTATGCGACGGATCTTCGTAGCGCAACTCAGGGCCGTGCTACCTACACCATGGTTTTTGATCACTATGCTCAGGTTCCGAAGGCGATCAGTGAAGAAATCATTGCCAAGGTCCAGGGGTAACGCCTTTCAGGAGGGTGCAACATGTCAAAGGAAAAATTTCAAAGAACCAAGCCCCATGTCAATATTGGGACGATCGGTCATGTAGACCACGGCAAGACGACACTGACTGCCGCAATTACCAAGGTCATGGCCGCCCAGGGCG
>SLLR01000146.1 GCA_007134025.1 Desulfuromonadaceae bacterium | reverse complement strand
TTGTCCCGCATCTCGCCGGTGACCCCTTCAAAACCAATGCTCAGGAGTTCGGCAGCCGCGCTGGGGAGCGGAAAACCGAGCAGCCACAGAAGCAGCAGCCATCGAATCCAGCTCGGTATTTTTTTTCCGAACAGATAAAAAGCCATGGATCAGAATCCGCATAAGACCAACCGGGGAGAGCCCGTTCTCGAAGGTTGCCGTGCCCTTGCCGAACCGTTAGCGGCAGACTACTAAAGACCGAAGCGGCGCAAAACGTCTTCCGGTGCCTGATCGTATTTGGCAAATTCCATGCTGAAGGATCCTCGCCCCCGGGTGGCGCTGCGCAGTTCGGTCATATAGTCGAACATCTCGGTCAGGGGCACCTGGGCCTGAATCGTCTCCATTTCGCCGCGACTTTCCATGCCTTCGATCCGCCCCCGCTTCTGTTGCAGGGATCCCAGCACCTTGCCGGCGCTGTCCCGCGGCACCATGAGTTCCAGGACCATGATCGGCTCCAGCAGCGTCGGCCGGCCCTGGCGGGCGGCCACCGCCAGGCCTTTCTGGGCGGCAGCCAGCAATCCGACTTCGGTAGTGACCTGGGGCTGGTAAACCGCTTCGGCCACCACAACCCGCAGATCGGTGAGCGGATACCCGGCCTGAACCCCGGCGGCGCAGGCCTGTTGCAGACTGGCCTTCAGGGACTGGCACCACTCGGACGGCAGCAGCGCCTCCGGCCCCGGCCGCAGCACCACTTCCAGCCCTTCTCCCCGGGGCAACGGTTCCAGACACAGCAGCACCTCGCCGCTCTGCATTTTGCCTTCGGCCTCCCGATGAAAATCCTCACGATGGGTCACCGCCTGGCACAGGGTTTCCCGGTAGACCACCTGGGGTCGCCCGGTCACCACCTCGACGCCAAACTCCCGAGCCAGTCGCTGACTGACAATCTCCAGGTGCAGCTGTCCCATGCCGGCAAGAATCATCTGCCCCGTGCCGGCATCCTCCCGAACCCGAAAGGTCGGATCTTCCCATTGCAGTTTTTCCAGAGAAAGAAGCAGTTTCTGCCGGTCTTCGACGCGACGGCACTCCACCGCCAGGGAGACCACCGGCTCGGGAACCGTCAACCCCTGCAGCACCAGAGGATCCGCCTCGGCGCAGAGGGTGTCGCCGGTAAGCGCCTCCTTAAGACCAATGGCGGCGGCGATGTCCCCGGCCCGGGCCGCGTCGATCCGTTCCCGCTTGTGGGCATGCATGCGGAACAGCCGGGCCGGCTTCTCCTTGCAGCCGCGGGTTCCGTTGTACAGTTCGGCACCGGCCTGTATGGTCCCCGAATAGACGCGCAGATAGGTCAGCTTGCGACCGGCGTCGGAAAGCACCTTGAAGGCCAGGGCGCACAGTGGTCCGTCGGGATCGCAGTCGAGCAGTTTTTCGCGACCCTCATCGCCAAGGATGAGGGCCCGTACCGGCGGAACCTCGCCGGGAGCAGGCAGAAACGCAACGACCGCGTCGAGAAGGGGCTGGATTCCCTTGTTGCGCAGGGCGGAACCGAGCAGCACCGGAAACAGTTGGCAGTCCAGCACCCCGCGACGCAGGGCCTGCCGCAGCCGGTCGGCAGCGATATCCCGACCTTCAAGAAAGTCGGCCAGGATCTGGTCGTCGAAATCCGCCGCCGCCTCGACAATGGCCTCCCGGGCCTGCCGCACCTGGTCCTGCCGATCGGCGGGAACCGGTTGCCGCAACACCTGAGCGCCCTGATCGGCCTCGTCAAACAGCAGACACTCCTGGTCGAGCAGATCGATGACCCCGGAAAAATCCCCCTCAAAACCCACCGGCAACTGCAGCAGGACCGGACGGGCGGCAAAACGTCGGGCGATCTGTTCCAGCACCCGGCGGTAATCGGCGCCGACACGGTCCATTTTGTTGATCAGGCACAGGCGCGGCACCCGGTAACGGTCGGCCTGATGCCAGACCGACTCGCTCTGGGACTGAACCCCTTCCACGGCACTGAAGATGGTGATCGCTCCGTCGAGAACCCGCAGGGATCGCTCCACCTCGATCGTGAAATCGATGTGCCCCGGGGTATCGATGAGATTGATCCAGTAGTCCCGCCAGGGGCAGCTGGTGGTGGTGGCGGTGATGGTGATTCCCCGCTCCTGCTCCTGTTCCATCCAGTCCATGATGGCGGCTCCGTCGTGGACCTCGCCCATCTTGTGACTTTTGCCCGTATAGTAGAGAATGCGCTCGGAAACGGTGGTCTTGCCGGCATCGATATGAGAGATGATGCCGATGTTGCGGATCGCCTCCAGGGGCGGATGCTGTTCCATAGCCTGTCACCTCCAGAAAAACATCAGCTGCCGACACAAAACGTCGCCGCAGCCGGCTCCGGCTCCGGCAGCGCAGCAGAAAGCGGCAGCGACAGCCTTACGCGCTGACCGTCATAGGCCAGTTCAACCCCCGCGGGCAGGCCGGCGCTGTCCCGCTCGTGCTCCACCTCGTGACAGAGATGGGTTAGCAGAGTGCGGCGGGCCCCCAGCCGGTCCGCCACGGCACAAGCTTCCTCAATGGTAAAGTGGGTCGGATGAGAGCGGTAGCGAAGCCCGTCGATGACCAGCAGTTCGAGACCCTCAAGGCGGGCCATGGTCGTTTCGGGGATATGGTTGCAGTCGGCGAGGTAGGCCAGCGGCCCGATGCGAAACCCGCAGGACAGACCCTCGCCGTGCCACAGGGGCAGGGGCTGCACTGTCAGCCCGAAGAGACTGAAGTCGCCGCCGATGGGCCAGGGAATCAGCTGGGGCCGAAACTTGGGAGAGATGCTGTCGTCAAAAATGTAACGGAAGGTGCGGCGAAGCGAATCCATTGTCGGCGGCAGGCCGTAGATGGGAATCACTTTTTTGCTTGTCATGTTGAAGGCCCGCAGATCGTCGATGCCGTGGACATGATCGGCGTGGGCGTGGGTATAGAGAACCGCGTCCACATGGTCGATGTGTTCCCGCAGCGCCTGCTGGCGAAAATCAGTGCCGGTATCGATCACAACGCAAAAGCCGTGATAGCGGATCAGGGCGCTGCAGCGGGTGCGCCGGTTACGGGAATCGACGGAACGACAGACCTGGCAGCCGCAGCCCAGCATGGGCACACCGGTACTGGTTCCCGAACCGAGTATGGTGATATCGATCAGCTCCTCTTTCACAGTCCACTCCTGTCGCCACGGCATGGGTGCGGAGAACGCCCGAAGGAAAATCCCCAAAGACCTCCGGCTCTTCAAGATAGCATTTCCCCAGGAAATCTGGCAAACACTTCTCCTGAGCTAAACCATTGAATCCGCCGGGGCAAGGGGCTACAATGGCGGGCGTCCGCCAACCGTTCATCTCCTTGCGACTCCACTGAAAGGAATTGCTTGTAATGGAAATTTCGGTGCTTCAGGACTCTGTCCTTGACCATGCAACTCCCTGTCTGATGCTGGGCGTGGTGGCCGGCAAGCCGGCCACCCCCCTGCTGCAACAGCTGGACGAGGCCCTCGACGGGGTCATCGGGCGGGCTGCGGACTGCCGGGAGTTCTGCGGTGAAGCCGGCCGGACCCTGCTGGTGCATGGCAATCGAAGGCTGACCTGCGAGCGGCTGCTGCTTGTCGGCCTCGGCAAGGAAAAGGAGATGACTGCGGAAAGCCTGCGGCGGGCCGCAGCCCTGGCGGCGACGGCGCTCCATGAACGGCGCCTGCAGAGCTGCGCCCTGGTTCTCAACGACCTGACCTCCCGGCTGCCCGTCGCAGTAGCGGCTGAGGCCTGGGTGGAGGGCCTGCAACTCGCCGACTACCGTTTTCAAAACTACCTCGCTGCCGACCCCCAGCGCCCGGCGCCCCTTGCCCGGCTCACCCTGCTGACCGACTCCGACCCGGCGGCGGTCGGAGCCAAACAAGCGGTGCTGCGCAGCCAGGCGGTCTGTCGGGGAGTTTTTTTGGCCCGTGACCTGGTCAACGAACCGGGCAATGTCAAATCCCCGGCGTTTCTGGCCGAACGGGCCACGGAACTGGCCGCTGAAACCGGCATGGAGTGTACGGTGCTCGGTCGGGAGGCGCTGGAGCGCGAAGGCTTTGGCGCGCTGCTTGGGGTCGCCCAGGGCAGTCTGCGGGAGCCGCGCCTGATCCGGCTGGACTATCGGGGCGCTGCCGATGAGCGGCCGGTGATCCTCATCGGCAAGGGAGTGGTTTTCGATTCCGGCGGCATCTCCCTCAAACCCGGCGAAAACATGGATCAGATGAAGATGGACATGGCCGGCGCCGCCACTGTTTTCGGCACCCTGCTGGCGGCCGCCCTGTTGCGCTTGCCGGTGAATCTGACCGGCCTGGTTCCGGCGGTGGAAAACATGCCTTCCGGCAACGCCCTGCGGCCCGGCGACATCCTGACCTCCCTGTCCGGAAAGACCATCGAAGTCCTCAATACCGATGCTGAAGGTCGGCTGATCCTGGCCGACGCCCTGAGCTACGCGCAGCGCTTCAAGCCCCGGGAGGTGATCGACGTGGCCACCCTCACCGGTGCCTGCGTGATCGCCCTCGGCCACCACGCCGCGGCCCTGCTCGGCAACCACCGGGGGCTGCTCCGTCGACTGCAGCAGGCCGGCGAGATCTGCGGCGAACGGCTCTGGCCGCTGCCTCTGTGGAAGGAATACGGTCAGCAGCTCAAGAGCGAAGTCGCCGATCTTAAAAATATCGGCGGTCGACCGGCGGGCACCATCACCGCCGCTGCTTTTCTGGAACATTTTGCCCGGGATTACCGCTGGGCCCATATCGATATCGCCGGAACCGCCTGGCAGGAAAAGACCGCCGACTACCGACCCGCCGGCGGTACCGGCTTTGGCGTACGATTACTCATCACCTATCTGAGTCGACTTTGCCGTGTCACCGAAAACGCCCTAACACAAAGCCGCCCCTAATTCTTGACAACAACGGCGGGCTGTTGCTAGTCTGCACTGTTGTCGCACTGCCTTCCGCCCATTTAGGTCAGGTTTTCGGCAGGTTGTTGCAATAGACCCCTTATGGCCTTTTTCAACAACTCAGACCGTTCGCCGCCCTCGCTCACAGGACGCCGTCATGAAGGTTCTGGTCTCCGACATATTTCCCGCCGAAGGTCTGGCGTTGCTTGAAGAGACTGCCGGCCTCGATCTCGACTACCGGCCGGGAATTTCCTACGAAACCCTACTGCAGGCCGTCGAAACCGCCGACGCACTCATCGTTCGCGGCGGCACCCGGATTACCGCCGAGGTTTTTGAGGCGGCTCCGCAGTTGAAGGTGGTGGGCCGGGCCGGAATCGGTATCGAGAACATCGATCTGGAAGCGGCCAACCGCAAAGGGGTAGTGGTGATGAACACCCCCTTTGGCAGCGCCACCACGGCCGCCGAGCACTCCATTGCCATGCTGCTGGCCCTCAGCCGCCAGATCCCCCAGGCCAGCGCTTCGACCAAAGGCGGAAAATGGGAAAATCAGCGTTTTCTCGGTGTGGAAATTCACGGTAAAACCCTCGGCGTGGTCGGGGCCGGCAAGATCGGCGGTTTGGTGGTTGAACGCGCTCTTGGGCTGAAGATGCGGGTGCTGGTGCACGACCCCTACCTGGCCGAGGAAGCGATTCAGAAAAAAGGCGCCGAAGCGGTGGACTTCGAAACCCTGCTGCAAGATTCCGACTTTATCTCCCTGCACGTCCCGTTGACTTCCGAGACCGCCGAGCTGTTTGACGCCGAGGTTCTGGCTCGAATCAAGCCGGGATGCCGGCTGATCAACTGCGCCACCGGCGGCCTGATCGATGAGCCGGCCCTGGCCGACGCCATCACTCGGGGACGGGTGGCCGGCGCCGCTCTCGACGCCTTTGTCGATGAACCGCCGGCGGCAGACAATCCTCTGCTGGCCCTGGAGCAGGTCATCTGCACGCCTCATCTGCGCGCCGCCACCGTCGACGCCCAGATCAACGTGACGGTACAAGTTGCCCGGCAGATTGTCGACTTTTTGCAAAAAGGCATCATCAGCAACGCCCTGAACATGCCGCCCATGAGCGCCGACCGCCTCAGCGAAATACGCCCCTACCTGGAACTGGCGGAACGTCTCGGACGTTTTCAGGCCCAGCGCAGAATTCAGGGCATTCAGCGCGTTACTGTTGATTATTGCGGTGCGGTGAGCAATCACCCCTGCGCTCCCCTGACCAGCTCGCTGCTCAAGGGACTTCTGGAACCTTTTGTCGGCTCCATGGTGAATCATATCAACGCCCCCCACCTGGCCCGGGAGCGGGGCATAGAGGTCGTGGAACGCATCTTTGGCACGGCGCGGGAGTTTACCAACCTGATCCGGCTGACGGTGGCCGGCAGCAACGGCGAAGGTTCCGTCGGCGGCTCTGTGTTCGGTGACTGTGACCCGCGCATCGTGCGGGTCGACGATCACCATGTGGAAGCGGTGCCTGAAGGCCATATTCTGGTGCTGCACAACGAGGATCTGCCGGGAGTGTTGGGTTTTATCGGGCTGGTGCTCGGCGAAGCCGGTGTCAACATTGCCATGATGGGACTGTCCCGGCGCAAGATTCAGGGCCGGGCCATCTCCCTGATTACCGTTGACAGCAAGGTTCCGGAGGCGACCCTGCAACGACTTCGAGCCAATGACCACATCCTCTCGGCGGTCCAGGTCTGTCTCTGAACCGCTGCCCCCAACCGAAGTATCCATGGAACCCCAACGTTGCGTTCCACTATTTCAAAGGAAGAAAGGCCATTGACCCCTATCGATCCCATGATTCCGGAAGCCATGCTGCCCAAAGGCGTCAAGGACTTTCTGCCCGCCAGGGCAGCCCAGATCGAACAGATTCGGCAGACCCTGCAACAGATCTTTCATCGCTGGGCCTTTCGCCCGGTGATTCCGGCTTCCCTCGAATTCCTCCACGTGCTGGAACGAGGACTGGGCGAAGGCCTGCGGGAAAAAACCTTTCGCTTTGACGACCGCCAGAATGGCAAGCTGGTGGCTTTTTCGCCGGACATTACTCCACAGATCGCGCGCATCTTCGCTACCCGCATGCGTCACGCCCCCCTGCCCCAGCGTCTCTGCTACTGCGGCCAGGTACTGCGTCATGCCGAGCAGCAAGCCGGCAAGGACCGGGAAATCTTTCAGGCCGGGGTGGAATTGATCGGCCTGGCCGGCCCGGAAGCGGATGGCGAAATGATCGCCATGGCCGTCGAGTGCCTGCAGGCCCTTGGCGCCCGGGAATTCACCATCGACATCGGCCAGGTGGAGTTTTTTCGCGGTGTCATGGCGGATCTGCCCCTGACCCCGGAACAGGCCCGCCGGCTACAGTGCGCCATCGGTCGCAAGGACAACGCCGGCTTGGGGGAACTGCTGGAGAGTTTTCCCCTCAAGGACGAGGACCGGCAGGCGATTCTGGCCCTGCCCCGGCTCTTTGGCGGTCGGGAAGCTTTGGAACGGGCCGAAGAGGTGGTGGCCAACGACCGGTCCAGAAAGGCCCTTGAAAATCTTCGACAGATCCTTGCGGTTCTGGAAGTCTACGGCGTGGAGAATCAGGTGACCTTTGATCTCGGCGAGCTGCGCGGCGTGGACTACCACACGGGCATTACCTTTCAGGGCTTTCTCGGCGGCGTGGGCCAGGCGGTCTGCTCCGGCGGCCGTTACGATGACCTGACCGCCCGCTATGGCATGCCGGCCCCCGCTACCGGCTTTGCCTTCAACCTGCTGCCGCTGTTGAGCGCCCTTGACCAGCAACTGGACAAGGCCACCACTCAATATGCCGACGTGCTGATTTTCCAGATCGGCAGCAACAAACAGCCGGCACAGCGGGTGGCCCGGGCCCTGCGCCAGCGAGGCTACTTGGTGGCCCGCGACATTATCGAACGGCCGTTGCCGGACAGCCTGCATTACGCGCAGAAAATGAATTTCCGCTTTGTCATGGTGATCGGCGAGCCGAAAAACCCGGTTCGACTGCTCCGACTGGCTGACGGCCTGGAACGGCAGATTCCTTATCCTTCCCTGTTAAACGAGGATTTCCGCCTGTAATTTCGATCAGGAGATGTTAAAAGATATGGCTAATGTAGTGATTGTAGGCTCCCAGTGGGGCGATGAAGGCAAAGGCAAGGTCGTCGACATCTATACCGAATATGCCGACCAGGTGGTGCGCTTTCAGGGCGGCAACAACGCCGGACACACCCTGGTGGTGGGGGATAAAAAGACGGTTCTGCACCTGATTCCTTCGGGCATTCTGCACCCGGGCAAGCAATGCCTGATCGGCAACGGCGTAGTGCTCGATCCCCAGGTATTTCTTCAGGAAATCGACAATCTGAAACAGAAGGGCTACATGCAGGACGATGCCCAACTGGTTATCGACGGCAACGCCCACGTCATCATGCCCTACCACAAGGCCATCGATGTGGCCCGGGAGACCCGCTCGGGAGCCCGCAAGATCGGCACCACCGGCCGCGGCATCGGTCCGACCTACGAAGACAAGGTCGGCCGGCGCGGCATTCGCGTGGCCGACCTGGTCAATCCCGAGGCCTTTGCCCGCAAAGTCCGGGAATTTCTGCCGGAAAAAAACTTTTTTCTGGAGCAGTTCCTGGGCGGCACGGCCCTCGATGAAGCCGCCATCATCGCCGAGTACGGCGGCTACGGTCGCGCCCTGGCCAAATATGTCGGCAACAGTTCCCTGCTGATCAACCAGAGCATCGCCGCCGGCAACAAGATCCTCTTTGAGGGCGCCCAGGGGAGCCTCCTCGACATTGACCACGGTACCTATCCCTATGTCACTTCGTCCTCCACCGTGGCGGGCAGCGCCTGCATCGGGGCCGGAACCGGACCGCGATTTCTTCACCAGGTCATCGGTATCTCCAAGGCCTATGTGACCCGGGTCGGGGAAGGCCCCTTTCCCACCGAACTGCACGACGCCATGGGTCAGCACCTGCGCGAGGCCGGCAACGAATTCGGCTCCACCACCGGTCGTCCCCGGCGCTGCGGCTGGTTCGATGCGGTGGCCCTGCGCTACGCGGTGCGCACCAGCGGCATGACCGGCCTGGCCATCACCAAAATGGACGTGCTTAACGACCTGGCGACCATCAAACTTTGCACTGCCTACGATTACCGGGGCCAGCGCCTCGAAGAGTTTCCCAACGACCTGGACATTCTGCGGGAATGCACGCCGATCTATGAGGAGGCGGAGGGCTGGCAGAGCGACCTGAGCGGAGCCACCCGTTATCGGGACCTGCCTCCCAAAGCAGCCGCCTATCTCGACAAACTGGAGGAGGTCACCGGCTGTCCGGTCATTCTGGTCTCCGTCGGTCCGCGGCGGGACCAGACCATACAGCTGAAAAACCCTTTCCAGGACGGAGCGCTTCCGTCGCCCTAAGCAAGCTGCCGGCCCGCCGGGGCGCCAACTTTTTTCCCGGTTTGCAAAAAAAATCCGGAAAAGGTGTTGACTCTTCCGGGGCGATTCAGTATAAAAGGCTTCCGTTGTGAGCGAGAGCCGCTAGCTCAGTTGGTAGAGCATCTGACTTTTAATCAGATGGTCGAAGGTTCGAATCCTTCGCGGCTCACCAGATAAGTCCCTATCGTCTAGCCTGGCCCAGGACACCGGCCTTTCACGCCGGCGACGGGGGTTCGAATCCCCCTGGGGACGCCAACAACAGACAGCCCCATTACTCACGGTAATGGGGCTGTCGCATTTTTATCCCTCCGCCTGTTTTTTGGCGCACCTGCCTTGAGAGTCCGGCCATGCCCCGCACGGAGACCCTGGTGGAAATTTTCAGCGACGGTGCCTGTTCGGGAAATCCCGGCCCGGGAGGCTACGGCACCCTGCTGCGCTGTGGAACCCACCTTCGGGAGTTGTCCGGCTACGAAACCGAGACCACCAACAACCGCATGGAACTGATGGGGGCCATTGTCGGCCTCGAAGCCCTCAAACGGCCCTGCCAGGTGCGCCTGACCACCGATTCCCAGTACCTGCACAAGGGCATCACCGAATGGGTTGAAAACTGGCAGCGCAAAGGCTGGATCAATTCCAAAAAGGAACCGGTCGCCAATCGGGATCTCTGGGAACGGCTGCTGGCCGCCTGCGCCCCCCACCGCATCGAATGGTGCTGGGTCCGTGGCCACAGCGGCCATGCGGAAAACGAACGCTGCGACGAATTGGCCCGGGAAGCCATCGCCCGGGGCCGCAACTGAAAGCCGGTCGGCGCTCTTGGCAAGGGTTTCCTGTTGAGCTGCCTTCACCAGTGTGACAAAAATCTGCCGACTTTCTGAGCAGCAGCCTTGCCGACGGCACCTTTTGGATATCAGGAGATTCTCATGGCGCTGGCTCTGTTGTCCATGTTCGGTGGCAGCCTTTGCGCTCTGGCCCGGATCAACGTCAAGAGAATGCTGGCCTATTCTGCCATGACTCACATGAGTTTTGTGCTGATCGGCCTGGTGAGCTGGACCCCGAAAGGCAGGACGGCCGCCGAATCGGAATCAGAAAATTCCCGGACATGCGGGTCAACATGTTATCATCGGCCCGAGCGTCGCCCCGGTTATGACCCCTGGACTCTGGCTGGACACGCTGTTGAATCTTCAGGCCCGCCTCACCCCCTGACGGAGTATTGCCGTGACCGACTCAATGACCATTGAAGACCGTATCCAGCGTTTTCTGAGCGCTGAAATCTTCGCGGTGGCCGGTGCCTCCAGCAACCGGTCCAAGTACGGCAACAAGGTGCTGCGCTGCTATCAGCAGAACGGCCGCCAGGTGATTCCCGTCAACCCCCGGGCCGAAACCATCGAAGGGCTTCCCTGCGCCGCCACCCTTGCCGACCTGCCCGACAGCGCCGTCAGCCTGTCCGTCATCACCCCGCCGAAAATCACCGAACAGCTGGTGGAAGAGGCCATCGCCCAAGGCATCACCGATATCTGGATGCAACCGGGCGCAGAAAGTCCTGCGGCCGTCGCCCGCTGCCGGGAAGCTGGCATCAACCTGATTGCCGACGGCAGCTGCCTGCTGGTGGTGCTGGGGTACCGGGAAGGCTAGCTCGTTTCCAATATGAAAACAGCGCCAAATAAACGACAACAGCCTGAACCATTCAGAAGATTTGCTGACCAATTCAGACTGTTGTGGTTTCTGCCACGGCACTTGCCCCGTGCAAGCCTTCGGGATCCGATATCGGAGGGTTTGTCGGCACCCCTCAGGGAAGTTCCGGAAACGGGCTGTCAATCTCCCAGTTGCCGAATTTACCGCCGCTGCCCTGGCGGTAGACCCACTGCTGTTCCAGACGGTGGGTTTTTATCACCGTGGATGGAAGGCGATAGTACTGCACCAGGGTGATCGTTTCAGCGCTGCGATGATCCTCGGCCAGAATCACGCTCTGGGGCTCCACCAGGACAAACTGCAGATCGCCGTCGCTGCGGCAGGTTTCCTGAAACTCGGCCCGGTGAGGCTCGGCCATATAGGTCCCGGCGCCGCCACAGTCCTTCCAGCGCAGGCGCTGACCAAAGTCGCTATAGGCCGACCGAAAGCCCTCCGCCGGTCGCATGGCCCCGGCACAGCCTCCAAGCAGGACAAGAGCCAGCAGCATCGGGTACAATTGACGGTATCGTGTGTTCATTGCGGTCCTCCCTGCGGGCGCCCCGGCGCACCGCCATTTCCCTGATCAGGAGTTGTCATGAAACAGGTTGAAATCTACACCAAGACCACCTGCCCCTACTGCAAGCGGGCCAAGGCCCTGCTCGAAAGCCGCCGGGTCGCCTTTGTCGAATACGACATCACCGATGATCCGGACAGGGCGGAAGAAATGCGCCGCCGCTCCGGTCGCCGAACGGTTCCGGAAATTTTTGTCGATGGCGAACTGGTCGGCGGCTGTGACGAACTGCTGGCCCTGGAGGCGAAGGGCACTCTGGACCAGCGCCTGGGCATATAGCTGCCGGATTGTACTCGTCCTGCTTCTTCCTCCATCCCCGCGGTCCCTGAAGACGGATCTCAGCCCAAGCCTTCCCGGCCGTGAATCCCGTGCAGCAGCTCGATGGCCAGGTCGACCTTGCCAAAGGGCGGCATCAGGGTGAACCCGCCGGCGTGGCGGCCGACGGCGATGAGTTCCCGGGCCAGGGCCATGCCGGCTGCCACGCCGGCGGCGCCGCTGGTTCCCCGCATGCGTCGGCGCACCTCTTCGGGGAGAGAGATTCCCGGAACCTCATTGTGCAGAAATTCGGCATTGCGCTCGCTGACCAGAGGCATCAGGCCCACCAGCAGCGGAATGTTCAAGGCTTCAAAGCGCTCCAACATTTCATCCAGCACCGCCACCGAATAGACCGGCTGAGAGACGGCAAAACGCGCCCCGGCGGCAATCTTCTTCTCCATGCGGCGAATCTGTCCACCCATATCCGCCACATGGGGATTAAAAGCCGCTCCGGCCAGGATGCCTGTGCGGCCTCCCAACTCGGCTCCCATCAGGGTGGTACCCCGGTTGAGGGCGTCCACCAACTGCAGCAGGCCGACGGAATTCAGATCAAAGACATTGCGCGCCCCGCCCTCACCGCTGACCGCCACCGGATCGCCGGTCACCGCCAGCACATTACGCAGGCCAAGCAGATGGGCTCCCATCAGATCGGAATGCAATCCCAGCAGGTTGCGATCCCGCCCGGTCACATGGACGATCACCTCAATCCCCACCTGCTGCTGAATCTGGCTGGCCAGGGCCATATTGCCCATGCGAATGCGGGCCAGGGGATTTTCCGTCAGGCTGATGGCGTCGGCTCCGGCGGCGGCGATCTCCCGGGCGCCCTGCAGTACCTTGCGGCAGTCGAGCCCCTTGGGCGGGCCGAGTTCGACGGTAACGACGGGACGTTTTCCCCAGTCGTCAAGAAAGGTGCGGCGAGGAGCGGGGGCGGCCGGGGCCACCACCGATTCACGGACCCGAACGATCGGAAGCCGCCCCTCAGCGGGTTGAATCACCGCGAGGCGTTCTGCGAGGGCGCCGATATGCTCGGGCGTGGTGCCGCAGCAGCCACCCACCAGGCGGACCCCGGCGGCTACCATTTCCTGCCCCATGCGGGCAAAATAGTCGGGAGTGGCGAGATAGATGTTGCGTCCGTTGACGTACTGGGGCAGACCCGAGTTGGCGAAACCGGACAGGGGGCGGTCGGTCACCGCCGCCATGCGCCGCAAAACGTTGAGCAGTTCTCGGGGCCCGGAACCGCAATTGGCGCCGATCACCGCCGCTCCGGCATCCGCCAGGCGCAAGGCCGCCTCCTCGGCGGTCACGCCGTGACGGCTGCGCCCTTCCTCGAAAAACGCCATCTGGGCCACCGCCGGCAGAGCCAGGGCCCCCGCCACCCGCAACGCCTGCTCCAGCTGTTCGATCACGCTGAAGGTTTCCAGAATAAACAGGTCGCAGCCGGCCTCCGCCAGGGCCGTCATCTGCTCTCTGAACAGCCGACGCTGCTCCAAAGGTGCCAGTCCGGCGCCGTCCTCGCCATGACTCGGAAGCGGGCCGACGGCCCCGGCGACCAGACCCTCGGCACCGGCCGCCTGCCGGGCCAGCCGTACCCCGGCGGCGTTGATGGCACCCACCTGGTCTTCCAGACCGAGAGGCCGCAAGGCCAGGCGGTTGGCCGCAAAGGTATTGCTCTCCAGCAGTTGGGCACCGGCGGCGGCGTACTCCCGGTGCACCGCCAGTACCTGTTCCGGCCGGCTCAGATTGAGGGCTTCAAAACTGTGCCCCAAAGGCACGCCCCGGCTGTAGAGCAGGGTGCCCATGGCGCCGTCACCGATCAGCAGGCCTCTGGACAAACGCTGCAGAAAAAGATTATCGACTTGCTTGTGGCGGTTCATGGGGTGGCCCTCGTCAATTACCAGTCGATAGCATCAATGCGCTGCAGAAATTGTCGCAAAATGGCGGCGGTCAGCCCCCAGATGGGATGCCGGCCAATGGAAAAGAACATCACCGGTCGCAGGCGACCCTTGTGCTCCCAGCTTTCCGTGTGAAAAATGTCCGGATCGCAGAGAGTGGCCAGCGGTACCTCCAACACTTCGGCAATTTCCCGTTCATCGACCTGAAAAGAATAGCCGGCAGGCAGGCTGGCAACAAAGGGGGTCACATGGTATCCGTAACCCGAAACGAAATCGTCAAGGCGCCC
Source organism: Desulfuromonadaceae bacterium (assembly GCA_007134025.1). Lineage (GTDB taxonomy): Bacteria > Desulfobacterota > Desulfuromonadia > Desulfuromonadales > Syntrophotaleaceae > SLLR01. The sequence continues at coordinate 1,302 of SLLR01000146.1, read as the reverse complement.
CAGAACCTCCACGGCCTGCGGCGCGATGCCCATTTCCTCCTGGGTTTCCCGCAGGGCGGTGGCGGTCAGGTCGGCATCGCCCTCCTGCCAGCGTCCGCCGGGAAAGGAAACCTCTCCGGCGTGATCGGGCAGGTGTTCGGTACGCCGGGTGAAGAGCAGGGTATCGACACCGTTCTTGGGATAGAAGGTCAGCAGTACCGCCGCCGGACGCAAAGGGCCGGGATCGATGGTCCGGCAGGAATGGCGGGCCAGCGCCTCCCGCACTCGAGCCGGTTCGAGCATCAGGCTTCCTCCGCGCGGCGACGCAGCTCGGCGATGGTGGCCCGGTAGTCGGAGGTGCCGAATACGGCGCTGCCGGCGACAAAAACGTCGGCTCCCGCCGCGGCAATGGCGCCGATGTTGTCCGGCTTGACCCCGCCGTCCACCTCCAGTTCGGTGCGCAGCCCGCGACAGTCGATCTCCCGGCGCAGAGCCTCGATTTTTCCGAGGCAGGAGGGAATGAACTGCTGGCCGCCGAAACCGGGGTTGACACTCATCAGCAGCACCAGGTCGAGCTCGTCGAGAATGACCTCGAGACTGGAAACGGGGGTGGCGGGATTAAGTGTCACACCGGCCTTCTTGCCCAGACTGTGGATAAGTTGCACGGTGCGGTGCAGATGGGGCACCGCCTCCACATGCACGGTAATGATATCGGCCCCGGCCTTGGCAAAAGCGGGGATGTACAGATCGGGATTTTCGATCATCAGGTGGACGTCGAGGGGCAATGAGGTGATTTTGCGCACCGCCTCCACCAACAGCGGGCCGATGGTGATGTTGGGAACAAAATGTCCGTCCATCACATCCACATGAACATAATCGGCGCCACCGGCCTCGATGGCGCGTATCTCTTCGCCAAGGCGGGCGAAATCGGCGGACAGGATCGAAGGGGCGATTTTAATCATGAAAGACTCCAGGACCGATGGTTGGCAACAACGGGGAAAGCTGAACTCAGCGACACCTCGTAAAAGCAATGGCAAAGAAGGCGTCCATGTCGTCATGGCGATGGGGCCAGGTGCGCAGAGCCCCCTGATGGTCTAACAGCTCCGTCCAGGCGGAGGGGACCTGCAGACGCAGGTCGCAGGGCTCGAAGTCGGGGCGGGCGGCGATAAAGCGCTCCGCCACGTTGTCCGTTTCCTGGCGGTTGAAGGTACATACGGCATACAGCAGGCGCCCGCCAACCCGCAACAGCGGGGCCACCCGCTCGAGAATCGCCAGTTGCCGTTGACCGTTGACCGCCAGATCCTCCGGGCGTCTTTTCCAGCG
>SLLR01000104.1 GCA_007134025.1 Desulfuromonadaceae bacterium | reverse complement strand
GGTGCATTGGTCGGCTCGGGCCGAGGCGTTCATGGCGATACTGTAAAGACGCTGCGGAAAACGGTGGTCGCCGTAGATGAAGCCATCGTTATAAAGACTGAAAATCTTCGGGATATTTACTCCGGCCGGGCAGGGCAGGCAGTAGTTGCAACAGGTGCAGGGAATCTTGATGCGCCGGCGCAGCAGCTCCCGAACCCGATCCACCAGGGCCAGCTCCGCCGCGCTCATGGCGCCGGGCCGAACCGAGGCCGCGATGCGGACGTTTTCCGTGATCTGTTCCGGGCTGTTCATGCCGCTCAACAGGCCGCTTACCTGGGGATGATTCCATACCCAGCGCAGTGCCCACTCGGCCGGACTGCGTCGGACTTCGGCCTGCTCCCACAAGGCCTGAAGTTCCTCGGAAGCCGGGCGGGCCAGATGCCCGCCCCGCAGCGGCTCCATCACCATCACCCCGAGTCCCCGGGCCGCCGCATATTCCATTCCGGCCCGTCCCGCCTGAATCTCCTGATCCATGTAATTGTACTGAATCATGCAGAATCCCCAGTCGTAACGATCGACAATGGTTTTGAAAACCGGCAGTTCGTCATGAAAAGAAAAGCCCGCACAGCCGATGCGGCCGTCGGCCTTGGCCCGCTCCAGAAAATCCAGCACGCCGAGTTCGTAAAGGCGGGTCCACCAGTCCTGTTTGAGGGCGTGCAGCAGGTAGCAGTCGATGTGGTCGGTTTGCAGCCGGGTCAGTTGCTCGTTGAGATAGCGATCGAAGTCAGCGCTGGATTCGATGGCCCAGCAGGGCAGCTTAGAGGCGAGCAGCACCCGGTCGCGCAAGCCGTTCCGGCGCAGGGCTTTACCGAGAAAAACCTCGCTTTGCCCCTGATGATAAGGGTAGGCGGTGTCCAGATAATTGATGCCGGCATCGATGGCCTGATGCAGAAGTGCCGTGGCCCGAACCTCGTCGATGCGGCCTTCGTCTTCGTCGATAATCGGCAGGCGCATGCAGCCCATGCCGAGAATGGAAACGTCTTGTTCGCAGTTGCCGAGTCGGCGGTACTGCATGCCGGGCTCCTTCTCTGTTGGTGGAAAAAGCCGAAATGGTCAGCCTGCGGAGACGTTGCTTAAAAGAACAGGCTGTTCGGCTGCGGTGGAAAAATTCTTCAGCGGCTGCTATTCGCGAAAGCTTTGCCAGGGGCGAGAAAGCGCTTACTGATGCCGTCAAAGCGCAGCCGTTTGCGCATCAGCTTGCGCAGCCGGGGCAACTGGCGGCGGACCTCTTCACGGCCGCTGGCTACCGCTGCCTCAAACTGGGAAAAATCCGCCCAGTGGGAGATGCCCGATTCGGGTTGCAGCAGGCAATCGGCCGCTTGCGCCATGCGCGTGGTCAGGTTCCAGCGGGTCACCGCCTCCGCCCGGGCCGCCACATCGACGGCGGTTTCCGGCGGGATGAAAGGGTCCAGGTCGCTGTACACGTCCACGCCGATGACCACCTCGGCTCCCAGACTGCGGGCGGCGGCTACCGGTACGGCGTTGATCCAGCCGCCGTCGATCAGGTAGTGGCCCTCCCGCTGTACCGGCGGCAGCAGGCCGGGAATCGCGCAACTGGCCGCCACCGCCTCCCGCAACGGGCCGTCCCGAAACACGTATTCGCGAGCCGAGACCAGATCCAGGGCCGTGGTGCAAAAGGGAATCCGGGTCCCGGAGAGATCCATATCGTCGATGAGCAGGGCAAAATTCTGTTGGGAGGCTTCCTCGCCGATAAAGGCGGTACGGGTCATGATCAGCGTATAGAAGACGCTCTTGCGGGCCAACTGGGAAAGCCGGTCGAAAAAGCCGATATTCTCCTGCGGATAGTTCATCAGATAATCGAAACGGGAATTCTTGAAAGCGTCGCTCTGCAGATAGTCCAGAAATCGTTGCCGAACCGCAGTAGCCCGGGGATTCGCCGCATACATGGCGCCCACCATGGCCCCCATGCTGGTTCCGGCGATGACATCGACGGGCAGGCCGTATTCTTCGAAAGCCTCCAGCACACCGATATGGGATAGGCCTCGGGCTGCCCCTCCACCCAAAGCCAGTCCGACGGTCGGGCGTACTAACAATGCCATAGGAGTTTCTCCATGGAAATCAAAGCCTCCAGTACGGAGTATATATGCTTATCGAAAACTTTGGGATTGGAATTTGTCAATCCTGGTGTTAGCATGAGCCAATCTGTTTTGGAGGAGTTGCATGTACCGTATCAAGGACTGGCCGGAAGAGGAACGACCTCGGGAGAAGCTGCTGCAACAAGGCGCCCGGGGACTGAGCGCCGCCGAACTGCTGGCCCTGGTACTGCGCACCGGCGATGCCGCGACACGCATGAGCGCTCTCGATCACGCTCGTCTGCTGCTGGAGAGGTTCGGCTCGTTGCAGCAACTGGCTGCTGCCTCTTTGGCCGAACTGCAGCAGGTCAAAGGGATAGGTCCCGCCAAGGCGGCGGAGTTGCAGGCGGTTTTTGAGATTGCGCGGCGCTTTCAGGAGCAGCCACTGCGACCCGGAAGTCGCTACAGCTGCCCCGAAGAGGTCTATCGGCACTTTCGCGGGCGACTGGCCGATGCCAAACGGGAGCAGTTCATCGTGCTGCTGCTGGACAGCAAAAATCGCCTGCTGCGGGAAGTACAGATCTCCGAGGGCAGTCTCACCGCCAGCATCGTTCATCCCCGCGAAGTGTTTTCCGTGGTGGTGCGCGAATCGGCCGCCGCCCTGCTGCTGGTGCACAATCATCCTTCCGGCGACCCGACTCCGAGCCGGGAAGACCGGGAGATTACCCAAAGGCTCAAACAGGCCGGCGAGCTGATGGGGGTCAGGGTGTTGGACCACATCATCATCGGAGCCCAAGGCTATCTGAGTTTTGCAGATCAGGGCCTGCTGTAGTCCGTCCTGGGCGTTGCCGCCACCGGCGGGGCATGCTAGAGTGGGGCAAATATGTGGAGAAAGAGACCGGACGGCGTACCGGTCTCTTTCATTTTCAGGTGGTGCTCAGCCGGAAACTCCGGATGAAAACCAACAGGCTTCCTGCCGGCGGCGCCGGGCAGGAAGCGTCAAAAGCATTGCGCGCCGATCGACGGATTGCCGGCATGACCGAATCGACACCGAAACCTCAACTGCTCGCCCCGGCCGGCAGTCCGGAGGCTTTTTTTGCCGCCCTGGAGAACGGCGCCGATGCCGTTTATTGCGGCCTGCAGGAGTTTTCCGCTCGGGCCAAGGCGCGCAATATTCGCCTCTCCGAACTGGAGGGCATGCTGGCCTGCGCCCGGCAACAGGGCCGCAAGATCTACGTGACCGTCAATACCCTGGTCAAGGAGCTGGAACTGCCCAGGCTGGTAGAGACTTTGGCGGCCCTGGAGGCGCTGACGGTGGACGGGGTGATCCTGCAGGACCTGGCCGTGTGGCGGCTGGCGCGGGAGCACTTTCCCGGTCTGCGGCTGCACGCCTCGACCCAGATGACCGTGCACAACAGCGCCGGGGTACGGATGCTGGAGCGGATGGGATTCAGCCGTGCCGTGCTGGCCCGGGAGCTGACCCTGGATGAAATCGCGGTTCTGCGCCGCCATACCCGGCTGGAGCTGGAGCACTTCGTACATGGGGCCTTGTGTTTCTGCTTTTCCGGGCAATGCTATTTTTCTTCCTGGCTCGGCGGACGCAGCGGCAATCGGGGGCGCTGCGCCCAACCCTGCCGGCGCCTCTACCGCAGTCGCGGCCGGGACGGCTACTACTTCTCGCCCAACGACCTCTCGGCCATCGAGCTGCTTCCCGAGTTGGCCGCCGCCGGTATCACCAGTTTCAAGATCGAAGGCCGCATGAAGAGTGCCGAGTACGTGGCCAACGTGGTGGCTGCCTACCGTCAGGTGATGGACGCACCGCCCGCCCAGCGGGACGCCGCCCTGGTCCGGGCCAAAGAACAGCTCAAGGCTTCCCTGGGGCGCCGTCCCACCCGCGGCTTCCTCGGCGGGTCGCAGCCTGATGATATTGCCAGTCCGGCCCTCAAGGGAGCGACCGGCCGTTTCCTTGGCGAGGTACAGGCAGTGCGGGGAACCCGCATCCTGTTTCAGAGCCGTGATCGGCTGCATGTCGGTGACCGGTTGCGGGTGCAGCCCAAAAGCGACCGGGCCGGAACCGCCTTTACCGTGCGCAGCCTGATGCAGGGCAAACGGCAAGTGCAGCAGGTCGATGCCGGTGCTCAGGTTGCGGTGGACAGTCCCTTTCGCGATACCTTTCAGGT
>SLLR01000135.1 GCA_007134025.1 Desulfuromonadaceae bacterium | reverse complement strand
GCGATATTACGACCCTTGCCCGGCACCTCGGCCAGGGTCGCCAGAGCGGCTTTGACCGCCTGGGGATTGGCGTTGTAACAGTCCTCCAACAACAGCACGCCGTCTTCCAGAGTGCTGACTTCCATCCGTCCGGCACAGGGCCGAAACTTTTCCAGACCACGAACAATGGTCGCTGCGTCGATCTCCAGCGCCACAGCGGCGGCCGCCGCCGCCAGGGCGTTGTGGACGTTGAAACGTCCCAGGCACTGCAGACGCACCGGAAACCGCCCTTCGGCAAGCACCAGTTGAAAGCGGACTCCTTCCGGTCCTGATTCGATGGCTTCGCCGCGCACCGTCGCCTGCTCACCACAACCGAACACCAGCCGGCGGGCACCATTAGCCACCGGCAGCGCCAGCACCCGATGATCGTCGCCATTGATGACCGCCGTACCATCGGCGGGCAGAGCCGCAAACAGTTCGCCCTTGGCCCGTGCCACCCCGTCCATGCTGCGCAGGGTCTCAAGATGCGCAGCTCCGACATTGGTAATCACGCCGATTCGCGGCTGGGCGATGCGGGTCAGCCGGGCAATCTCGCCGAGAGCGCTCATGCCCATCTCCAGAACCGCCCAGCGGTGTTCGTCGCTGAAGGAAAAAAGGGTCAGAGGCAACCCCACCAGATTGTTGAAATTTCCGGGGGTCATCAGCCCAGGGCCGGTCAGGGAGAGGATGGCGCCCAGCATCTCCTTGGTGGTGGTCTTGCCGGCCGATCCGGTCACTGCCACCACCGGCCCGGCAAAGGCGCGGCGCCGGGCGGCGGCCAGATCTCCCAGAGCCCGCAGAGTATCGCCGACCCGAATCACCGGAACCGGAAAACCGGCGATCACCTCCTCGCTGAGACAGGCGACGGCGCCATTGCGCACTGCCTGCAACAGAAAGTCGTGGCCGTCGAAGTGCGGACCCCGCAGCGGTATGAACAGGTCTCCGGGCCGGGTGGTACGGCTGTCGGTGGAAACCCCGCTGACCCACAAGCCGCCCTGGGCTCGGGGCGCCGTCAGGCTGCCGGCGGTAATCTGGACGATACTTTGAAGATCAAGCTCCACCGCAGCCCTCCCGTTCCCGCAGCGCCCGCCGCAATTCCTGGCGATCGTCGAAATGCAGCCACTGCTCGCCAATTTGCTGATAATCTTCATGACCCTTGCCCGCCACCAGCAGCAGGTCGCCGGCTTCCAGCAGACTGACAGCGAAGTCGATGGCCCCTCGCCGATCTTCCACGACCACATAGCCATGGTCATCGCGGCACCGAGCGCGGTCCGGCGACAGGGGACCGTCAAAGAAGGCCTCCAACCCCGGCCGAATCTCCGCGATGATGGCGCCGGGATCTTCGGTACGCGGATTGTCCGAGGTCACCACCACAAGGTTCGACATTTGCGCCGCCACTTTGCCCATTTTCGGCCGCTTGCTCCGATCCCGGTCGCCGCCGCAGCCGAACAGGGTAATGAGACGTCTCGGCTCCAGTCCCTGAACAGCTTTCAGGGCTTTTTCCAGGGCATCGGCAGTGTGTGCGTAATCGACCAGTATCAGGGCTCCCAGATCGTTGTCCACCGGTTCGAGACGGCCGGGGACCGGTGGCGCGGCTTCCAGCCCGGAAGCGACGCTCTCGGCAGACATTCCCAGGACCAGGCCGGCGGACGCCGCACAAAGCAGGTTGCTGAGATTGAACTCGCCCCGCAGGGCGGAGTGCAGCTCCAGCTCTCCCACCGGGCTGGTGACTCGGGCCTCAATACCCTCCAGCGAAAAACGGCTGTCGAGAGGCCGCACCAGCGCCGGCGGCTTCAGTCCGCAACTCCAGGCCCCGGGAAAGCACCGGGCCAGCCGCATTCCGTAAGGATCGTCGATATTGATCACCGCTTTGGCCGGACTGCGGCTCCCAAGACCGGTGAAAAGCCGGCTCTTGGCCAGAAAGTAGTTTTCCATGTCGCCGTGATAATCGAGGTGTTCCGGGCTCAGGTTGGTAAACACCCCCAGATCAAAGGCGATACCGTCCACCCGCCGTTGCTCCAGAGCGTGGGAGGACACCTCCATGATCAGGGCATCGGCCCCGGCGGCGCGAAACCGGGCTGCAAGAGCAGTCAGGTCAAGGGATTCGGGCGTAGTGCGGCTCGAAGCCAGGGTCTGTCCTTCGAAACGGTAATTCACCGTGCCGATAACTGCCGGCCGCCGGCCCGCGTCGGCCAGCAACGCCTCGACCAGATAGCTGACCGTGGTTTTGCCGTTGGTGCCGGTGATCCCCACCACCAGCATGTCGGCTGTGGGGTCGCCGTAAAACCAGGCGGCGGCATGGGCCAGAGCCCGACGGGCATTGTCCACTCGAATACCCGTTACCCCGGAGGGAAGGGGTCGCTCGACTTCGTACACGATGGCCTGGGCACCTCGTTTCAAGGCATCGTCGACATAACAGTGACCGTCCACAAGGGCACCGCGCAAGGCAAAGAAAACACTTCCGGGAACAACCAGACGGGAATCGTAATGCAGGGCGGAGACGATCGCGTTGGCAGGACCGACCACGGCACAAGGGGTCAGCTTTTGAACCAGCTCGGAAAGGGTCATGGGTTCGGCCATTTTCATGTCTGCGCCCTGGAAAGTCAAAAAATTTTTCAGGTTGGTGGAGCCAGCCTGACCCACACTTCGCTGCCGTACTTGATGGGGTTGTGGGCGGCGGGATGCTGCTCCACCACCCGGCCACTGCCCTTGAGACGAATATTCAGTCCGACCCGCTCCATGGTCTGCAGCACCTGGCGGCTGCTCATGCCCACACAATCGGGCATCACAAGGCCTTCGCCGAAGGGCCTGGGAGGGCCGGTTAACGGCAGCGGCAGTTGCGGCTCCTCAAAGACAATCTCGGGAAGCGGCCTCTGCACCGGAGTTTCCGTGGGCGAAATCTGCAGGTGACGCATGGCCTGCTGGGCGATGCGGGAGAATACCGGGGCGGCAACCTGGCCGCCGAAGGTGCGGCCCTCCGGCTCGTCGATCACCACCAGAATGACCAGTTTCGGATCCTTCGCCGGCAAAAATCCGACAAAGGAAGCCAGTCGCTTGTCCGCCGAGTAACCACCGGTAACCGGATCAGCTTTTTGCGCCGTACCGGTCTTGCCCGCCACGGTAAAGCCGGGAACCCGGGCCAGAGCGCCACCGCCGTCTTCGTCCACCACCCGCACCATCATATCCCGAACCTGATGGGCCACCGACTCGGAGATGACCCGGTGCACCGTTCGCGGCTGGCGTTGCTCCACCAGGTCGCCCTGGTTGTCAACAACCTTTTCCACCAGGTCGGCCGCCATCAGCAGCCCGCCATTGGCAATAACGCCGGTAGCCCGTGCCAGTTGCAGGGCGGTGACCGAAATTCCCTGACCAAAAGAAATCGCCGCCAGATCGGCTTCGAACCAGCGCTCGGGAGGCCGCATCAGGCCGCTCGCTTCGCCGGGAAAGTCGATGCCGCTGCGGGCTCCAAAACCAAATCGGTTCAGGTAACTGTGATAGCGTTCCCGTTCCAGCATCTTGCCGATCTTGGCCGAACCGATATTGGAACTGACCCGCACAATATCGGCAACGGACAGATCCTGGTGCCTGCGAATGTCACGGATGGTCCGCCCGCCGACCCGGTAGATGCCGTTCTCGCAGTAAATGACCTGCCGGGCCGTCACCAAACCCTCATTGAGAGCGGCCGCCACCAGAAAGGGCTTCATGGTCGAACCCGGCTCAAAGGCGTCGCACAGAGCGCGATTGCGCCAGTAACTCGGCCGGCTGCGCTGAAACGTGTTGGGGTTGTAATCGGGCATGCTGGTCATGGCCAGCACCTTGCCCGTTGCCGGATCCATTACCACCACGGTGCCGGCCTGGGCCCGGGCCTCCCGCACACCGGCGGCCAATTCTTTTTCGGCGATGTACTGCAGATTCTTGTCCAGGGTAAGCCACAGACTGTGACCCGGCTTTCCACCCCGCAGGGAAGCCTCCCGATCCCCCAGGTCCAGGCTTGCGCCCCTGCCGTCCCTCTCCATAACCAGGAAGCCCTGCTCGCCCTGCATCAGACCGTCGTACTGCAACTCCAGGCCCTCGAGACCCCTGGGATCCAATCCGGTAAATCCGATCACCTGGCCCGCAAGGCGGGAATTGGGGTAGTAGCGTCGATGCTCCCTGATAAAGCCGATCCCCTGCAGATTGAGAGCCCGCAGGCTTTCACTCTCGCGGGGCGTAATCTGCCGTTTGACCCACATGAAACGACGATCCCGGTTGAGACCCGCCAGCAGATCCTGTGAGCGCAGGGACAGAACCCGGGCCAGGGCCTGCGCGGTACCGGCCGGATCGTCGATAAGATGGGGTTCGGCGTAGACCGAATCCACCGCGGTGCTCAGGGCCAGTTCCCGGCCGCTGCGGTCGTAGATGGTGCCCCGCTGGCTCGGAAGACGAATGATGCGCTGGTACTGCCGCTGGGCCCGCTTGGAGAACAGTTCGTGGTCAAGCACTTGCAGGCTCAAGGCCCGATAGCCGATCAGCGTAAAAGCCAGAATGAAACCGAGCGCGATGATTCGGATCCGCAGATTATGCCAGCGCCGGGAAGAACTCATTGGCGGATATAGACAACCTGTTCAGGGGTTGGATGGCGCAGCCCGAGCTTGTTGCGGGCCACCTCTTCAATCCGTCCGGGCTGCCGCAGACTGGCGGCCTCGAGACGCAGGGAGCGTACCTCCCGCTGTGCCTCTCGCAGCCGGGATTCGACACTGGAAATATCGTACTGCAGACCGATAAGCTGCAGACGCGACCAGACAAAAAACAGGGAGACCACCAGCAGGATGGCCAGAAACACAAAGATCCGCAAAAGTCTCGTGGACGGAAGCGGAACCAGGTTGATCTTGGGAATCGGTCGAACAACGGTATGCGCCACGGCAGCCCTCCTCTTGCAACGATCACAATAAAAAGAAATCCCCAAACCGGGATCAAAAACCCGCTCCAAGGTTGATGCTTTCGCAAAAACTCATACGCTGGCGTCGGAAATCACTCCCGGCAGCGCCGAACGGCCCGCAACACCGCACTTCGGGAGCGGGGATTGGCCGCGACCTCCGCCGTGCCGGCCCGAATCCCCCGCCGGTTCAGCACTTCGACCCTGGGACGGTGGTCGCAGACACAGCGAGGCAGTCGGGGGGGGCAGACGCAACCCTGGGATTGATCCCGAAAAAAGTGCTTCACCAGCCGATCCTCCAGAGAGTGAAAGCTGATCACCGCCAACCGGCCGCCCGGTCGAAGACAGTCAATGGCCTCCTCCAGACCCCGGGCCACATGATCCAGTTCACTGTTGACCTCGATGCGCAGCGCCTGAAAAACCCGGGTTGCCGGATGAATACGAACCGGACCCCGACCTCTGGGAACGCAGTCCCGAACCAGTTCGGCAAGCTGCACGGTGCTGGTCAGCGGCTTCTCGTCCCGAATCTCGGTGATGCGTCGGGCAATCCGCCGGGCGTAGCGCTCCTCGCCGTAGTCACGAAAAACCCTGGCCAGATCCTCAACGGCATAGCCCGCCAGGATATCTGCCGCCGTCGGGCCGCTGCTGCGGTCCATGCGCATATCCAGCGGCGCATCCACCTGAAAGGAAAAACCCCGATGACCGGCATCCAGATGGTAGGAAGAAACGCCGAGATCCAGCAGCATACCGTCCATGCCGTCCATGCCGAGTTCTTCCAGAACCCGGGCCACTTCACTGAAATTTCGATGACACAGGGTGACGCGATCCCGGTAAGGGGCGAGAGTCCGGGAAGCGGCCTCCAGTGCATCCTGATCCCGATCCAGCCCGAGCAGCCGTCCGTCCGGGGCGGTGGCTTCCAGAATCAGCCGGGCGTGACCTCCACCCCCCAGGGTACCGTCGACAAAAAATTCGCCGGGCCGGGGCCGCAGGCATTTCAGAACTTCGACGGGCAGAACCGAGGCGTGTTGAAAGGCGGAAACGGTCTCCATCCTAGAAACCCAGATCGCAAAGGGTCTGGGGATCCTCGTTGACCAGCGTCTCGGCAGCCCGCATCATTTCTTCGTGCATGCTGCGGTTCCAGATCTGGATTTTATTGAAGGAACCGACCACAACGATCTCCCGCACCTCCTCCAGTCCGGCGTACTCGCGCAAAGGCTTGCTCAACTGGATTCGGCCCTGCTTGTCGAAGGTGCAGGCGATGGCCGGAGTGAGCAGGGAGAGGTTGATCGCTTCACGCATGGGGCCGGGAGGCATCTTGTTGACGTTATCGACGATCCGCTGCCATTCGGGCACCGGATAGGCCACCAGGCCGCCCTTGTTCTGGGTAACCACCAGTTGTTCCTCCTGGTAGTTTTCGGCCAGCACCTCTCGGAACCGGGCCGGAATGCTGGCCCGCCCCTTGGTGTCGATGGCGTTGTTGTGTACGCCCTGAAAGATCATCCCCACCCCGTTGTGGCATATTTTGACACTTTTACCCACTTATTGGCCAAAACTATATCGAGCGCCCGGGACACTGTCAACTGATTTTTATGATCTTTTAAGACCTTGGCTGTGCTGGCGCAGCAGGCTTTCGGCCAGACCGTCAGGCAGCGGCCGGCAAATTTCGAAAGCGAAGCGCGGGGGTGGCCGGGACGGAACTCGAAGTGGGCTACGGGAGAGGCAAGGCATGGGCTGAATGGTCAGTCCGAGTGGACTGTTTGAGCTGCTCGGCAACGGGACACGGCGGCCGGTGGCGCATCACGGATCCTCAGGAGTGTTCGCCGGAGGAATTTCGGGAAGTTTCAGCTCAATGGAAAGAATGCGATGATTGACCACCCGGCGCACGGTAAACAGCGCGCCCCGAGCCTCGCAGGTTTCGCCCCGAGCCGGTATGGTGCCGAGGCAATGCAGCAGAAACCCGGCCAGGGTAGTGGCGTGTTCTTCGGAAAGTTGCAGACCGAACTGCTGGTTGACATCGCGCAGGGCGGCACTGCCGTCGAGGAGATAACGGCCGGCACCCAGTTCGCGGAACCAGACATGTTCCGCATCGTACTCGTCCTGAATATCCCCGACGATCTCCTCGACGATATCCTCCAGGGTCACGATACCCGCGACCCCGCCGTATTCGTCAACCACCATGGCCAGATGAATACACTGCTGGCGCAGTGCCTGCAAAAGACCACTGATCCGCTGGGATTCGGGAACGAAATAAGGCGGTCGGGCCTGCTCCCGCAGGGAAAAATCCTCTCGCCGGTGTACGTAGTTGAGAATGTCCTTGCTGTGGACAACTCCCACGACCTGGTCCAGGTTCTGATCGTAAACCGGAAAACGCGAATGACGGGCCTGCTGAGCGATCCGCAGAACGTCGTCAAAGAGAGTGGAGACCTCCATGCCGACCACCTCGGTGCGGGGAATCATGATGTCCCGGGCGCGAATCTCGGAGAGATCAAAAACACCGTGCAGCATCCGCCGCTTGTCCTGGGCAACCACCCCGGTCTGTTCGCCGACGGCGATCATGGTGCGAATCTGGTCTTCGGAAACGATCTGGCTCTCCTCGCCGGCACCAAACCGGTTCAGCAGTCGGCTCAAAGCGGTGACCAGCCAGACCACCGGAGCCAGCAACAGCATGACCAGCTTGATCGGCCGCGCGACCCAGAAGGAGACCCTCTCGGGATTGCGGGCGGCAAAGGTTTTGGGGCAGACCTCGGCAAAAACCAGAATGATCGGGGTCAGAATCAGAATCGTCAGCAGCTCGCCGAGATCACCGTAAAAACGAACAAAAAAGGTTGTGGCAAAAACCGAAGCGGCAATGTTCACCAGATTGTTGCCTACCAGTATGGCTCCGAGCAGCTGATCCGGCTGCCGCCGAATGACCATGAGCCGACGGGCACCGGGACGACCTTTGGCGACCAGATATTGGATGCGCAGGGCATCCAGGCTCAGCAGCGCCGTTTCGGAGCCGGAAAAAAATCCGGACAGCAGAATCAGGCCTGACAGGACCATCAGATAAAAGTACGGACTGTCCACAGCGAAGACTCCTCAAGGCAAAAGGGGTGACTCCCCAGGCATCGCCCCGGTTTTTCTATAATGGGCCGGGATTAGGCAGATTTTGTGACCTCGCCAATACCCTGCAAGATCACCGGGAGTTTACTTGAAAGAAGCCGCAATGACAATGTTTACCACACCTTCGGCCCGACCACTTTCCAGAAGCCGCCCGCTGTGTTATAAGGCGTGAGATTACCCTGAGACCCCTTTTAAGGACAGCAGCCATGGATCAGAATCAGGCGGCCCGCCGCCACGGGGAACTCTGCGCGACCCTGCACCGGCACAACACCCTGTACCATATTCACGACCGGCCCGAAATCAGCGACGCCGACTACGACCGCCTGTTTCAGGAGCTGTTGCAGCTGGAAAAAGCCTGGCCCGAACTGGCGACGCCGTCTTCTCCCTCCCGCCGCATCGGGGCTCCGCCCCTCAAGGAATTCGTTTCGGCAGGTCACAGCCTGCCCATGCTGTCTCTGGAAAATGCTTTTAACCAAAAGGACTTGCGGGACTTCGACGACAGGATCAAGCGATTTCTGGCCAGCGACGACGATATCGCCTACGCCTGCGAACCGAAAATGGACGGGGTAGCCGTGGAGTTGGTCTATCGGGACGGACAACTGCAGGTCGGCTCGACCCGGGGCGACGGCTACCGCGGCGAAGATATTACCGAAAACCTGCGCACCCTGGCCTCGATACCGCTTCGACTGGCAGCCGACGCACCGCCCCTGCTGGAAGTTCGCGGCGAGGTTTACATGGAACTGGCTGCCTTTCAAAAGCTCAACCAGGAGCGCCAGGAAGAGGGGCTGGCCTGTTTCGCCAACCCCCGCAACGCTGCCGCCGGCAGCCTGCGGCAGCTGGATTCGGCCATCACCGCCCGCCGCCCCCTGCAAATCTTCTGTTATGGTACCGGGCTGGTCGAGGGGGATCTGCCTTCCGGCCACCGTCAGTTGCTGGAGCAACTGCGGCACTGGGGTTTGCGGGTCAACCTGGAAGAAACCCGCAGAGCCCGCAACATCGACGAAGTGCTGGATTTTTTTGACCAACTGGGCAAACGCCGGGAGCAGCTTCCCTATGAGATCGACGGCATGGTGATCAAGGTCAACAGTCTGGCCCTGCAGCGGGAACTGGGAGAAAAAACCCGCACCCCCCGCTGGGCCATCGCCTGCAAATTCCCTCCCCGTCAGGCCACTACCCTCATCGAAGACATTCTGTTGCAGGTCGGTCGCACCGGGGCCATCACCCCCGTGGCTCAGCTGCGTCCGGTAGAGGTCAGTGGCGTCACCGTGTCCCGGGCCAGCCTGCACAACTGGGACGAAATTGCCCGGCTCGACGTGCGCATCGGCGATACGGTGGTCGTGGAGCGGGCCGGCGATGTGATCCCCGACCTGGTTCGAGTGATCACGGAACAACGCACCGGCACGGAGCGGGTCGTGCCTCTGCCCGAGCGCTGTCCGGTTTGCGCCGGTCCGGTGAGCCGCCTGCCGGAGGAGGTCGTACCCCGCTGCCAGAACAACTCCTGCCCCGCCAGGCTTCGGGAAGGTCTCAAACACTTTGTCTCCCGCCGTGCCATGGATATTGAAGGATTGGGCCAGAAAACCCTCGACCAGCTTCTGGAAAAAAAACTGGTCGACAACTTTGCCGACCTCTACCGCCTGACCCGCGAACAGCTGCTCGGCTGTGCACGGCTGGCGGATAAATCTTCCGACAAACTGCTGGCCGCCATCGCCGCCAGCAGAGAGCGCCCTCTGGACCGGTTTCTGTATGCCCTGGGCATTCGGCACGTAGGCGAGCATCTGGCCAAAGTGCTGGCCGCCCAGTTCGGCACCCTGGAAAATCTGGCCGAAGCCGACCACGACCAGTTGCTGGCCCTGCATGAGATCGGTCCCCAGGTCGCCACCAGCGTGCGGGATTTTTTTTCCAACCAGGCCAATCGAAAGCTGCTGCGGCAACTGCGGGAGGTGGGAGTCCACCCCAAGTCCGAGGAAAAGCGCAGCGGCGGACCGCTGGCCGGAAACACCTTTGTCTTTACCGGAACCCTGGAACTGTTTTCCCGCAAAGAGGCTCAGCAGCAGGTTGAAAGGCTGGGCGGTCGCGTCTCCGGCTCGGTGAGCAAAAAAACCGACTATCTGGTGGCCGGTGCCGAGGCCGGCAGCAAACTGCAGCGGGCCCGTCAACTGGACGTTGCCGTACTCGATGAAAAAGAGTTTCAGCAATTCCTGGAAAGGATTGGCGACCATGGAAAAAACCAGGCTTAGAGTGGTGGTGCAAGGAAGGGTGCAGGGGGTGGGCTTTCGCTATTTCACCCAGCGCACCGCGCAGATGCTGGATCTCGCGGGCTGGGTGCGCAATCGCGCCGACGGCACGGTCGAGGCGGAACTGGAAGGCGACGCCTGCGCCGTCGAAGCCGCGCTGGACAGCTTGCGCCGGGGACCGGCCGGCGCCACAGTGGAAAATATGAAGATCGAAAAACAGCCCTGCTCCAAAAATTGCCAGTCCTTCGAGATAAGGCTCTGAGTAAAAAATATAGCGCGGCGAAAACCATCAAACAGGAAATGCCCTCGCAACCGGGGGCATTTCCTGTCATTCCTCTTCATCCTGCAGGGCCAGTCCCTCCCGGTAAATCTCACTGCCGGAGAGCCCATACTCTCTGGCAAGCTTTCGAGCAATCTTGCTCAGGGGCAGATCCGTCTCCTCCCGCCAGCGCTGCAGTGCCTCTCTGACCGACTCCTCCGGCGCCGTCGCTTTCGGCGGGGCGATAAGCAGCACAATCTCGCCCCGAACTTTACCGGCGAAATGGGCGCAGGCTTCGGCTGCGGTGCCGCGAAACAGTTCCTCGTGAACCTTGGTCAGCTCCCGCACCACCGCTACCGACCGTTTCTCGCCAAGCTCGGCCCGGACATCCTGCAGAGCTGCCGCCAGCCGGTGGGGAGCCTCGTAAAAGACCAGGGTGCGCATCTCGTTCTGCAAGGACCGCAGCAGTTGACGCCGGGCATGGGTCCTGGCCGGCAGGAAGCCTTCGAAGGCGAAGCGCTCGGTGGACAATCCGGCTATGGACAAGGCAGCGATGAGAGCCGAAGGTCCGGGGATGGCGCTGACCGGAATGCCCGCCTCATGGCAGCTCTGCACCAGCAGGCACCCCGGATCGGAAATGGCCGGAGTGCCGGCGTCGGAAATCAGGGCCACGCTTTTGCCTTGTCGCAAAGCCTCAATGATTCGCTGGCCTTTGGCCGCTTCGTTGTGCTGGAAATAACTGGTCAGAGGGGTGCCGATGCCGTAGTGATTGAACAATTTTCGGCTGTGACGGGTGTCCTCGGCGGCCACCAGATCGACCTCCTGCAGAATACGCAGGGCGCGCTGACTGATATCCTCCAGATTACCAATGGGCGTTGCCACCAGATAAAGGGTACCGCACCCGCCGTTGCTCCCCGTCTCAGTCATCGCCGGTCAGACCTTTGAGTTCCTGCAGCCACAGGGCTGCGCAGGCATCGCTCGGCATACGCCAATCCCCTCGGGGAGAAAGAACCACGCTGCCGACCTTGGGGCCGTCGGGCATACAGGAACGCTTGAACTGTTGGGAAAAGAAGCGCCGGTAAAAGACCTGCAGCCAGCGCGCGATGGTCGGCTCATCAAACCGGTCGGCAAATACCTGACTTGCCAGATACAGGATTTTGCGCGGCCGGTACTGAAGGCGGATGCAGTGATAAAGAAAGAAATCGTGCAGCAGGTAGGGACCGACCTTGTCTTCGGTACGCTGTTTGATTTCACCGTTGGCGTGGGGTGGCAGCAGCTCCGGCGAGACGGGGGTGGCACAGACATCGAGCAGGATGCGCCCCACCTCGGGGGTAAACTCCGCCTCGGCGCACCAGGCCACCAGATAACGGACCAGGGTCTTGGGTACCCCGCCATTGACACCATACATGGACATATGATCGCCATTGTAGGTGCACCAGCCCAGGGCCAGTTCGGAAAGATCGCCGGTGCCGATAACCAGCCCGCCGATCTGGTTGGCGATATTCATGAGCAACTGGGTCCGCTCCCGGGCCTGGGCATTTTCATAGGTGATGTCGTGAACCAGCTCGTCGTGGCCGAGATCGGCAAAGTGTTGACGCACCGCCGCATCAATGGAGATGACCCGCAGGTTCACCCCGAGCAGTTCGGCCAGCTGTTCGGCGTTGCCCCGGGTGCGACCGGTGGTGCCGAAGCCGGGCATGGTAATGGCTTCGATACCGGCCCGGTCATATCCCAGCTTGTCAAAGGACTTGACCGTCACCAGCAGGGCGAGGGTCGAATCGAGACCGCCGGAGATTCCGATCACCGCCCGCCGACAGTTAACGTGGCGGAGTCGCTTGGCCAGTCCGGTGGTCTGAATCTCGAAAATTTCCCGGCACCGTTCGGCGCGCTCCTCGGGTGCCGAGGGCACAAAGGGGGTCGCCGGAATCGGCCGGAGCAAAGAGGCGACCCGCACTTCGGGGAGGGGGAAGTCGATCATTCGAAAGGCTACGAGTCCTCGGGAGGCGGCAAAACTGCTGCTTCGGCGCCGTTCATTAATCAATCGCTCGATATCGATATCAGCCAGGGCAACCTGACTTTCAAAGCGAAAACGCCTGGTCTCAGCCAGCACCAGGCCGTTCTCGGCAATCAGCGAATGGCCGGAAAAAACCAGGTCGGTGCTGGATTCTCCGGGACCGGCCGAGGCGTAGACATAAGCCGCGAGACAGCGGGCGGACTGGGAGGCGACCAGATCGCGGCGATAGGCTTCCTTGCCCAGCAGTTCGGGACTGGCCGACAAGTTGAGCAACAGGGTCGCACCGGCCACCGCCATCGCGCCGCTGGGCGGATTGGCCACCCAGCCGTCTTCGCAGACTTCAATACCGATTACGCATTCGGGCATTGCCACCGCACGAAACAGCAGGTCGGCGCCGAAAGGGATGATCTGCCCCTCCCATTCTACATGGTCTCCGTTGCGGTCCGCTGCAGCGGAGAACCAGCGTTCCTCGTAAAATTCCTGGGTGTTGGGCAGAAACGTCTTGGGCACCAGCCCCAGGATCTTGCCGCAGGAGATAAAAGCCGCGCAGTTGAACAGTTTTCCTGCCTGGGCAACCGGAACACCGACCACCAGGGTCAGCTGTTTTTCGGCGCTGAACCGGGCCAGATCCATGACCGCCCGCCGCGCCTCCTCGATAAGCAGCGACTGATAAAAAAGATCGCCGCAACTGTAGGCGGTGACGCAGAGTTCGGGCAGCAGAAAAAACCGGCAGTCGGTCGTCGCATCCACCGCCCGGCGAATCTGCTCGCAGTTGAAAGTGATATCCGCGACCCGGTGTTCGGGGCTGATCACCCCGATCCGTACCATTCCGTAATCGGACAAACCGGTTTGCATGTTGCCGTCCTCTCTTCCTGTCAACTTTCCGGTACGCCAAAGGCATCGGCGATATGATCGATGCACGCCTCGTCTCCCTGGACACGCACCGCCAGAACGTCAAAACGGGGCTGCAGCTTCTGCCAGCCCCGGTCGTTGAGATACCAACTGGCGGCACGCACAATCTGCCTCTGCTTCGCTGCGCCGACGGCCTCCTGAGGAGCCCCGTAAGCACAGCCCCGGCGGGTTTTGACTTCGACAAAAACCAGTGTGCCGCCCTTGCGGGCCACGATGTCGATTTCGCCCACCGGAGTCCGCAGATTGCGAACCAGGATCTTCATTCCGCAACGGCGCAGAAAACGGGCCGCCTGCTCTTCTCCCCACTTTCCCAGGGATTGTCTCTGTTCGGTCACCGATTCCTCCCCAGGGGGCGCCGCCCAGGCCGCCCCTGGTCGGAAGGCCCTCGTCGATGGAGTACTCTTCTCCGGGCTATTCGCCCTGGCGACAGAAATCTTCGATAGCACCTTATACCTTCCGGCGGAAAAAAGTGTCAATTAATTTCCCCGAATCAAACGCTGTCACTTTTCCCTGTTCTGAGAGTCTTTGAATCAAATAAGCGTTGAACAATAAAAAGCTTGTTGCTATCCTTTTGCGGGGTAATTTGCCAGGAATCGGTCCTCTCAGCGCCGTCCTCTTATTGAAGGAAGAACCATGATAAGCGACAACGCCATCCTCAGCCTCAGCACCGACATGACCTATCAGGAGATGGGGGAGGACGAACCGGCGGTCATATTGCAACTCTCCACCGGCCGCCTGTTCACCTGCAATCAGACCACCCGCGCCTTTCTCGACCAGCTGGACGGCCGGCGCTCCTTTGCCGAAGCTGTAAATGGCCTGCTGGAACAGTTTTCCGTCTGCCGGGAAAAACTCGCATCGGACCTCGGCCGCCTCACGGAACAACTGCTTGAAGCCGGCCTCGTCGAGACCCGTTGACATGACCTGGCTGCTGCGCGTTCACATCCGCCTGATCACCCTGCTGATTCCGTTGCTGGATCACCACTTGACGCCGGTGCAGATGGCCCGGCTGTTTTCCCGGGGAAGGGCCTGGAAGCCCTATCGGCGCATCTCACCCGAGGTTGTTGTTCGCCAGGTTCAGCAGGCCCTGCGCCGACCGCGATGGATGAAACGGCGTTCCTGTTATCGACTCGGCCTCACCACCTGCCATTTTCTGGGCCTGGCCGGGACGGCGCCGCACCTGCACTTTGCCATCGCCCCGCCCGGTTTGGACAGCCGTCGCCTGCACGGGCACTGCTGGGTCACCCTCGGGGACCAAACCATGACCGCGCCGCCGGAAGAGTCCGTTCAAATGCGCCGTTTCATGGAATGCCGCAGGGACCGGAACAACCGCTTCCTTGTGGAGCGCAGTCCTGCCGCTGTTGCCAAATCCCACAACCACAACCCGCCAAGGAGACCCGGTTATGGAAAAGCAGCCTCAGCTCTACCGCAAAGCGAACCTTGACGAGCAAAAAACCCTGCAGGAAACCACCGAAGCCTCAGCGCCGACTTCGGGGGAACCGATACCGGGATAAAAGTCTGGGAGAAACCCAAACTTTTCTGAACCTTGAATGCGGCAACAACCTCTGCATCAATAGGAATGCAGACAACCTAAAACAAAAGGAGACCTCCATGGAGAACAAAAACTATCAGGAACCGACTTTCGAACCTCAGGAAACTTTGCAGGAGATCGCTGAGGGGGCCATGATTATCGTTTCCGGGGAGGCTCCGAGCTAGTCCTCTTTGAAAATTAATCAGTTTGCTATTACGGAGGACAGGATGGACCAGTGTCAAAATTACCAGGAACCGGTTCTTGAAGAACAGCAGACCCTGCGGGAAGTCACGGAAGGCGTCGATGCTGTTATTTCGGGACCGGAAAGAAAGTAATTGTCTAATTAGTTTTCATCCGGAAACGGCCCTTTTCCGCTGTAGCGGCGTCAATCTACAGGTTTGCTTGTGACTCGGACCATCCCTGGCCCTCGCCCTTCGGCAGCCAGAGGCTGTCCATTTCCTCTATCCTGTGGAAATGTGCGGCGTACCGATGTACGCCTCCGCGCAACCCTTTG
>SLLR01000018.1 GCA_007134025.1 Desulfuromonadaceae bacterium | reverse complement strand
CCTTGGCTAGAATCTTGACCCTTCCGGGGTGTCCGTGATAGCTTTGCCCATTACATTTCCGGAGTTGTCAATGTATTGTCCCAGCCTCGAAAAGTTTCGCTCTCTCGCAAGTCGAGGAAATCTCATCCCCGTCTACCGTGAAGTTCTTGCCGATATGGAAACGCCGGTTTCCGCCTTCAAGAAAATTGATGATGGAAACAACGCTTTTTTGCTCGAAAGTATCGCTGGAGGAGAAAAGTGGGCCCGCTACTCTTTTCTCGGCAGCCGCCCTGCAAAAATTTTTCGTTGCCTGGGACGGGAGTACGAAGTTATTGAACGCTGCGGCACGATCCGTTCCGCGCAAAGCGACGATCCCGTTGCTGAGATCAAAAAGCTTCTGGATCGTTATAAGCCGGTGGAGGTGGAAGGACTGCCGCCTTTTTATGGAGGTCTGGTCGGCTATCTCGGTTACGATATGGTGCGATTTTTTGAACACCTGCCCGCTGTGTCCGAACGTCAGATCGGAACCTATGATGCCTGTTTTCTCCTGACAGACACTTTGCTCATTTTTGACAATGTTGCTCAAACCATTAAGGTTCTGTGTAATGTGGAACTTGCTCAGGATGCGGATGTCGATGAAGCCTACTTTGCTGCCTTGAAAGCCATTGACGGTCTGATAGAAAAACTGCGGGCTCCCCTGTCTTTGCCGTCTTCGAAAGTGACGGCCGGGTCTGCGGAAGAGTTTGTGTCGAATTTTTCAGCGGAAGATTTCATGTCGGCCGTGGACAGATGCAAAGAATACGTTCGCGCCGGCGATATTATTCAGGTAGTTCTTTCACAAAGGTTTTCCGGTCGCCTTGGAGCACCGCCCTTTGATGTTTACCGGGCTTTGCGTACGCTTAATCCTTCTCCTTACATGTTTTTTCTGCGCTTTGGCGAAACCCTGGTGATTGGGGCTTCTCCGGAAGTGCTGGTCAGGAAGGTTGGCGCCGAGGTTGAAGTACGGCCGATTGCCGGGACCCGCCCTCGCGGGGCAACCGTAGAGGAGGATCTGCGACTTGAGGAAGAGCTGCTGGCAGACCCTAAAGAGTGCGCCGAGCACATCATGCTGGTAGATCTGGGTCGCAATGATGTGGGGCGGGTCTGCCGTGCCGGATCGGTCGAAGTGAGTGAATTGATGACCATAGAGCGCTATTCCCATGTCATGCACATTGTATCCAATGTGCGGGGAGTGCTGCGGTCAGAGTGTGATGCTTTTGATGTGCTGAGAGCGACTTTTCCTGCCGGTACCCTGAGTGGCGCTCCGAAAATCAGGGCGATGCAGATTATTGACGAGCAGGAACCGTCGCGACGGGAAATTTACGGCGGGGCGGTGGGCTACTTTTCCTACTGCGGAAATATGGATATGGCCATCGCTATACGTACCCTGGTTGTTCATGATGGTCGGATCCATCTGCAGGCCGGCGCCGGTATTGTTGCAGATTCGGATCCTGCCTGCGAATATGAAGAGACGCTCAACAAGGCTCAGGGCGTTAAGAGGGCCGTTGAAATGGCGCGCAAGGGGCTGGATTAATATGCTGCTGATGCTCGACAACTATGATTCCTTTACCTATAACCTGGTGCAGTATTTTCAGGAATTGGGTGAGGAGGTCCGCGTTTTTCGAAACGATAAGATCACGGTGGATGGGATTGCCGCGCTGGCTCCCCGGCGGCTGGTTGTTTCTCCCGGCCCCTGTTCGCCCACGGAAGCGGGTATTTCCGTTGAAGCCATTCGACAGTTGGCGGGCCGCGTGCCCATTCTTGGTGTCTGCCTCGGTCACCAGTCCATGGCCCATGCTTTCGGGGGCCGGGTGGTGCGTGCCGAGCGCCTGATGCACGGAAAAACCAGCCCTGTCTTTCATACCAAGCAGGGTTTGTTTGCCGGCCTGTCCTGCCCTTTTGATGCGACACGCTATCATTCTCTGATTGTCGAGAGGGATTCGCTTCCTGAAGTTTTCAACATTACCGCCTGGACCGAAGCCGATGAAATCATGGGGATGGAGCATTGTCGGCTGCCCTTGTGGGGGGTCCAGTTTCATCCGGAATCCATTCTGACCGTTGAGGGAAAGCGTTTATTGAAGAATTTTTTGTCCCTGAGCTGATCTTTGTTGTTACTGGGTCCGCGGCGAGAGGATATCATGATTAAGGAAGCCATCTCCATGCTTGTTGAAGGTCAGGATCTGCCTGAAGCCATGATGATTGACGTCATGGAGCAGATTATGGGGGGTGAGGCGACTCAGGCACAGATAGGCGCTTTTATTGTTGCCCTGCGCATGAAGGGAGAAACAATCGAAGAGATCACCGGAGCGGCCCGAGTGATGCAGGCCCGTGCCACTCCCGTGCGGGTTGGTGCGGTGCTGGATATGGATCGGGACGAGATTAACGTCGAGCGGGAGACGATCCTGGATACCTGCGGGACCGGCGGAAGCGGAACCAGGAGCTTCAATATCTCCACGACCGTTGCTTTTGTGGTGGCTGCTTGCGGCGTTCGGGTGGCAAAGCACGGCAATCGGAGTGTTTCTTCGGCCTGCGGCAGCGCGGATGTGCTGGAATCTTTGGGGGTCAACATCGAAATAGCTCCGGCCAAAGTAGAGTCCTGCATAGAAAATCTGGGCATCGGCTTTCTGTTCGCCCCGGCCCTGCACGGTGCCATGAGGTATGCAATCGGTCCTCGGAGGGAGGTGGGAGTCAGGACAATCTTTAATATTCTGGGGCCATTGACCAATCCGGCGAAAGCCGACAGGCAGGTGCTGGGCGTTTATCGGGAAGATCTGGTCGAACCCCTGGCCAACGTATTGCGCCGCCTTGGTTGCCGGCGGGGGTTCGTGGTTCACGGCATGGACGGTATGGACGAGGTAACCCTGACCGGCCCGACAAGAGTAGCAGAACTCGGAGACGGGGGGGTTCGGCTGTACACGGTCGAGCCTGAAGATTTCGCCCTGACCCGTTGCAAGCTCGTCGAGCTACAGGGGGGAGATGCGGCCGACAACGCCAGGCTGATACGTTTGGTTCTGGCAGGAGGAGAGGGGCCTCGCAGAGATGTCGTGCTTCTCAATAGCGCTTTTGCCTTGCTGGCGGCCGACAAGGTGGCTGACATTTCCGCCGGCCTGCTGGTCGCTGCCGAGGCCATCGACAGCGGCCGCGCCATGGACAAACTTGACGATCTCATCAGGATGACCAACCAGTGATTCTTGACACCATTCTTGAGCATAAACGCCGGGAAGTCGATTTGCAGCGCCGGGAGGTCAGTCTCGAACAGCTCAAGGATGCCATCGCCCGGCGCGGACCATCTCTGGGTTTTGGACAGGCGCTGCATAGAACGGCGGCCTCCGGTACTGCGATTATCGCTGAAGTAAAGAAAGGTTCCCCGTCCAAGGGTCTTATACGCCCGAATTTCGACCCCTGCGACATTGCCCGGCGGTATCAGTCAGCCGGAGCAACCTGTCTGTCCGTGCTTACGGACAGCCGGTTTTTCATGGGGGACCTGGCCTATCTGAAGGCTATTCGTGAAACGGTCACCCTGCCGTTGCTGCGTAAGGATTTTGTGGTTGATGCCTATCAGGTTTACGAAGCCTGTGCCGCAGGTGCCGACGCGGTATTGCTGATCGCCGCAGCCCTCGAAAAGGAGAATCTGGCTGAATTGGGGGCTCTGGCCGCCGAACTGGGGCTGGATGTACTACTTGAAGTTCACGACGAACAGGAACTGATGCAGGTCCTGGACCTGCCTTTCGGTTTAATCGGAATCAACAACCGCAATCTGAAAAGCTTTGAAACGGATCTGGCTGTCACCGAAAGGCTGCTGCCCCTCATTCCTCAAGATCGCCTGGTTGTGTCCGAAAGCGGCATCCGTTGCCGTGCCGACATTCGGCGTCTGCAGCGGGCTGGCGCCCGGGCCTTTCTCGTTGGTGAAAGCCTGATGCGTGAAGTCGATTTTGAACAGAAATTACAGGAACTGCTTTTCGATTAGTTGTGCCACTTGTAGGCGCCCATCTGACCGTTTCGCCCGACATTGCAGGAGACCCCATGCAGACCAAGATTTTATTGCAAGATCATCAGATTCCCAAACACTGGTATAATGTTGCTGCCGACCTGTCTTCCTCTCCGGCACCGATTTTACATCCCGGCACCATGGCTCCGGTGCAACCGGAGGATCTGAGCGCCATCTTCCCCAGGTCACTCATCGAGCAGGAAGTCAGTCGTGAACGCTGGATAGAAATTCCCGAAGAGGTACAGAAAATTTATCAGTTGTGGCGGCCTTCACCTCTGTACCGTGCCCATCGTCTGGAAGCAGCTCTGAAAACTCCGGCCCGGATTTACTACAAATACGAAGGGGTTTCCCCGGCCGGTTCTCATAAACCCAACAGCGCTATTCCTCAGGCCTACTACAACAAGATGGCCGGTATGAAGCGCCTGGCCACCGAGACCGGAGCCGGGCAATGGGGGTGCTCCCTGGCGCTGGCCAATTCCTATTTCGGGCTGCAAACCACGGTGTACATGGTGCGAGTCAGTTTCGACCAGAAGCCTTATCGCAAGAATCTCATGGAGTTATGGGGGGCGCAAGTCGTGCCTTCACCCAGTCGTATCACGGCGGCGGGAAGGCACATGCTTGAGCAGGCGCCGGATACCACCGGCTCTCTTGGAATGGCGATCAGCGAGGCGGTTGAAGATGCTGCCAGCCATGCCGATACCAACTACGCCCTGGGAAGCGTACTGAATCATGTCTGCCTGCATCAGACGGTGATCGGTCTGGAAGCCATGGAGCAGCTCAAAACGGTATCGGACTATCCGGACGTGGTTATCGGTTGTTGCGGCGGGGGCAGTAATCTGGCGGGGCTGGCGTTTCCCTTTGTGCGGGACAAGATGAACGGCAAGCAGATTCGCCTGTTGGCGGTGGAGCCGAGTTCGTGTCCCACCCTGACCAAGGGCAGCTACGCTTTCGATTATGGCGACACTGCCAAGCTGACTCCGATCTCCAAGATGTACACCCTTGGGCACGATTTTGTGCCCCCCGGCATTCACGCCGGCGGATTGCGTTACCACGGAGCCAGCGCCCAGGTTAGCCAGTTGCGGCATGAAGGGGTCATCGAGGCGACGGCTTTGCCGCAGAACGCCTGTTTCGAGGGGGCGGTTCTGTTCGCCCGCACCGAAGGGATTGTCCCCGCCCCAGAATCTTCTCATGCCATCCGTGCCGCCATCGATGAGGCGGTAAGGGCCCGTGAAGAACAGAAACAGTGCACGATACTGTTTAACCTCTCGGGACACGGGCATTTTGATATGTCTTCCTACGCGGCTTATCTCAGCGGACAGTTGGAGGATTACGCCTATCCGGAAGAGCATATCGCCGCCTCTCTGGCCCGCTTGCCGCAGGTGAATTAATAATGTCCTGTGACGAAGCGGCAACCCGGGAAGGGCGGCCCCGGGTCAAGATCTGCGGGATTACCAGCCTAGAGGATGCCCTGTACGCAGCAGAGTGCGGGGCGGACGCTCTGGGCCTGGTGTTTTATCGCAAAAGTCCGCGCTATGTCAGCCCTGATCTGGCGCGGCGGATCATAGGTGCGTTGCCTCCCATGGTGACGACCTTCGGTCTGTTTGTGAATCACCCGCCTCAGGAGGTTTTGGAGATTGCCCGCTTTTGCGGAATTGACGTGCTGCAATTGCACGGTGACGAGTTGCCCGAGCAGTGCCGGTTTGCTCCCTGGCGGGTCGTCAAGGCATTGCGTCTGCGGGAGCAACCGTGTCTGCAGGATCTTGCCGAGTACCGGGTCAGTGCTTTGTTGCTGGATGCCTGGCATCCCGACAGTTACGGTGGAACGGGACAGTCTTTTGACTGGCACATGGCGATTCCCCTGGCACGGCAGCGCCCGGTTATTCTGGCTGGCGGGTTGACCCCGGACAATGTGGCCGAAGCAGCCAGGACCGTGCGGCCCTATGGCGTCGATGTTTCCAGCGGCGTGGAGAGTTCTCCCGGTCGCAAGGATCCCCGACGTGTGGCGGAATTTATTCGTAACGCCAAACAGAGAATGGAGTAACAATGTATTCCTACCCGGATGGGAACGGCCATTTTGGCCCTTTCGGCGGTCGCTATGTGGCCGAGACGCTGATGCCTGCTCTTGAAGAGCTGGAACAGGCTTATCGGGATGCGCGCAATGATCCGATGTTTCAGCAGGACTTTGAAGACTATCTGCACCAGTATGTCGGCCGTCCCAGTCCACTGTATTTTGCCCGCCGGTTGAGTGAGCACCTTGGCGGAGCCCGTATCTACCTCAAGCGGGAAGATCTGAATCACACCGGTGCTCATAAGGTCAACAACACCGTGGGGCAGGCTCTGTTGGCGCGCCGCATGGGGAAAAAAAGGGTGATCGCCGAAACCGGTGCCGGACAGCACGGGGTGGCGACGGCAACGGTGGCGTCCCTGTTCGGTATGGAGTGCGAGGTGTTCATGGGCACCGAGGATATTCGCCGGCAGAGCCTTAATGTCTTTCGTATGAAACTGCTTGGCGCCAAGGTCACCGGAGTCACCAGCGGCACGGCGACACTGAAAGATGCCATGAACGAGGCGATTCGGCACTGGGTTACCCGGGTGCGTGACACCTTCTACGTGATCGGAACCGTTGCCGGTCCCCATCCCTATCCGGTCATGGTGCGAGATTTCCAGTCGGTCATCGGGGAGGAAACCCGGCGCCAGATTCTTCAGGCCGAAGGGCGCCTGCCTGATTACGCGGTGGCTTGCATTGGCGGCGGCTCCAACGCCATGGGGTTGTTTTATCCCTTCCTGGCCGATGAAAGCGTTCGTTTGCTCGGTGTTGAAGCCGCCGGTCTCGGCATCGCCAGCGGCAAACACGCGGCCAGTATTGGCGCTGGTCGGGTCGGTGTGCTGCACGGAAATAAAACATTTCTTCTCCAGGATGAGCATGGGCAGATTGATCACGCTCATTCGATTTCCGCCGGACTCGATTATCCCGGGGTCGGACCGGAACATGCCCATCTCCACGAACTGGGCAGGGCCGAATATCAGGCGGTATCCGATGGCGAGGCACTGGATGCCTTCCAGTTGCTGACCCGTCTGGAAGGAATTATTCCGGCTCTTGAAAGTGCCCATGCCATCGCCCAAGTGGTCAAGCTGGCCCCGACACTGCGTCGAGATCAGCTGATAGTCGTCTGCCTTTCGGGACGGGGCGACAAGGACATTCACACCGTGGCCGAAGCGATGGGTGTGGAATTAAATTGACAGGGTTATTCTTATGAAGTTTACAGAACTCGATCTGCCGCAAACGGTGCTCAAGGGCATCGAAGCGGTGGGATTCACCGACCTCACCCCGGTCCAGGAAGAAACCATTCCTCTGGCTCTGGCGGGAAAGGACGTGGCGGGCCAGGCCCAGACCGGAACCGGCAAAACCGCTGCTTTTTTGATTTCTCTCTTTACCCGGCTGTCCAACAGCCCCCAAAAGACCAGCAGCGATCCTCGGGCCCTGATTATCGCTCCCACTCGGGAACTGGTAGTGCAGATATGGGAAGATGCCAAAGGACTTGGGGCCTTCTGTCCCTTTAAGCTGCAGCCGATATTTGGCGGTGTCGATTACGACAAGCAGCGTCAGGCCCTCAAGGACGGAGTCGACATCATCGTCGCTACCCCCGGCCGGCTCATTGATTATGCCAAGCAGGGGGTTTTCGGTTTTCAGCGTATCGAAGCACTGGTCATCGACGAGGCGGACCGCATGTTTGACATGGGGTTCATTCGGGATCTGCGTTACATCCTGCGGAAACTTCCACCCTTTGAAAAACGTCAAACCATGCTTTTTTCCGCGACCCTGTCCAGCCGGGTTATGGAACTGGCCTACGAATTCATGAATCTGGCCGAAAAGGTCAATATTGAACCGGAAAAGGTGACGGCCGAGCGGGTCGATCAGGTACTCTATCACGTCGCCAGGCAGGAGAAATTTGCCCTGTTGCTGGGCCTGATGAAGAAAATGGCGGATCCCTGCCGCATGTTGCTGTTTGTCAATACCAAGCGTGAGGCGGAGCACCTTACCGAACGCCTCAAACTCAATGGCTACAAAGCGGCGGTTCTGTCCGGGGACATTCCGCAAAAGAAACGGATGAGGATTCTGGAAGACTTCAAGGCGAACCGCCTGCACTACCTGGTTGGTACGGATGTCGCTTCCCGCGGCATACACGTCGAAGGGGTGACCCATGTCATCAACTACGACCTGCCGCAGGATCCGGAAGACTACGTGCACCGCATCGGCCGCACCGCCCGGGCCGGAGCCAGCGGCCAGGCCATCAGCTTCGCCGATGAAAACCTGGTGTTTTATCTTAGCGACATTGAAGCCTACATTGGATTCAGCATTCCCACGGTGTTTCCCGAAGAGCAGATGTTTTGTCATGAATATAAACGCTATATACCCCGGCGAAAGCCGGCAGGCGACGACCGCCGCCGTTCCCCAGAAAAAAGTCGCAAGCCTTCGGGTCGACGACCCGGCCGAAAAACAGGGGGAAGCAGTTCCGGCGGCTCGCCCAAGCGTTAAACGGCAGGTAGCCGTGTCCGAACCCCTTCTGGAAGAGTTGGGCGCCTGCCAGCGCTGTTCCCGTCTGCTGGTGCACAGAGCGGCTCTGGCGCCCCGCCGTGGCCTGTCCCTGGAGGGTTACCACAACGGGCCGGTCCCCGGCTTTGGCGATCCAAATGCCCGGGTTTTTCTGGTGGGTCTGGCTCCCGGAGCTCACGGGGCGAACCGAACCGGTCGTCCCTTTACGGGCGACGGGGCTGGAGATTTCATGTACCCGCTGCTCCATCAAGCGGGATTTTCCAACCAGGCCGAGGCCTATGCGCCAGACGACGGCCTGCAACTGCGGGATCTTTACATCAGCAACGCAGTTAAATGTCTGCCGCCCGCCAACAAACCGCAGGGGGCCGAGTTTGCCAATTGTCGTCCCTACCTTCTGGCAGAACAAAAGCGGCTGAAGCGCTTAAAAGTGGTGATACTGCTCGGCCGCGGAGCTTTTGACAGTTATTTGCGACTGTACTACGATCTCGGTGTGATCAGGCGCTTGAAAGACTACCCTTTTCACCACGGTGCGGTGTACCCTTTGCCCGGCGGTCCGGATCTTGTCGCCTGCTACCATACCAGCCGCTATAATGTGCAGACCGGCCGAATGACTTCGGCTCTGTTTCTCGACCTGTTGGCTCGGGTGCGGCAGCTGCTTGAGCGAAGCCCCGGCGGCTAAAGGAACCGTAGAGCCCTTTCGAGCGTTTCGCCGCTTGCCAGAGGGCAAGATCCTCTTCATGGGAGAAATTTATGTGGTGTAAAGCCGGAAATTCCGGTTATTGCACGTTATCGGCTTGTGGACTTGTAGTTTCGGGAAACAACGTTCCCAGGGTTCGCAAACATGCCATTGAGGGAGAAAAATGGGACGCATTCAGGCGACCTTTGAACGATTGAAACAGCGGAACGAAACCGCATTGATACCTTTTATCACGGCGGGTGATCCCGATCTGGCGACGACGGAAGCAATCATTCACGCCCTGGTGGAGAATGGCGCCGACCTCATTGAGCTCGGGTTCCCATTTTCCGACCCCATGGCGGATGGCCCTACCATTCAGGCTTCTTCCGAAAGGGCTCTGGCGGCGGGTACGACACTGGCCGGGATTCTCGAAATGATCGCCCGGATTCGTCGTCACACCAATGTGCCCATTGTCCTGATGGGCTATTATAACCCTCTGCTCAGCTACGGTCCGGAGCGTTTTGCCGCCGATGCGGCCGAGGCCGGCGTCGATGGCCTGTTGCTGGTCGATCTGCCTGCCGAGGAGTCCGCTGAAATACTGGGCTGCCTGCAGCAGGCGGGCATTTGCCTGATACAGTTGCTTGCTCCGACGACACCGCTGCCACGCATGCGGCGATTGGCCGCTGTGGCCGAAGGCTTCATCTACTTTGTTTCCATGACCGGAGTGACCGGGGTCAGCCAGGTCGATGTTGATGCCATCAGAGAGCAGGTCCTTGCATTGCGGGAAATGAGCCCGGTTCCGGTGGCGGTGGGTTTTGGCATCAGCACACCTGCCGCCGCTTCAGCCGTTGGCAATTTCGCTGACGCGGTCGTGGTGGGCAGTGCCCTGGTCAAGGTAGTGGCGGCTTACGGGACATCGCCCGAACTGGCTTTGCGGGTCGGTTCTCTGGTTCGCTCTCTTAAAGAAGGTCTGCGCTAGCCGTTTCGGCTGACAGCCTTAGATGGGGGAAATAACATGGCCTGGTTCAGAAAATCAAAGGCACCGATTGTGCCCGTCGAGACCAAAAAGCACATCATGCCGGAAGGGGTATGGAAAAAATGCCCTCATTGCCAGGAGATTGTCTATGCCAAGGAAGTCGAGCGCAATCTCAACGTCTGTCCCAAGTGCGATTATCACTTTCGTATTTCGGCCCGGGAACGGATTGCTTTGATTCTTGATGAAGATTCGTTTGTGGAAATGGATGCGAAGATGCAATCCGTCGATTTCCTTGAGTTCAAGGACAGCAAGCGCTACCGGGACCGTCTCAAATCTTCGGCTAAGAAATGCGGCTGCCCTTCGGCTCTTATCTCGGGGACCGGGACGATTGAAACCCTGCCGGTGGTTGTCGCGGTGTTTGAGTTCAATTTCATGGGAGGCAGCATGGGCTCGGTGGTGGGTGAGAAGACTACCCGAGCCATCGAGCGAGCGATTGAGGATCGCTGCCCCTGTATCGTCTTTTCCTCTTCCGGGGGAGCCCGCATGCAGGAGAGCATCCTTTCCCTGATGCAGATGGCCAAAACCAGTGCCGCTCTGGCCCGGTTTAAAGAAGCTGGTTTGCCGTTCATTTCGGTTCTGACCGACCCCACCACCGGCGGAGTGACGGCCAGTTTTGCCATGCTCGGCGATATCAACATGGCCGAACCCCGGGCTCTGATCGGTTTTGCCGGGCCTCGCGTGATCGAACAGACCATTCGCCAGAAACTGCCTGACGGTTTTCAGCGCTCTGAATATCTGCTGGAACACGGCATGGTGGACATGATAGTTCCCAGGGCGGAAATGAAGCAGCGCCTCGCTCAGATCCTGCGTATTTTCACCGGGAACTGACTTCATGTCCTATCGGGAAAGCCTCGATTACCTTTATGGTTTACAGCGATTCGGCATCAAACTGGGGCTCGACAATATCAACCGGATTCTTGACCGTCTGTGCCGTCCCGAACGGTCCTATGTCACCGTGCATGTGGCCGGCAGCAACGGCAAGGGTTCGGTTTGTGCCGGCATTGCTTCCATACTGGTACAGGCGGGGCACAAAACCGGCTTTTACAGCTCCCCTCACCTGCACTCGTTTACCGAACGTATTCGCATTGACGGACAGCAGATCAGCGAAGCGGAGGCCGTCGAACTGATTGCGGCGGTGCGCTCCGTCAGCCAAGACATCCCCGTCACGTTTTTTGAATTTACCACGGCTATGGCGCTGCTGCATTTCCAGCGCCAACAGGTCGATGTCGCCATTCTTGAAGTCGGCATGGGGGGGCGCCTGGATGCGACCAACGCAGTTCAGCCCCGGATTACCGTCGTCACGCCGATCTGTCGAGATCACAGTGAGCATCTCGGAGACGGTCTGGCGCAGATCGCCGGCGAAAAGGCTGGTATTATCAAGGCGCAGACGCCTCTGGTTGTCAGCGCCCAGCCTCCTGAGGCGCTGAGCGTTCTCCTGGAGCGGGCCGCCGCTGTGGATTCCCCTGTCTTTCTTGCCGGCAGGGATTTTTTTGTTGAACCTGCGGTTCCTGGGTTTGACTATCGCGGTCTGGACCTGCGGTTGCTCGGTCTGGAATGCGGTCTTGCCGGGGACCACCAACAGCACAACATGGGGGTTGCCCTGGCTGTTGCCGAATTGCTGGCGCGGCAGGGGATCGCGCTCTCTGCTGCTGCCATGCGGCAGGGGGTTGCCGCGGTAAGCTGGCCCGGTCGGCTGGAATGGTGGCGTCAGCAGCGTGAGGTGCTGCTTGACGGTGCTCACAATGAAGGCGGTGCACAGGTCCTGGCCGCTTACCTTGACTCCCTGTCGGTGTCGGGTGTTCGCTGGGTGGTGGCCGCCAAGGCGAACAAAGATCTTGAAGGGATTCTCGGGCCGCTGCTGCCCCGAACCAAGCGTCTCTATTGTACCGTGCCGCCCTTGGAAAATGCTGTCCCCGCTGCGACCATTGCCGGCCTGGCCGACGCTTTCGGGGTGCCAAACGGTTGCTATGATACGCCCGCTGCCGCCCTTATGGCCGCCCTGGCTGATCGTCGGCAGGGGGAAATCCTGTTGGTTGCCGGTTCTCTTTTTCTGGTAGCGGCGGCGCGGGAACTCCTGCAGGGCCTGGAGGGAGAAACAGAGTGAAGCACAGGACCATCTGGCAAAAATACCTGCTTGTAACGGCTTTCTGGTTGCTCTGTCTATGGGTTTCAACGGCCACCACTTGGGGGGGGCAGCAACGTGTTCAACTGGATGCGTTGACCATCGACGTTGATCGGGCGGCCGGGGCCTACGTTGCGGAGCAGGAGGTTGTTCTGCAGTGGGGAGACCAGGAACTGCGGGCTGACCGGCTTCTCTGGTTCGAGGAGGCCCGCGAAGCCCAGGCTTTCGGTCAGGTTCATTTTATCGATCCCGACAGTGAGCTGTTCGGCGACGAGATGCACCTCAATCTGATCACCGGGCTGGGGCGGGTTCACAACGGCCGGATTCTGGTTCGCGAACCGAGATTTCACATCACCGGCTCCACCCTTTCGAAAACGGGCCCGCGCAGTTATCGTGTTGAGGACGGCACCTTTACCGGCTGCGATGGCCCGGTGCCGGCCTGGAAGTTTACTGCCAGCCAACTTGACGTGACTCTGGAGGGATACGCCTGGGCCAGAAACGCCAAATTCTACATTTACGACGTCCCGGTTCTGTATCTGCCGGTCATCGGTTATCCGGTGAAAACCCGGCGTCAGTCGGGCCTCCTGATGCCCGGCGTCGGTTATTCGGACAAACGCGGAGCGCAGCTTTACACAAGCTACTATCACGTCATCGCCCCCAATCAGGATTCCACCCTGTATCTCGACTACCTCTCTCGCATGGGGGTGGGAAAGGGTCTCGAGTACCGTTATTTTTTCGGCCATGACAACGAGGGGGCCGCCAAGGCTTACCACGTCAGTGGTTTGAACAATTACGCCGACCGCTTTGCCTTTGACTGGCGGCATCGGGGGACGCTGCCCGGCCGGGTCCGCTTGCGTGCCGATGTCGAATATGTCAGTCAGCGGGATTTTTTTTCCGACTTTGGCGAAGCCGCCGGCGATTACAACAAAGATAAAACTGAATCGGTGATCTGGGCCGGCCGCAACTGGGGCAAAAATAATCTGGCCGGCCAGGTTAAATACACTCGAGACCTGCAGCGTAGCAATGCCGAGACCCTGCAGCGCCTGCCGGAAGTGCGTTTTTCCCTGCTCAGGCGGCGCTTTGCGGATTCGCCCTTTTACTTCGATCTGGAAACCAGTGCCGTTCACTTTTATCGGGACCAGGGTCTGACGGGGGGGCGTCTGAGCCTGCGACCTTCTGTGGCCGGAGTTTTTCGACTCGGCGGGTTTCTGGATGTGAGTACCGAATTTGGCTACCGGGAGCGTCTGTACTCTTCCGATCAGGGCGAAGAGCGGGACGGCCGGTTCGATGTGGCAACCCTTCTCAGTACCCGTCTTTCCCGGGTATACAATATTGCCGGTCGCCGGGTGGAGCGGCTTCAGCATGTGCTGCAACCGGAAATCCGCTATGGATACCGCCCTTTTGAGAAACAGTCCCATCTGCCGCAATTTGACGGAGAGGACAGCCTGTCGGGACAAAATACCTTCAGTTACGGCCTGGTGAATCGATTGGTTGCCCGCTCCGAGACAGTGGAAGGACAAGTGGATTATCGGGAATGGCTGTACCTGCGCCTGGCCCAGGAATACGATATCGAGAAGTCGGAACGGCATCCGCTGGCTCCCCAAGGCCAGGAAAGGCGGTTTTCGGATCTGCGGGCCGAGTTGATTGTGCGCCCGACTCGCTGGAACTACATCGATATCGATACCCGTTACGATACTGCTGGTTCCAATAATTTTTTTACCTTTCATGTCGATACCGGACTGCAGGACCAGCGAGGCAATGCTCTTTCGCTCCGCTACCGTTACAACAAGGATCTGCAGGAATACCTGGCCGCCCGCCTGGAACTAGCCCTGCTCAAGCCCCTTTACCTCAGTTACGAAAATCGCCACTCTCTGCGGGGTGATACAAATCTGGAAAATCGGCTCAACCTGGAATATCGGGCCCAGTGTTGGAGCCTCTATCTGACTTATCGCAACCGTGATGGCGATCAGAACCTCTCGGTCAGCTTCGCCCTGGCCGGACTCGGCCGCAGTGACCAACCGGGCAGCCGCCGCCAACCGCTCTGAAGCGCTGCGGCTTTTTTATGTCAAAACTAATAATATTAATTTAAAAATGTTGATTTTTAAATTTTACTGTGTTAGTTAATTTAGACAAATTGTTGCTTCGTCACTTCCCGTTTCGGTTATGGGGGTGATTTTTTTGTCCGTTAACTCACACAGATTGGAGGTCACATGAAGAAACGCATCGGTTGTCTGGTAATGCTGCTGAGCCTGTCCTTTTTCGGCCCCTGGGGGCTGGTGTCCCCTCTGACGAGCACCCCTGTAGGGGCGAGCCAGGAGCTCGGTGCCAAAGTCAATGTGAACACTGCTACTGCGGCCGAACTGCAGACTCTGCCCGGCATCGGCCAGGTGACGGCCCAGAGGATTATCGAGTACCGCACCAGCGAAGGTGCCTTTGGCTCTCCGGCAGATCTTCTGAAGGTCAAGGGGATCGGCCAGAGCACTCTGGCCAGAATCGGTGACAGAATTGAGGTGCGCTAACACTTTGGACTTTTCTGTTGCCGCTTGACGGTGCTACCATGTGTGATGTGTCATTTTCAGCAGACAAGGGGTAGGAGATTTGTCACGGCCAGCGCGGCGGATTTGGACAATTCCTTGCTCGGGAGCATCAAGTGGCCAATCCATCTGAAAAAACTCAGCCGCAAGGCCGGCGTCGTCTACCACTGATTCCGTTGTTATTGATTCTGCTGATTCTCGGCTTCGCTCTTTTCGGGCAGAAAGGAATTTTGCGAACCCTACAACTTCAAGGGGACTACGCCGCCCTTGAAGTCGAGCTACGTCAGCAGGAAAAATTGATTCGACTTTTGAAAGACGAAATCAGAGCGCTTCAGTCAGATTCCGACTATATTGAAGCTCTGGCCCGCCGGGAACTGGGTATGGTCAAAGAGGATGAACTTGTTTACCAGTTCTTGTTCCGTTCCCCGGAAGCGGCTGGTGATTCCGAGTCCGCCGCTTCGCGCTGAGCCCTCATTATCCGCTTGTCGGCCCCGGCCTGTGCCGGGGCTTTTTTTGTGTGCGCCCGGCAGGGCGCGTGGTGCGTAAGCACCATCCACTTGGCCGTGGTGGCCAAGTGGTGACTTGGAGG
>SLLR01000113.1 GCA_007134025.1 Desulfuromonadaceae bacterium | reverse complement strand
TCTCAGGTCTTTTTCAGTTACAGCGGCTGACTGCCGAAGGACTGATCGGGCGCCTGCTGATGATGCTGGCGGGCCTGATGATGACCGTGGTCATGCAGTCTTCCAGTGCCGCCGTAGCGACGGCCCTTACCGCCCTCCACAGCGGTTCCGTGCACTTCGAACAGGCGGCCCTGCTGGTCATCGGGGCCGCCATCGGCACCACGGTCACCGGTGCCCTCGCCGCCATCGGCGCCAGCGTTCCCACGCGCCGCACAGTGCTGGCCCACGTCTCCTTCAATCTGGCCACGGGAATCATCGCCATCGGCCTGCTGCCGCTGTTTCTGCGAGCTATCCTGTGGGCTCAGGTCCATCTGGGACTGGACCCCGGCGCCGCCAGTCTGGCCGCTTTTCATACCGCCTTCATCGGCCTCGGCGTAGCCCTCTTTCTGCCTTTCACTGAACGCTTTGCCGGCTGGATCGAACACCTGCTGCCGGACAAAGGCCTGCGCCTGACAGAGCACCTCGACGCGTCGCTGCTCAGTGTTCCGGCTGTCGCCCTGGAGGCCAGCCGTCGCGCCCTGCTGGAAACCGCCGGCGAACTCTTCATAGCGATTCGCGACAGCCTGGGAGCGGACCGGTCGGCAAACGACGAAGGCCGGCTTCAGCAACTGGAACAAGCTCTGGACCAGTCCCAGCAGTTCCTGGCCACCATCCCTTCAGTAGCCGGTGACGAGCCTCTCTCTCAGAACCGCATTTGCCAGATGCACGCGGTGGCTCACCTGGCCCGATTGCGGACCTATCAGCGGCCGCCCTCGGTGCTTCGGCACCAGGTGGTCGCCGAACCTCTGGCCGAGCAGAGGGAAGCATTGCGGGCACTGCTGCACCTCTGCGAGGCCGGACTGCGGGGGCGCGAGGAGAGCGGATGGCTGATGGCAGTGGCCGCGAGGTCAGCAGAGCTGACCTCGGAGCACAGTCGGGGACGGCCGTTGGTGCTGGCGCGATCGGCGACGGGCGCAAGCGACACGGCTGTGGCACTGGTGCTGCTCGACGCCATGCACTGGCTCGACCGGGTGGGTTACCACGCCTGGCGTATCAGCCACTATCTCGGATCGGAAGACGTTGTTGTGCTTATTCCCGATGACGGGGCCCAGGTGGCGGAATGACCGCTGGCTGCTTGGAATCGCCGTATTGTCCAGCGGCCTTTTCAGCGGTCTGGCGATGGCTGCAGGTGGGCATAGGGTGCGATGGTCTGAAGACGGGGATCTTCAACAGGAGCGCCGACAGTAAAATGGTAAAGACTCTGCCAGGTGCTGTCGGCGAGGCCCAGAATGCGGTGCATGGCGTCATCAAAAAAGCAGCCGATCCCGGTGCTGCGCATTCCCGCCGCCTCGGCCTCCAGGTACAGCACCTGACCGATCAGTCCGCATTCCCAGAACAGACGGGGATAAATGGCAGCCCCCTGTTCCGCCAGCGCGGCATGGAATTCCGCCAGCATGCCCAGGGAAAAGGCTCCGTCACCGGCGATGTCCTGATGGCAACTGACCGCCTTGGCCGCTTCGATCACATCGGCCGCAAGCAAGCGGTAAAAAGGCAGCTCCAAAGGGCAGCCTGAAGGCCGAAGCCACTCGAATTCCTGATTCAGGGCGCGGCGCAAACTCGATTCATGGGCTGCGCTGCGCACCAGCAGATAAATTCCCGGTTCCAGGTTCTCGACCCGATGAACGAACAGAATCGGCGAGATCCGGGGTTGCCAGGGCAGCACCGTAAAGGGGAAATGACCGGGCAGAATTCGCTGCATCATTTGGTAGAAGACATCCCGATCCAGAAAGCTGCTGCCGTCCATGTCAACGGCGCTGCGCCGCTGGCGAATGATCTGTTCCGCCCCATGGGGTCGGAGGGGAAGCATGTCCGGCAAAGCCGGGGGGGAAACCTTCACCGCCGTCGACCCGCCGAAGATGCCGGCCGTCTCCCTTCGGACCGCCCGTGCCACCTCTTCAATGACCGGCCACCCATGGTGATCGCGGCTGAGACGGTTGGGGCGACCGAGGCAGGCAAGATTGCCAGGCCCCGCGAGCCCTTGGGCGGTCAGGTCCTGAAAGGACAACTCTGCCGGTAGAATCCCGGCGGGAAACAGTGCCACCAGGCATTCGCCGTGCTCCGCCTCGATGCCCGACTGGCCATGGATGCCCAGCAGGCGGTTCAGGTCGGTATCGGCGATCCCGTCCAGCAGTCGGGTCCGCCAGCCAAGGGTACGGGCGGCAAAAGCAATCGCTCCCAATGCGTGCCCCACGTCGTGATGGCAGTAGCGAAAGGCCCTCTCACCGTATTTCCAGGATTCCCGCCAATAGATGGAGCTCAGCCCGAGCAACAGGCAGGGCGCTGGCAGATTGCCGGAAAGCTGCTGCCATTGCCGATCTGAAAGACGGCAGCGCAACTCCAGTTGATGGCGGAAAGGCGCATAGTGATAAACGCCCGGTTGAGGAATCAGCCCGGGCACCGGGCCGCTGATCAGATAACCTTCCGTCGGGTGCAGATCGCCGCTTGAGGGATTGATGCGCAGCGACCAGGGCCGGCGCATGGGGGCCTGCTTCCAGGCCGACAGAGCCAGGCTGTGATACAAAAGCCGCCCTACTCCCTCGGCATCAAGCGCGACCGGTTTCGGCGGACGAAAAAACAGCCCGTCATAGCCGGGCTGATCCCGCAGAGGAGGATGCGGCAGGTCGATGTACTCGGTGTCGGCAAAGCTTCGAAAAGGATCGGGCTGGTTCTCCCAGTCCATATAGCCCAGGGAGGCGGCGTAACGATCGGGATGATGTTTGGTGCGCTGGTGATAGTCCCGTACAATTTGAAGTTTATGTCTGCCCTCTTCCGTCACCAATCTGCCTTTCTTCGCCGCCTCACGGGTTCATGGGGCGACAACATAGTGTGAAGAGTCCTGTTCTTTGACCAGGCCCGGCTCAGAACATTCCTCGCAATTATGCAATGTTGCGCAGGCATCCTTCCAGCAGCTGAAGCCTTTTTGCTGACCGAAAATCAATCTTTCCAGATGGTAGTTGATGTTAGATTTTAACAGAATTAATGCGTCTTCCATGGACGAGAGAGCCAAAAATTCACAGGCCTCGCAAAGAGACTTGAACTCAAAAAGCCCTTTTTGCCGCCCGGGGTATCCGATGGATAGAGTCTGAAATATTTCCAGGTGTTTTTACAGAAAACCTTGACGAACTGCACCGGCGGAAATCATTTTAAGAAAAAAACGTCATTTGTCCAAGGGGTTTCACGCACCCCAGGCCGAATTCGACCATCGGGTTAACGGGGATTGTGTTACTTGTGAGCTTTTTCCCCGGGCCAAAAGCTGCGCCACAACTACCCTAAAGACCTCGATGCCTCTCATAAAAAACAGCTGGGTCGATATGGCAAATCAAAAGCCCGATGCAACCCGGTCTCTTGATCCCTTTCCGATCTTTTCCACAGATCGCGCAGAACATGGTAGAATTCTGTGGTTTCCATTACTTTACCGGGCATTTGTCGGGAACACTTACAGGCGCAACAGATGCTGATGAACATCGTCCATAGTTCCCCCCAGTAGGGGCGCACGACCTTAAGGAGGCCAAAATGAAAACATTTCTGATCGGTTTACTGTTGGGCATCATTATTGGCGGAGGGACTCTCTGGTATCTTGGCGAGAAAGGGTTCTCCCCAACTTTGGATGAAACCGAAAAACCTGCCCCGGAACAACCGCACACCGACCGGGAACCGCCAGCCGATATGACCCGCGAAGCGAGACAGTTCATGGCCGGGCGGCTTGAAGCCCTGCAACTGCGCGCCGAGGACATTCGCGAGGAACTTGCCGAGCATGGACGTATCGTGCGAAGACGGGCCCGGGATCTGGGCGAGGCCGTCAGCGACGCCACCCGTGATGCCAGGGCAACGGCAACCATCAAAGCCAAACTGGCCGCCGACCCCCAGCTATCCGCCTTGCGCATATCGGTGAGCACAACGGACGGACGGGTCGTTCTTGCCGGAACCGTCGATTCCGCCGAGGAAATCGGTCGTGCCGTCGCCCTCGCCCTGGCTACCGAGGGGGTCCATGAAGTGTTTTCCACCCTGCAGGTCAAGACTTCCAATGCGGACGAATCCTGAGGAGCAACCTCAGAGGTTTGAATTATGTTGCGCGGATTCAATGAGTCTCCTACTGGTTTTTTATCCTAGCCATTCCAATGGATTATTGCAAACGACTCGTTTTGGCGCCGTCAATCTCCCTTTGTAAAATTGAAAAACGTTTCCGCTGCGACCAGATGTGATCTCTCTTTTTGGGTAAAACAAACAAGGATT
>SLLR01000061.1 GCA_007134025.1 Desulfuromonadaceae bacterium | reverse complement strand
TTGCCGCCGAAGCAGGGCAACGAGCGATGAATTTACCGGAGAGGCTATTTTTCCGTAAGGGAACCCCGCCGCATCCGCCTGCTTTGGCGCCACCGCCGAATGGGCAGGATACAGACCCATGACGATAACCAGACATCCGTGAGATTAAAATGAAATCCCGAAGAATCACTCAGTCCACCTGCCTGTCCCCAAATACCCCGCCACTCCTTTACCCGTAATGCTTCGCCGGTAAGAAACTTCGGCTCCAAAGCCTTCGAGCCGTTGTCGAACAGTGTTTGTCTTGCTTCCATATAGGCACCGGCCCCCTGAGACTTTTACCGGACCACGGAGGGGGGGGGTTAGAGGCGGGCTGTATCTTTGTGAACAGAAAGCTTCAGCAACCTTCAGCGGATTCGAGGCGGCGCAGCAGTTCGCGGGCGGTTCGGGCCACTTCCTCACTGCGGGCGGTATCGACGGCGGCGAGCAGGTACTGGCGGGCGCTGTAGTTTCCTCGAGAAAGATAGAGCATGGCCCGACCAGCGCCCAGGTAGGCCCGGTCAACATCGGGGCTGGCGGGTCGTTCGGCGATAAAACGCCGAAACAGGTTCAGCGCCGACTCGTACTGACGCTTCTGCAACAAATGCGCACCGATAGCCAGAACCGCCTCCGGCGTCACCATAAGGCGCTCGGCTTCGCCGGACAGGGTCAGGTAAAGACGGGCGGCTTTTTCGGCGCGGCCCTGCTGCAGCAGCTCGCCAATCTGCGCCGCGGCAACCTTGCCTCCGTCCATCTGGCGGGACCACAACCGGCCCCAACCTGATCGGACAGCGCTCCCGACGGTCCCTGCCGCAACGGGATTTTTACGTTGGTCCAGCCCCCAGGCCGCAATCACGCCAAACAGAAACCCGCCGATATGAGCGCCATAGGCAACGCCGGAACCGCGACCGGTGGTCAGCAGAAAAGGGATCAGATTGTCGAGAATCAGATAGAAACCGAGCACCAGCCGGGCCGGCAAATAGAGGGTCTGCATCAGGATCGGAAACAACAGCACCAGGGTTTTGACCTGATTGCGGGGAAACCACACAAAGTAACAGCCCAGCACCCCGGAAATGGCGCCGGAAGCTCCCACCAGAGGGATTTGCGAACCGGGGACAAACAGGGAGAAGAACAGGGTAGCGGCGACCCCGGCCATCAGGTAGCCAAACAGATACCGGACAGGACCGAGGCGGTGCTCGACGTTGTCCCCGAAAATATACAGAAACAACATGTTGCCGGCCAGGTGCAGCCAGCCGCCGTGCAGGAACATGGAAGTGAACAGGGTAGTCAGGCTGGCCGCTGCGGGGCGGTATCCATAGCGGAACACAAACAGGTCGTAGGCGCTGACATGCTCCAGAACCTGCTGAGCGGAAATGTGGCCGCGGACGCCGATGATGCGAAGGTACTCAAGTAGAAGAGGGTCGCCAAGATCGGGCCGGCTTAAACTGAGAGGCAGGCTGATAAAAAGAAAGATCCCGACATTGACCGCGATCAACAGGCTGTTGACAGGAGAAAAGCCGGGAGGATTGGGAGTGTCCCCATAAGGTAGAAACATGACCGGTCCTTGGCAGCGAGGGTTTCCACCGATGCCGCCGCATAACGTACACCGGCCAAGAATCCCCACAGGTATTATTCTGTCATGCTACCACACCCGGGCCGGCGAAGCATTCCCCCAATCCAAGGCGTCCCGGTCCTGACCCGACCTCCCCGGACCCCGTCGATCACAAGGCAAAACTACAACCGGCAGCGCAGGGACTTGACGCCGACGGCGAACAGGATCTCCATTTTGTTCGGCTTGATGACCTGCTGAACCACGCCAACCCCGAAGATGGTGTGATCGACCAGATCGCCCACCCGATAGCTTCGATCCATCCTGTAGGCGACGGTCACAGCGGAGTCGGCTTTTTCAGCAGCATCTCTCCATTCCTGTTGCTGCGCCTCCCGTTGGCGATCCGCCGTGGTACGTCGCCCGGGTTTGGCCGAAGGGACTTTGGCAGGGGCAGTTTTGGCCGGACTTGGCGACCGGTAGTTGTGATCGCCGGCGCAGGTATTACAGCGCACACGCGCCGGGCGCTTCGCCACCATGGCGATGATGGTGTGATTGGTAACCGCTCGGCAACGTGTGCACCGAGCGTCAATATGGTCGCCGGCTTTGCTTTCTATGTTGGGCATAATTCCTCTGTATGACAAATCAAAAGCCACAGGAAAATTTTTCCTGTGGCAGCGGGTTGTGGCGCTGCA
The DNA here is from genome assembly GCA_007134025.1 of Desulfuromonadaceae bacterium. Taxonomy (GTDB): domain Bacteria; phylum Desulfobacterota; class Desulfuromonadia; order Desulfuromonadales; family Syntrophotaleaceae; genus SLLR01. The sequence goes on along the minus strand of SLLR01000061.1, from coordinate 84,926 downwards.
GCGCCGTAAATCGGCGACAGAAAGGCCCCCGGGAGTCCCCGGGGGCCTGGGAGTCGCAGATGGCCTGTTTACAGGTGGCCTATGTGCTCAGCAGAGCGGCATGGGCCGCCGCCAGCCGGGCTACCGGGACGCGGTAAGGGGAACAGGACACGTAGTCAAGACCACTGTTGTGACAGAAGATGACGCTGCTGGGCTCCCCGCCGTGCTCACCGCAGATTCCCAGCTTGATGTCCGGACGGGTCTTTCGACCTCGCTCGCAGCCTATCTGAATCAGCTGGCCCACCCCTTCCTGATCAAGCACTACAAAAGGATCGTCGGGCAGCACCTCGCGATTGACGTAATAGGGCAGGAATTTGCCGGCGTCATCGCGGGACAGGCCGAAGGCGGTCTGAGTCAGGTCGTTGGTGCCAAAAGAGAAGAATTCGGCCTCCCGGGCAATTTCATCGGCGGTAAGCGCCGCCCGGGGCAGCTCGATCATGGTGCCGATGAGATATTCCACCCGAAGGCCGTAGCGGTTGAGAACCTCCTCAACTACTCGAATCGCATTACTCCGCAGCACCTTGAGTTCGTTGACGTGAGCGACCAGCGGAATCATGATCTCCGGAACGATCTCGTAGCCCTCGTCCTTCACCAGTTCGCAGGCCGCTTCCATGATGGCCTGAACCTGCATGTCGTAGATCTCCGGATAGGTCATGCCCAGGCGGCAGCCGCGATGGCCCAGCATCGGATTGAACTCGTGCAGGAACTCGGCTTTGTTCTTGAGCACCTGAGGCTGAACTTCCATGACCTTGGCCAGTTCGTCGATATCCTTGTCGGTGTGAGGCAGAAATTCATGCAGCGGCGGATCGAGCAGGCGAATTGTCACCGGCAGGCCCTTCATCTCCCGGAACAGACCGAGAAAATCACTTTTCTGCATGGGCAGAATTTTTGCCAGCGCCCGCTTGCGGCCCTCCACATCCTCGGAGAGGATCATTTCCCGTACCGCCATGATACGGTCATGCTCAAAGAACATGTGCTCGGTGCGGCACAGACCGATCCCCTCGGCACCGAACTTGCGGGCCACGGCCGCATCCTGAGGGGTGTCGGCATTGGTCCGTACTCGCAACCGGCGGAACTTGTCGACCCAGGTCATGAGAAGACCAAATTCGCCGGTCAGTTTCGGCTGCACCGTCGCTACCGAACCTTTCATCACTTCCCCGGTGGAGCCGTCAAGGGTGATGACATCGCCTTTCTTGAAGATTGCGCCGCTGCTGGTAACAAACTGTTGCGCTCCGTAGTCCACCTTGATGCCACCGCAACCAGCGACACAGCACTTGCCCATGCCACGGGCAACCACCGCGGCGTGGGAGGTCATGCCGCCACGGGCGGTAAGAATCCCCTGGGCGGCGTGCATTCCGTGAATGTCTTCGGGGCTGGTTTCGATGCGCACCAGGATAACCTTCAATCCCAGCTTGCTGGCTTCCTCGGCATCTTCGGCGGAGAAAACCACCTCACCGGAAGCCGCCCCCGGCGACGCCGGCAGGCCGGTGGCAATCACCTCCCGGTGGGCTTTGGGGTCCAGCGAGGGATGCAGCAGCTGATCGAGCTGGCCCGGAGCAACCCGCAGAACCGCTTCTTTCTCGCTGATCAGACCCTCCTGAACCATGTCCACGGCAATCTTGATGGCCGCCTTGGCGGTCCTTTTGCCGTTTCGGGTCTGCAACATGTAAAGCTTGTTTTTCTCAATGGTAAACTCGATGTCCTGCATGTCCCGGTAATGCTTCTCCAGGGTCTGCTGAATATCCATCAACTGCTGGTAGCAGTCGGGCATGACCTCTTCCAGGGAAGGAAGGGGGCTGTCGCCGCCGGCCTTGTTGATGGGCTGGGGGGTACGAATTCCAGCGACCACGTCCTCGCCCTGGGCATTGAGCAGAAACTCACCGAAAAAGTAGTTTTCCCCTGTCGACGGATTGCGGGTAAAGGCAACCCCGGTTGCGCAGGTGTTGCCCATGTTGCCGAAGACCATGGCCTGAACGTTAACCGCAGTGCCCCAGTCGGCCGGGATGTTGTTAAGTTTGCGGTAGGTAATGGCACGGGGGTTCATCCAGGAGCCGAACACGGCATTGATCGCCCCCCACAACTGCTGCTGGGGATTTTCGGGAAATTCGCAGCCGAGTGTTTCACGAATCTTACCCTTGAACAGCTGCACCAGCTGCTTGAGGTCATCGGCGGCGAGTTCCGTATCGAGGCTGACGCCGCGAATCTCCTTCATGTTCTCCAACAGATGCTCCAGCTGCGATCCGTCCATATTCATGACCACGTGGCTGTACATCTGAATGAACCGCCGGTAGGAGTCGTAGGCGAAACGGGCGTCACCACTCTGCTCAATCAGTCCCTGAACCGTAGCATCATTGAGACCCAGGTTGAGAACCGTATCCATCATGCCGGGCATAGAAGCCCGGCCACCGGAACGGACCGAGAGAAGCAGGGGATTGGCTCTGTCGCCGAACTTTTTGTTCATGGCCCCTTCGAGTCGGGCCAGGTGGACGGCGACTTCTTCTTCCACCCCTGCGGGATAGCGCCGGTCATTTTTATAGAATTCGGTGCAGAGTTCCGTGGTCAGGGTAAAGCCGGGAGGCACCGGCAGACCAATGGAGCACATTTCAGCCAGGTTGGCGCCTTTGCCGCCCAGCAGATTTTTCATTTCCGCGGTGCCCTCGCTCTCGCCCGCACCAAAGTAATACACATATTTAACCGCCATGGACTCTATCCTCCTGAATATGGGTTAGCCGGGTGTTGCCCCGATAAAATCTGCAACAAACCGGCGGCGTTTATTCGGCCAGCCTGGAAAAATCGGCTATCTGTTCCAGCAACCGGGACACCGCCGTCAGAAGGGCCAGACGGTTGACCCTGACCTGCTCTTTCTCGGCCATGACCATGACACCTTCGAAAAAAGCGTCGACGAAGGGCCCGAGTCCGGCCACAACCTGCAGTGCGTCGCCATAGTTGCTTTTGGCGACAAGCTGACGGCACTCGGCGGCGGCCTTCTCCAGCGCTGCGAAGAGCTGTTTTTCGCAGTCCTCCTCAAACAAGGCCGGTTCCACCAACGCCTCAACACCACCCTTAATGATATTGCCTGCGCGCTTGAAAGCAACCACCAACTGCTGATAATCTTCCCGGCCCCGAAACGCAGCCAGGGCGCGAACCCGGGCCAGTGCATCGACGGGATCATCAAAGGTGACGCTCAGCACCGCATCGACCAGATCCTGCGCATGCCCCTGGGCCACCAACTGGTGGAAAAACCGCTGGTGAATAAAGGTCTCGACCTCGGTGGCCACCTCCTGCTCGGATCGCTGCAGCTTCTCCCCCAGCAGCGCCACGCTGTGACGGATCAGTTCGGGCAGAGACAGACGATAACCCCGTTCGAGAACAATACTGAGAATCCCCAGGGCGCTGCGCCGCAACGCATAGGGATCGGCAGTGCCGGTGGGAATCAGTCCGACACCAAAACAGCCGCAGATCGTGTCGATCTTGTCGGCGATGGAAACAAAGGCCCCGACAGAATCCGACGGAAGTTCGCCGCCGGCCTGAACCGGCAGATAATGCTCGTGTATGGCCCGGGTGACCCGCTCGTCTTCTCCTTCAAGGCGGGCGTACTCCCGGCCCATGACCCCCTGCAGTTCGGGAAACTCATAGACCATGCCGGTTTCCAGATCGCATTTGGCCAACAGAGCCGCGCGCTCGGTCAGTTTCTCCAAAGACGGGTCAAGCTTGCGTGCCAGCCCCACCGCCAGTTCCCTGAAGCGCATCACCTTTTCGTAGCTGGTTCCCAGCCTGGCCTGGTAGACCACGTTTCTGAGGCTTTCAAGGCGGCTCTCCAGCGGGGTCTTTCGGTCTTCATCCCAGAAGAACATGGCATCGGCCAGGCGGGCCCGCAACACCCGTTCATTGCCGCGGCTGACCACCTTCGGATCCTCCACCCGGGTGTTGGAAACGGTGATAAAGCGGGGCAGCAGTCCGCCCCGATCGTCGAGCAGCGTGAAGTAACGCTGATGTTCGCGCATGGTGGTAATGAGCAGTTCCCGGGGCAAAGCCAGATAACTCTCTTCAAAAGAGCCAGTCACCGCCATGGGATATTCCACCAGGTAGCAGACTTCGTCGAGCAGGGCGGGGTCTGGATTGAGACGGCCGCCGACCTCGCGGGCCGCTCTCTCCAGCTCTTCCTCAATCATCGTCCGGCGACGGGCAGGGTCGGCGATCACGAAGTGTTTTTCCGCCTCGGCCAGAAACTGCTCGCAGGAGGTCACCGCAAAGGTCCCGGGAGCCATGAATCGGTGACCGCGGGACTGATCGTCGCTGATCAGGTTGCCGAACTCAAAGGGCACCACCACGCCGTCGAACAGGGCTACGATCCAGTGCATGGGACGGGCAAAACGGATCTCCAGGTCTTTCCAGCGCATCGACTTGCGAAAGCTCAGGCTGCCGATCAGGCGCGGCAGGATCTCCGGCAGCAATTCCGCTGTCGGCCGCCCCTCGATCACTCGGGAAAGGTGCAGGTATTCCCCTTTGTCTGTTGTCACCCGGCTCAGATCGGCTACCTCGACGCCGTTGCTGCGGGCGAAACCGAGGGCTGCCCTGGTCGGTCGGCCGTCATTGTCAAAAGCGACCTTGACCGACGGTCCGGCCACATTCAATTCCTGCCGCTGCTGCTGCAGGGCGACTCCGGCGGCGGCAAAACCCAGACGCCGGGGGGTGGCGAAGGTGCGGACCTCCCCGCAAGGAATCCGGGCATTCTTCAGCTCTTTGAGCAACAGTCGTTCCAGATCGGCCATCGCTGCCGGAAGGAATCCGGCCGGTATCTCTTCTGTGCCCAGCTCCAGGAACAGTTCAGCAGACATAAGTTAAACTCCGTCCTTCTTTTACGAAAAGACAAGCCACGGAAACCTTTCGATGTCCGTGGCGCAGGTCACAGGGGGCTGAGTCCGCTATCGCTTCAGCAGCGGAAAATTCATTTTTTCCCGCAGGGCTAAGTAGCCCTCGGCACAAAGTCGGGAGAGAGTGCGGACCCGGCCGATATAATGGGCCCGCTCGGTTACCGAAATAACCCCCCGGGCATCCAGCAGGTTAAAGGCGTGGGAGGCCTTGAGTACAAAATCATAGGCCGGGAAGACCAGTTGCCGCTCCACCAGGCGGTTACATTCCTTTTCGTACATTTCAAACAACCGGAACAGCATCTCGGTGTCGGCGACTTCGAAATTGTAGGTCGAAAACTCCACCTCGGTCTGATGATGAACATCGCCATAGCGAATCCCCGGAGCCCACTCCAGGTCGTAGACGTTGTCGATCCCCTGCAGATACATCGCAATACGCTCGCAACCGTAGGTGATTTCAGCGGAAATCGGCTTCAGGTCGAGCCCTCCCACCTGCTGAAAGTAGGTGAACTGGGTAATCTCCATGCCGTCCAGCCAGACCTCCCAGCCGAGGCCCCAGGCACCCAGTGTCGGAGACTCCCAGTCGTCTTCGACAAAGCGGATGTCGTGGCGGGACGGGCTGATGCCGAAACTTTTAAGGGAATCCAGGTAGAGATCCTGAATGTTCATGGGCGACGGCTTCATGATTACCTGGAATTGGTAATAATGTTGCAGACGGTTGGGATTTTTCCCGTAGCGACCGTCGGTGGGACGCCGCGAAGGTTCGACGTAGGCCACTTTCCAGGGTTCGGGACCGAGAACTCGCAGAAAGGTCGCCGGATGAAAGGTGCCGGCACCCTTTTCCAGGTCATAGGGCTGCTGCAGCACGCACCCCTGTCCGGCCCAGTAAGTCTGGAGGGAAAGGATAAGATCTTGAAATGTCACGACGCCTCCTGGCATTTGCCGCCGACCGCTGAAAAAGCAGCCGTGAGGACAGAAAGATTAGCAGTTTCAGGGGAGCCAAGGTAGCTCTTTTTATTTGGCCCTGTCAACCCAATTTGGCCCCCGCAAAAAGCTATCGGATCGCCTTGACCCGGGCTTTTCCGGCCAGCATCTGCTCCATGAAAGACTGGGACTTCAAGGGCCGCACAAGATGCTGGCGCAGAATGTCCTGCAAAACCCCGCCGGCTTCCTGCAATGTCCGTTCGCTGAAGCGAAATCCCTCAAACAGGGTCACCGGTGCCTGCAGGCAGCGGCCCAATGTGCCCAAGGTCATCGGGGAGACCCGAAGAGGAAGCGCTGCTGGGGCACACTCAAGACACAAACCACCGCCGCCGTTGGCGGAGAAGGCCACTTCGTCGCCATCCAGTGGAAAATTGCAGGCACTGCAGTGGAGAAAATGGGGCGCATAACCGAGTTGCGAGAAAAGCCGAAGCTCAAACAGTAACCTTGCCTCCAGAGACAGTCCGGCCTTGGAGAGATGACCGAGAAACGCTCTGAGCAGATGGAAAATTTCAGGACAGGACTGAGCTTCAGCGGTCAGCGCCTCCACCAGTTCGCAGCCATAGGAGGCCAGCGCCAGGGCACCCACATCCCGCCGGACGCCGCTGTGCAGGTCGATCAATTCGGCATCCTGCAAGGACACCAGGTCGCCTGAAGCCTTACCGCTCCAGCGCAAGTGAACATAGGCAAAAAGTTCCAGTGCTGAACCGAAACGCTTGCGACTCTTGCGGGCGTTGTGGGCAAAGCCCTTCAGCAGTCCCTGTTCCAGAGAAAAGAAACTGACGATACGATCCGCATCATTGTAGTCGAGATGGTGCAGAACAATAGCTTCGGACTCTTCTTGTCGCATAAATTCAATACCCTGTACGGCTAGCCACCTGTCTTTCCCCGTCCGGCCATGGCGGCATTCATGGTGACCGAACTCGCGAATAACAACCTGTTGCGCCGCAAGCTCTTGCCCGCTGCTTGTTTCGCGGCCCGAAAAACCGCTTACGGTCTTTGTCAACGGCCGGCCGGGTCATTAGTCCAGCTGACTTAAGAGACAGCGTCGCCGTGCCGAAATAGATCAGGGTCCCGGTGATGTCGTTGGCGGTTCAAAGAAGCGGGCTCGAGCCGATGTCCGCCGGATGGGACTTGACTATCACCTTGGCAGGATTGGGGAAAGCATTGCGCCGGATCAGCCGTCGTACCGTATCGCAAAGCAGCCGCAGCTTCTGATGCATGAACAAATCTCCACCGGGCAGAACCGTTTCAAACAGTTAACTTTAGCACCCGAGAAGCAAGCCTGTCAACGCGGCAGACCGGCAGGCCTCTGCCGCCACAAGTGCCTGAAACAACCTTGGAGACGGCGGAGTCGTTGACAGGCACCCGGCAACGGAGTACTGTGCGCAAACGTCGCTCGAAGCACATTTTCCCGGGATTCGTTATGCCCAAACAACCGTTTAAAGCCGGTCCGCAGCGCCGCCGCAAGGTTCAGCCAGGCACCGAAGTCACCATCAGCCACCTCAACGACGACGGTGTCGGCGTTGCCCGCCATGAAGGCCGTGAGTTGCTGGTTGCCGGCAGCCTCGCCGGCGAGAAGGTGGTTGTCGCCGTCGAACACACCGGTCAACGGCGCAGCATTTGCTCTCTGCAGCGCGTTCTTGAAAAGAGCCCCCTTCGACGCCCCTCTCCCTGTGCTTGCGCCAACCTCTGTCAGGGCTGCGCCCTGCTTCCCATGCGTTACGAAGCTCAGCTTCGCTACAAGGAAGCCCGCCTGAAACAGGCCCTCGGCCGCTATGAGCGCCTGAAAAACCTGCAGCCGCAGCCCATCTGGGCCGCCGCCAGCACTCTTGGCTACCGGACCAGCGCCAAGCTGGCCCTTGGCAAGCTGCGGGGCCGGGTCCAGGTCGGCCTGTACCGGCGAGGCACCCACCAGATCGTCGACATCGGTGACTGCGCTCTGCACCATCCTCTTATCAATCGCATTGTCCGGGTGGTCAGGGAAGAAATTCAGCGGCAGAATGTTTTCATTTACGATCCCGCCACCCGACGCGGTCTGCTGCGCTACCTGGTGGTCAGGGTCAGTCCCGCAACGGGCAAAGCGATGGTCACCTTCGTGACCGCTGAACGGAATTACCGGGAGCTCACCCACCTCGCCAAATGGCTGACCCGCAAAATCCCCCAGGTGATCTCGGTTCACCAGAACATCAACGGCTCTTCGGGTAACGTGATTCTGGGTCGGGAAACCATCCGTATGCTCGGCATGCCGGATCTTGTAGACCAGACCGGCGAAGTCCGCCTGCGGATTTCCCCTGCGTCGTTTTTTCAGGTGCACCACGAACAAGCCGCCCGAATTTACGAACTGGTCCGCAACTGGGCCCAGCTCAAACCCCATGAAACCGGCCTGGACCTCTATTGCGGCATCGGCGGCATCGCTCTGCACCTGGCCCGGGACGCCGGCGAGGTCATCGGCATCGAAATGGTGGAGGACGCGGTACGCAACGCAGCCGAAAACGCCCGTATGAACCAGCAAAACAATTGCCGTTTTGTGGCTGGTGATGTCGCCGACCTCCTTCAGGATCTGCCGCCCGGCAGTTTCGCGGTGGCGACCGTCAATCCGCCTCGCAGCGGTTGTCAGGCAGAGGTGATTGAGGCCCTCGACAACCTGGCGCCTGCGGTTTTGATCTATATTTCCTGCAACCCCTCCAGCCTGGCTCGCGACCTCGACCTGCTCCAGTCCCGGGGATACGATATCAGCGATCTGCAACCCGTGGACATGTTCCCTCAGACCGCCCACCTTGAAACCGTGGTGCGCCTGCGTCGCAAAGGCTGAAAGCCAACAGCTCCGATTAACAGCTTTTTCATACTAAAAAAGGCCCCTCGGCAACCGCCGAAAGGCCTCTGAAATCAACCGAAAAGAGAAACATCAGAGTTTGATCACATTGGACGCCTGAGGACCTTTCTGACCTTCGGTGATGTCAAAACGCACCTTTTCGCCTTCTGCCAGCGACTTGAAGCCTTCGGCTTGGATCACGGAAAAGTGCACAAACACATCGGGCCCTCCCTGCTGCTCGATAAACCCGAAACCCTTGGCGTCGTTGAACCACTTCACTACACCTTCTGCCATCTGTTTACTCCTTTTTTCGCTACGCGACCGGACGCATCGTTGCCACGCGGCAACGCTCAAAAGACAGGCCGTAGAGCCTCCCGGCCCGCCCGGACAACCCTTTGCTGCCGCCAGACCCGGAAACCACCGCCGCTTAATTCATCCCTCTTAACATACAGCACAGAGGAAATCAAGCCGATTTGGGGACTTTTTTTTACCGCAGGCGGGGTTCGCCACACAGCGTTTGATTCCTTCTGGAGACCTTACCGCACCAGCAGACCGCCGATATAACGCGGATCAAGGGCCGCGGGATCCAGTCCGCAGAATTCCTCATCCCAGATATCGAGACAGAAGTCGCCGAAATGGCCGGCGCCTTCTTCAAGGGACTCCAGCCAGGCCCTGGTTTCACGACGCAATACTTCAGAAACACGTTCGTTTTCAGAAACACGGGCATGCAACTGCGGCAGTTCGGAGAGCGTCAGCGGATGAGGCGTGAAGTCGCGCCCGAGAATCCGGTTGGCCAGGGAGGTGAGAAACAAGTCGGAGAGCGTCAGGGGTTCGTCATGTTGTGACCCGCCCCCGTCCTCCGAAGGAGCAAACTCACTCAAAGGAAAACCAAAATGCGCTTCGAATAATCGCCGTTGTGCTTCAATTTCAGCCAGTCGCGACTCTGTATGCCGTAGCTGTCGCAATTCTGCGAAGGGACTTTCTCCTGCCCATCGGGTGCTTTCAAAAGACCGGCAGTATTTGGGAAAACGCCCCCCCAAGGAGCCTATCAGTGCCGCATAGGGACCCTCCAGAAAGGGGCCGATGGGGGATTCGAGCAACCGGTTCGCTTCTCGGCGGAGTCTCGCAACCAGGTTGTGGCCCAGTTGAAACAGCGCCTGCAGGTAAGTGCCGGCAAACAGCTCCCGAGCCTTTTCCAGAGACGAGCCGCAGAGGTGTTCAAGGGCGATGTTCAGATAGCCGTAAACACGCTCAAGGGTCTCCTGCGCTGCCAGGGTATCGCCGATATCGACACCGTCGGCCACCATCACCCGGTTGAGCAGATAACTCAGGTCCCACACCGTCTCCGCATCTACGCCGGCGGCCAGAACTGCTGCCAGCAGCGGGCAAGAAGGGACCTCGGCCAAAGCAAAACCCGGTGCCACCGGGTGCGGTTCGTTCAGTGACGGGGTACGGGCATAGCGGGCGGCATCGAAAACGTCACTGTCCATCCGGGCATAAACCTGCAGGGCCTCGGAAAAATCGGGAAAACCGTATTCCAGCAGCCGCAGTCGCCGCTGCTGGTAGACCTCTTCTTCCAACACGGTCGGCAATTCGCTCCGCAGCGCTTCCGCCAGACGAAAGAAAAAAGTCGTATGTTGCTCAAACAGGTCACGCAACAGGGCTGCCAGCGGTTTGGCCCGCTCTTCGTCGCTGAAGGCAAATTCGTAAGGCATCACTGCCGAATTGGGCTTCCAGTCATCACCTACCAACTGTTCCGGCCCGCGAAGCAGAGTGACGGAGCGCTGCAGTATCAGCACCAGCAGATCGAAGTCAAACTCCAGCAGGCGTTGCAAGGGATCTTCCCCGTCCCAGTCAAGACTGGCCAGCAGCCATTCCAGAGATCTGTCGCCATCGAACCGGTCTCCCTGCCAACTGTCCAGGTCGATGCTGACCGCGATCTGTTCCGACGTTGCCATAGACAGTAATTCCATGGCGTCTTCTCTGCCAAGTTCCTTGACCAGCAGAAACAGATCCTGCGGCGGCAGCAGGGTGACCATTTGCTGTCTGTCTTCAGCGTCTAGCAATAAATCGTATTTGTCTCGGCCCCTGGCAACATGAATCACCGCCAGACGCTCCTCTGCGGACAGGGCGTTAAATTCCCGGGCTCGCAGAGCCCTGTTCTGGCGCGGCGGGGACCGGACCACTTTCCCCTCGTCATTTGTCAATTTCCGCTGCCCCATATATCGTCACTCCTGAAAAGTCTTTTGATGCTTTCGTTTGAAAACTGGCAGGGTGAATGGCTCCGCAGTAAACTCCAGGCATGCTCTGCATCGGCGACCGCTGGCGGCATCATTACCCATGGCTGTGAAATTCGTCAAAATAGTTCACCCTGCGTCCCACGTCAAGGCACGATTTTCGCATCCTCTTTGAATTGCAAGTAATTTCATCTTTAAATTGGCCTTCGGCAATGTTATTATCCAAGAAGATCATGCCCTGCCGGTGCAGATACTTTTGCGGCGCGGACAGGTCATGAGGAGACGGCCGAAAATGAAAAAACTCAAAACATTGCTCATCAACACCGCCAGCCTGCTGCTCGCCAGCTGTCTGCTCGTTTCGCCCTCTATGGCCGCCAACCGCGGCAAAAGCTTCAGCATCTCCCCCATGATCGGCGGCTACGTTTTTGAGGGCAACCAGGATCTGGACAACACTCTCACCTACAGTCTCGGGCTGGGATACAACCTGACCGACACCTGGAGCACGGAATTCGTTCTCAACTACTTTCGCACCGACACGCGGGAAAACCAACGTTCCAGCGTCGACGGACTGGTGTACCGCCTCGACGCTCTCTATCATTTTATGCCGGGAAAAACCCTGGTCCCCTACCTTGCCGGCGGTCTGGGAGGCATATCAATGGACACGGAGCGGGGCGGTTCCAGCACCAATTTTCTACTGGACTACGGCATCGGGCTCAAGTACTTCCTGACCCAGGATCTGGCACTGCGCGGTGACGTTCGCCATATTCTGGCCTTTGGCGACCCCGAAAACAACTTCACCTACAGCGCCGGCTTGACCTATCTGGTGGGAGGTCGTCCCGCGGAACCGCCCAGGCCCCTGCGTTCCGATTCGGCGGGGCTGCCAGTGGCAGCTACGGATTCCGCCGGCATTCTCAAAGCGGCGCCCCGAACTCCATCGGACAAAGACCTGGATGGCGTTTACGACCGGGATGACCGGTGGCCGAACGTTCCTTTGGGAGTCGCAGTGGATCAAGACGATTGCCCGCAGGACAAAGACGGCGACGGTGTTCCCGACAATCTTGATGCCTGCCCAGGCACCCCTCCCGGCCTGCTGGTCGATGACCAGGGCTGCCCCGTTTCCCTGACCCTTTCGGTGGAATTCGATGTGGACAAGTACGACATCAAGCCTCGCTACCACGACGAACTGACCCGAGGAGCCGAGTTTATTAAGCGCTTTGTTCAGCACAAGATCCTGGTTGCCGGCCACACCGACTCGACAGGCAGTGAACCCTACAACGAAGCTCTATCCCATCGCCGCGCCGAAAGCGTTCGCGACTACCTGGTCGCCCACTTTGGCATCGACGGCGAAATGCTCCTGGCCCGGGGTTTTGGCGAAACCGCCCCCATCGCCGACAACGACACCGTCGAAGGTCGCCAGCTCAATCGCCGGGTCGAACTGGCCTGCTGCGTCGCGCCCCGCTGACAGCGCCACAAACTACTGGCGTTCAGTCCCCTTCAGCAGGCTGTTGAAAAAATCCATCTCCAAGCCTACACGGGCTGTTTTTCAACGGCCCTGCTGCCAGTAAAAATTTTTCCCTCCACGATGCTGGCATGTTCAACTACCGGCACTGACTGCAAAATCCGGCAGGGCAAACTCGGCCCACACCGGGCAGTGATCCGACGGCCGTTCCATGGCGCGAACATGGTAGTCGATGTCCCCCGCCAGACAACAGGCCGCCAGCGAACGGCTGGCAAGAATCAGATCGATGCGCAGCCCCCGTTTCGGCTCCCGTTCAAAGCCCCGACTGCGATAATCAAACCAGCTGAAACGATCTGATGTTGCCGAATGAAGTCGACGGAAGGTGTCGACCAGCCCCCAGTCCCGCAGCTCCTGAAACCACTGGCGCTCTTCCGGCAGAAAACTGCACTTGCCGGTTCGCAGCCATCGCCGGGCGTTGTCGTTGCCGATGCCGATATCCCGATCCTCCGGCGCCACGTTGAAATCTCCAAGAATCAGTAGACGGTCTTGTGGCGAGAAATGGTGCCGAATATAGTCATGGAGCTCGGTGTAAAAACGGGCCTTGGCGGGAAACTTTTGCGGATGGCTGCGGCTCTCTCCCTGGGGAAAGTAGCCGTTGACCACCCACAGGAACCGGCCGTCGTCGAGTCCGTAGCATGCCGCCAGAAGCCGCCGCTGGGCATCCTGACCATCACCGGGGAAACCTCGCTGCACTCGGTCCGGTTCCCTGCGGGACAGCAGAGCCACACCGTAGTGACTTTTCTGCCCGAAATAGACCGGATGGTAGCCCATCTCCCGCACCGCCGCCGTTGGAAACTCCTCGTCCCGCACCTTGGTTTCCTGCAGTCCGACAATATCGGGTCGATGACGATCGATAAGCTCCTGCAACTGATGCAGGCGCGCGCGAATGCCGTTGACATTAAAGGAAACGATCTTCACCAATACTCCTCTGTGGGCTGATTAAGCAATCATCGACCTCGTAAGATTTCAAGTATTTCGCTGCCGTAACGTTCCAGCTTGCGTTGACCCACACCGTTGATTTCCAGCAATGCCGCTTCATCCTGCGGTCGAAAAGCGGCCATTTCCTGCAGGGTCGCGTCACTGAACACCACGAAGGGCGGGACCTGGTCGCGCTCGGCCAGAGCCTTGCGCAAGGCACGCAGGGCCTCGAACATCTCCGGATCGGGTTCTACTTCGGCGCTAACCTTTCGACTCGGCCTTCTGGAAGCGGCAACCCGCACTCGGGGGCGGGCCAGCTTCACAAGCTCCTCGCCCCGCAGCAAAGGACGGGCGGCCGCCTTCAGTTTCAGAACCGAGTAGTTGCCGAGATCCTGCTCCAGATAACCCAGATGAATCAGCTGGCGAAGCAGACTGCTCCAGTCCTCCCGGCTTCGATGGCGGCCGATGCCGTAGGTGGACAGCCGGTGATGGCCGAAGCGTTCTATGCGCTGGTTTCCGGCCCCCAGCAGCACGTCGATAACGTAGCCTGCGCCAAAGCGTTGTCCGACGCGAAACACGCAGGAAAGGGCCTTGCGGGCATCTTCGGTGGCATCGTAGAGTTCGGGAGGATTAAGGCAGTTATCGCAATTACCGCAGTCCGTCGCCAGGGGCTCGCCGAAATAACCCAGCAACACCCGCCGGCGACAGAGCCTGGCCTCGGCAAAAGCGACCATGGCATTGAGTTTGTGCAGATCGATCCGCTTCTGGTTTTCGTTGCGCCCCTGCTCGATAAGCCCGCGACTGATGGCAATATCTCCGTAACCGAAGAGCAGCAGCGCCTCCGCCGGCAGGCCGTCACGACCGGCACGCCCCGTCTCCTGATAATAGCTTTCAACGTTTTTGGGCAGGTCGTAATGGACCACAAAACGGACATTGGATTTGTCGATCCCCATGCCGAAAGCCACGGTGGCCACCACCACCTGCAGATCATCCCGTACAAAAGCCTCCTGCACCTGCCGCCGCTCCTCATCGCTCAATCCGGCGTGATAGGGGGCAGCGGAAAGCCCCTGGTGGGACAATTTCTTCGCCACCGCTTCCACCCGCTTGCGGCTCAGCGCGTAAACAATCCCCGACTGCCTTCCCTGACGGGAAAGAAAGTCTGCCAATTGGCGAGCCGGCTTGTTCTTTTCGACCACCGTATAGCGAATATTGGGACGGTCAAAACCGGCGACAAAATGAGCCGCCCCGCTCAGATCGAGGCGCTGCAGAATATCTTCCCGGGTCTGGGCATCCGCCGTGGCCGTCAGGGCAATGAACGGCACCTCGGGAAACAGTTTGCGCAACCGACCGAGCTGCACATATTCGGGCCGAAAGTCGTGCCCCCACTGGGACACGCAGTGCGCCTCATCGATGGCGAACAGAGCCACCGGCAGAGATTGCAGACGTTCCAGAAAGCCGTCGCTCATCAGACGCTCCGGCGCCACGTAGAGCAGATCGAGCTCTCCGGCGTGCCATCGGGCGAGAACCTGACGGGCTTCCGCGCTGCGCAGGGACGAATTGTAAAAGGCCGCACGCACGCCGTTGACCTGCAGTGCGTCGACCTGGTCTTTCATCAGGCTGATCAGGGGCGACACCACAATGGCGGTGCCGGGCCGGTGCAGGGCGGGCAGTTGATAGCAGAGGGATTTGCCGCCACCAGTGGGCATGAGCACGAAGGCACTTCGACCGTCAATCAGTCCCTCGACGATCGGCTGCTGAAACGGCCGAAAGGAGCGAAAACCAAAGACGCTCTGCAGTGTTTCAAGGGGATCCCGGCTTATCTGGGGCATGGACAGAACTCATGAAGGAAAGGAAAACGACACCTTGAAAAAAACCGCCAGGCGTCAGAACAAGCCCGAAAACCTTCGCAGGCAGGCCATTATGCGCGCCCTCTTTGGGGCATGTCAATCGGCACGGCCCGCCGGTGAGCGGAATCATTGTTAACCCGTCAGGGCTTGGTGTTTTTTTTCTTTTGAGGCAAGATGCCAAATCTTTGCCGGTTCTTCTGATTCTCCCCGGCCTACCGAAGTTCCCGGCCGAGTTCTTCAAAAAAGTCATTGGAACAGTGGCAGAAACTCGCCGTAGCCTTCTTTTTGCAGGTCGGCCAGAGGCACGAAGCGCAGGGCTGCCGAATTCAGGCAGTAGCGCAGGCCGGTGGGTGGCGGACCGTCGTCGAAAACATGGCCGAGATGGGAATCAGCGTACCTGCTGCGCACCTCGGTACGCACCGAAAACCAGCGTCGATCCTCCTTCTCGACAATGTTGTCCGTAACCATGGGCCGGGTGAAGCTCGGCCAGCCAGTCCCGGATTCAAACTTGTCCCTGGAGCTGAACAGCGGTTCGCCGGAAATGATGTCCACGTAAATACCCGGCTCATGGTTGTCCCAGTAGGCATTTCTGAATGGCGGTTCGGTGCCGTTCTGGCGTGTAACCCTGAACTGCAGCGGGGTCAGCCTGCGGCGCAGTTCGTCCTCGTCGGGAACCGGGTAAGGGCCGATCCGGTTTCGGTCGTCTTCTGAATTCATGGAGTCCTCCTGTCTCGCTTCCGAGCCCTTCACTGCCGTCTGCAGAGGCGCCAATTCTTCATCCATGCCGCGGCCGCGGGTCCATGCAAACAAAACCGCTGCCAGCACCAACAATAGGACAAACGGTTTTTTCATTTGTAGCTCCATCGGGTCACGCCTGAAAATCCGACACACATTTTCCGTCAGTTTTTTTATCTTACCCGATTTTCTCTCTATTGAGAGCAGATGATGCCGGTGGAAAAATCAGCTCTATCAAGCCGGAAAGGCCCTGCCGGAAGCAGTATTTTTACAGTCGGCGGGGTTTGCGCCTGACCTGTCGGGTCTGTTCGAGATCGGCCTGCACCTCCTTTCGACTACGCTCGTAAACGATCTCCCGCCCCATAATGCTTCCAGCATAAGCCTGTCCGTTAGGGGTCAACAGCAGCTGACAGCGGACGCTGTCGGGGTTCGCGCCGAGCAGCACCTGGATGCGGTCCACACGCTTACTCAGCACCAGCACCTCAACCAACTGGCCGCTTTCAGTTACCCGAACCTTGATTTTTTCGTCTTCCATGGTTTGTCGCCCCTTTTATGAGTGGTGACGGGCGTATATCGTCCATCACAAACGAACATTGCTCACACAGCATGGATAGCTGGTTTTCATCCGGAGTTTCCGGATGGGTACTCGCTGATTGTATCAGCAGCCGGAGGCGTTGTCCGCTTGATTCCTGCTGCCAACCAGCTTTCGTATTTTTTTTGGCGATGAGCACTATACCCTTTCCCGAGCCGATCACGGCTGGCGGTGCAAAAGTTCATGGCCAGTTCTTGATTGCGTCAACAAAAAAGAAGGGTTTTGTTTGCATGGTTCTGTCCAAAGTGTTAAAAATTCAGTTTCCGCTGTTTCGCCCGCTCCAACGCATAACCCAGCCCAGGTGCCCTTTGAAAAAGGTCTGTCCATGCCACTCTTACGCCACTTCGTCCTGACCGGGCTTGCGAGTCTTTGTCTGTTCCTTGGCAGCGGCACGGCCCGGGCAGAGCTGTTGCGTGAAACCGGGCTGAGCCTGGGCAGCGGATATCGCAGAGCAGAGCTGTCCTGGAATATTGCCGGCAACCGGCAGGGCACCAATCCCGACGTGCTTTCCGAATTGGAATGGAAGAACCTTGATATCTTTCAAGCCCAAGCCGAAAGCCACCTGAGACTGGGTCTTCACCAATTTCCCAACCTCTCACTGCTGATCAAGGGATCGCTGTCCTGGGGGTGGATTGTCGCGGGTAATAACCGCGACAGCGACTATGCCGGCGACGGCCGCACTCTGGAGTTTTCACGGTCGGAAAACAGCGGCAAAGGCGGCGACCTGCTGGATCTTTCCGTGGCTTTGGGGCCGCAACTTCAACTCTTCGACAACTCCCTGGAACTGGCTCTGCTGGCGGGATGGTCCTATCATGAGCAGAACCTTAAGATTCGCCGAGGGCGGCAGACTTTGTCCGAACCCGGGCTGACTCCCAACACCTCCCTCCCGCAGCCCCTCGGACGGTTTCCCGGGCTCGACAGTCGTTACGAGACCCGCTGGTGGGGGCCCTGGCTGGGGACGGACCTGCACTGGCTGCCGACAGCAAAATTATCCCTGTCCGGGAGCTTTGCTTGGCATTTCGCCGACTACCAGGCCAAAGCCGACTGGAACCTTCGCAGCGACCTGGCCCATCCGGTCAGCTTTCGTCACTGGGCCGATGGCAGCGGTCTGGTGCTGGCCTTGGGTCTGCATTACCGCCTGACCCCCAACTGGCGACTTGCCCTGGACTACCAGTACCAGGACTGGGTGGCGGACAAGGGCCTCCACCGGATTTACCGAGCTGACGGCGGCAGGGCGGAGAGTCGCCTCAACAAGGTCAACTGGCGATCCCGGGCCGCGATGCTCAGCCTCTGTTATCTGCTCTAGTCTTCCGGCCAACCGTGCCCGGGCATGAAGCCGAAACCAGGTCGTGAAAAAACTTTTGCCGAAATTTTTTCAGAACTCTTGCAGATCCCTTTTTTGGGTATACTTCTTGTTACAGAAAACTCCGGCGTCGAAAGGGATCGGTCCAAATCTTCGGGCTTGAAACGACAGCGTCTGTTTTTAACTGAGATCAGGGACCCTGTGCTGTTGCGCAGCGCTTTTCACCCATCGGCCCGGAGCGAAAGAACCATCAACAGTGACGGAGAACTAAACAACTGTCCATGCTGGCCTACGTTCACAAATATTTCTGGCTTGGAAGCCTGCTGCTGCCGCTGTTGCTCGGCGGCGCCGTGGGACATCTGGCTGCCGTCATCACCGAGATTCGTCTGTCCGGATCCCTGTCCGAGGTTGCGCAGCGTCGTCTCGAACCGACACCCTCGGTGAGTGGCCTCCCCCTGAGTTCTTACGAAACCATTCTGCAACGGAATATTTTTGATTCACGGGGTCCAGCGGCCGGTTTTCTGGCGACGGTATCAGAGGCTTCAGCGGAGCCGACGGCCCGGCCAGCCAACCTGGCCTTGCTGGGCACCCTGGTGGCGGGGGAACGTTCCCGGGCACTGCTTTTCGCAGACCGGGAGACGACCCTGCTGGGTCTTGATGAGGAGCTGTCCGGCGGCGGACGGATCAAACAGATTGAGCGACAGCGGGTCGTCATCAGCTGGCCTGATGGTGCGGAGCAGGAGTTGCTTGCTGCCGGGGCGTCACCCCCCAACCAGGGCAGGCCGGCAGCCGACAGCGGCCAGGGTATCCGTTCTGCCGGTGACAATCACTGGCTCATCAGCAGTGCTGAGATCGAAAAAGCTCGGGCCAATTTCAATCAGCTGATGGCCTCGGCCCGGCTGGAACCGAAGATTGTACAGGGTCAAACCCAAGGCTTTCTGGTTCACATGGTGCGGCCCAACTCACTGCTGGCCCGCCTCGACATTCAGCGGGGTGATCTGATCAAGGAAGTCAACGGGGTGCCTCTCGACAGTCCGGAGCGCGCTCTGCAGGTGTTCCAACAGCTTCGGGAAGCTCGAAGAGTCACCGTCAACCTGTTGCGGCGTGGGCAACCCCTGTCCCACACCTATGAAATCGACTAAGTCTTGATTGAAAAGGTTTTTTCTCTGACTCTGCGGACTGTCGTGGACAACAGCCTGACTGCTCGAGGCGAGCACTCGGTGACCACGCCTCCCTTATCTTTTCATTGTGTTTCCAATGACCGAAAAGGAGCGCAATAAGATGTGGCTTCTGTCTCAAAAATCGCCGGCCCTGAACAACCATCGGTTTTCTCTGCTGCTTCTTCTCCTGACGGCGTTTCTCACAGGAGGAATGATCGCGGATGCCTGCAACGCGGATGCGGCGCAAAATGATCTGACGACGGCCACCCAGATTGAGCGTGTCGAGGTCGGTCCCCAGAGTGCCACCATTAATGCTAACGGACACATCGCCACCTACCGTTACTTCGCCCTGACTGAACCCGAAAGACTGGTGGTCGACATCTACGGTGCCTTCCCGACCTTTGACGACAAAGAATTGTCCCTGCAAGGCGCCTTTCGGCGGCTAAGGGTCGGCACCTATCGGGACAAAACCCGTTTCGTCCTCGACGCGACGGATACCGTACCGCAGCACAATCTGGTCGCCGGCAATCGCTCCCTCGAGATCCGCTGGAGCAACCTGACGGCCGCGACCGGTGAGGTGCAGCGACAACCGCCGGCTTCTCTCGGGCATTCCGCTTCCGAACCAACCCGGCCCACCGCAACCAATGGGGTCTCTCTTGACTTCAGCGACATCGAGCTGGCCGACCTGATCAAGACCATCAGCGATCTTACCGGGCGCAATTTCGTCTACGACGACACCATCAAAGGCAAGGTGTCGATCA
This sequence comes from Desulfuromonadaceae bacterium, assembly GCA_007134025.1. Classification (GTDB taxonomy): domain Bacteria; phylum Desulfobacterota; class Desulfuromonadia; order Desulfuromonadales; family Syntrophotaleaceae; genus SLLR01. The sequence goes on along the minus strand of SLLR01000061.1, from coordinate 65,148 downwards.
TGACTCCGGACCAGATCTCCACCGACGAGGCCTACCAGTTGTTTCTGACGGTGCTCAGTATCAAGGGCTTTACGGTCATCCCTTCGGGCCGGGTACACAAGATCGTCCGCGAAGCCACCGCCAGAGAAACCAACCTGCCCCTGCTTACCGAAGACAGCCAGCTTTCCGGGGAGCAATTCGTCACCCGTTTGCTGCGCCTGGAACACATCAGCGCCGAACTGATGGCGGAGAGAATTCTCACTCCGCTCATGCCACGCACCGGCAACGTGATTGCCTATGCCCCTGCCAACACGCTGATCATCACCGACAGCGCCGCCAATATCGAACGACTGCTACAAATCATTCGGCGGCTTGACCTTCCCAGCTCAGTGGATCAGCTGGAGGTTTTGACCCTCCAGTACGCCAACGCCGAGGAAGTCGCCGAAATCTGCCGCACCGTCCTCGGTCAAACCGCCCGGCAGGCAGCCGCCCGCGCCGCAAGACCGGGCGAAGGCGCTCCGGCCAGCCAGGTAATTGCCGATCCCCGTACCAATTCCCTGCTGGTGGTGGCGAGCCTGGAAGACCTGCGGACCATTCGCCAGCTGGTGGAGAGTCTGGACCGTCAGCGGTTGCAGGAACGGGCCCCCATCAACGTCTATTATCTGGAAAACGCCGACGCCGAAAAACTGGCTGAAACCCTCAACACCATTATCGCCCGCAGACCGGGAGCGCCCCGCGACCCCCGAAGCATCTCCCTCTATCAGGGGCTCAGTGAAAACCTCAGCATCACCGCCGACAAGCCGACCAACGCCCTGATTATCCATGGAACGCCTGAGGATTTTGAACAGGTGCGCGAGATCATCGCCCGGCTCGACATCCGGCGCAAGCAGGTCTATGTGGAGACCCTGATTCTGGAACTTTCCATGGAAGCCACCAAACAGCTCGGTACTTCCCTGCAGGGGGCCTTCCGCACCGGCAGCGGCGTGGTGTCCATCAGCTCCGGCCAGGGTATCGGACCCGCTTCCCTGGCTGATTTCAGGCCTGCCGAGGGGGGCACTCTGCCCACCGTGCTCGGCAAGGCCATCGACGGCATCCTGCTCGGCGGCCTGTTCAGTCCCATCTCCGTCACGGGTCCCGATGGCAACCTGATCACCGTACCGGCCTTTTCGGCCCTCATCGACCTGTCCAAAACCGACAGCGACGTGAACATTCTCTCCGCACCCCGGCTGCTCACCTCAGACAATGAAGAGGCGGAGATCATCGTCGGCGCCAACGTGCCCATCATCACCCAGCGGCTGACCGACACCGGTGGCGGCAACAGTCTCGCCCAAAGTGTTTCGGTGGAACGCAAGGACGTGGCCTTGACCCTGCGGTTCACCCCGCAGATTACCGAAGGCGATCTGGTGCGGCTCAACGTCTACCAGGAGATTACCAATATTGTTCCTGAAGCAAGCGCCGTCGGTGATATCAACCAGGTCGGCCCGACCCTGACCAAGCGTCTGCTGCGCAACACGGTTCTCGCGGAAGACGGCCAGACCGTGGTACTCGGCGGCCTGATCAGCAACAATCAACAGAATTCGGTCAGCAAGGTTCCGTTGCTGGGGGACATCCCGGTGCTGGGTCACCTGTTCAAACACACCCGCACCAGCGAGAGCAAAACCAACCTGCTGGTCTTCATCACGCCGCGTATCATTTACAACCGGGACGACCTGGCGGCGGTGACCCGGCGCAGCAGCCGGGCCATGGAAGCTTTCCGTCCCGACGGAGCTCCGGCCCTGATTCCGGCGGAACTGCTCGGCAACGACCTGCTCTACGTGCCCTTTGAGTATCACGAGCCGGCACCCTCGGCCCCCTAATTTACAAGCTGTTACCGTTATGAAAAGCTGGAAGCTCCTTGGCGAAATTCTGCAACTTCACTGCAACGTCCCGGCATCGGCGGTCGAGCAGGCCCTCGCGGTTCAGCCCCAGAGCGGCCAGCGTCTTGGTGAGCTGTTGCTGCACAGCGGTGCTATCGATGGAACCCTGTTGGCCCGGGCGCTGGCACTCCAGTCCGATCTGCCCTTTGCCGAGCACCTCGAAGAACTGGCGGAAGCGGATCTGCTTGACCTGATCCCTATCGCCTTTGCCAAGGAACGCCGAATCTTTCCCATCAGCCGTCAGTCCCATCGCCTGACTCTGGCGGTGGCCGATCCGCTGGACAATCGCGCCCTGAACGACCTGACCGTGCTGACCGGCTGCCAACTGCAGATTACCGTTTCCAGTGCCGACGAAATCCTCCGCGCCATCAACCGCAGCTACGAACAGCACGCCGGCAAAACCCAGAACGTGGTCGCTGAAATCGACGACGGCGCGGAGAACGCTGCAACGGCCCGGCTGGAACCCACCGACCTGCTTGACGCTTCCGATGAAGGTCCCATCATTCGTTTCGTCAACAGCCTGTTGACTCAGGCATACAGGGAACGGGCCAGCGACATTCACATCGAACCCTACGAAACGGAACTGGTGATCCGTTATCGGGTTGACGGCATCCTGTATGACGTACTGCGCCCTCCGGTGCGGGCCCAGGCCAGCATCGGCAGTCGCATCAAGATCATGTCCAACCTCAATATCGCCGAGAAGCGCCTGCCCCAGGACGGCCGTTTCGGGGTGCGCATCGCCGGCAAGGATGTGGATGTGCGCGTCTCGACGCTGCCCACCGCCTTTGGCGAACGCATCGTGCTGCGCCTGCTGGACAAATCGAGCAACGTCCTGACCCTGGAAGAAATCGGCATGGCCCCCCGCCTGCTGCTGCAGGTTCAGGCCATGATCCGCAAGAGTCACGGCATCTTCCTGGTCACCGGGCCGACCGGATCCGGCAAAACCACCACCCTTTACGCCGCCCTGACGCTTCTTAACAGCCGGGAAAAAAACATCATCACCGTCGAGGATCCCATCGAGTATCAGCTCAAGGGAGTGGGCCAGATCCAGGTCAATCCCCGGATTGAGCTGACCTTTGCCGCTGGCCTGCGCTCGATTCTACGCCAGGATCCCGACATCATCATGGTCGGTGAGATCCGCGACCGGGAGACGGCAGAGATGGCCGTTCAGTCGGCCCTGACGGGCCACATGGTCTTCTCCACCCTGCACACCAACGATGCCGCCGGCGCCCTGACCCGCCTGGTGGAAATGGGCATCGAGCCCTTTCTGGCCGCTTCGTCGATTGTCGGCATTCTGGCCCAAAGACTGGTGCGCCAACTCTGCCCCCACTGCCGCCAGGCCTATCAGCCGAGTGACGAGCTGCTGCGGGAGGCGGGTCTGCCGCCCCATCTACCGGAAGGCACTGCTCTCTACCGGGAGGTGGGCTGCGACCGCTGCATGGGCATCGGCTATCGGGGCCGCAAGGGCATCTTTGAACTGCTCACCGTCGATGAAAAGGTGCGGGATCTGTTGCTGCAGAAACGTGATGCCGCTCTCATCAAGAAAGCGGCTCTGGCGGCCGGCATGAGCTCGCTGCGCGACGCCGGAATCGCCAAGGCCCTGGCCGGAGAAACCACCATCGAAGAAGTACTGCGTGTCACCCAGGAGGAGATCTGACCGTGCCCCGCTTCGAATACGAAGGATTCGATGCCAGCGGCGCCCGGGTCAAAGGCGCCCTGGAAGCACCAGGACGCCGGGTCGCTCTGGAGACCCTGCGCGGACGGCAGGTTTTTGCCACCGAGATGCAGGAACTGGCGGCTTTGAACCGGCGCTCCTTTCGCTGGCAGCGACGTCGTGTCGGACCCCTGGAGTTGGCCGCCGCCACTCGCCAGATGGCCACCCTGCTGGAAGCCGGACTGCCCCTTGACGAGGTGCTCGCATCGGTTGCCGAACAGACCAACCGCGCGCTCCTGAGCCGGTCCCTGAACCGCGCCCGGGAAGAACTGGTACAGGGCGGGTCGCTGCACCAGGCTCTGGAAGCCCAGCCCCGAATCTTCTCGTCGCTGTTCATCAACATGGTCAAGGTCGGCGAAAGCAGCGGCACCCTCGACCAGGTGCTGGCCCAGTTGTCTGACCTGCTGGAGAATCAGGCCCGTACCCGCAGCCGCATTCAGGCAGCCCTGACCTACCCGGCTCTCATGGGACTGGTGGGCAGCGCCGTCCTGCTGCTGTTGTTTGCTTTCGTGGTTCCGCAGATCACCCGCATGCTCGATAACCTGAACATGGAACTGCCGCTCATGACCCGCCTGCTGATTCGGGCCGGGGAACTGTTTTCCGGCGGCTGGTGGCTTTTGCTGCTGGCAGTGCTACTGGGGGCCGCGGTGCTGCGGCGTTACGGACGCAGTGAACGGGGGGCCCTGGAACTGCACCGTCGGGTTCTGCAGCTGCCCCTGATCGGGCGGCTTATTCTGTTCACCGCCACTGCCCGCCTGAGCCGCACTCTGGCTACGCTGCTGGGCAGCGGCGTACCGTTGCTCACAGCTCTCGATATCAGCCGTGGTTTGATGGGCAACCGGGTACTGCGGCAGGCCCTGGAAAACACCGCGGTCTGCGTACGGGAGGGCGAAGGTCTGGCCGCGCCCCTGCAGCGCAGCGGCGTGTTTCCGCCCCTGTTGATCCAGATGGCCGCAGCCGGAGAAAAAAGCGGCCAGCTGGAAAACATGCTGGGACGGGCGGCCCGCAGTTATGAAAACCAGGTAGATAGCACCATCGCCGCCCTGTTGCCGCTGCTGGAGCCCCTGATGATTCTACTGATGGGAAGTGTAGTCGGTGCCGTGGTGCTGGCCGTTCTGCTTCCCATCTTTCAGGCCAGCCAGGGCATGGGCTGAGCGTCTGACAAACAGCTTCGGGTGAAGCAAGCCACGCTCCGTTTTGACATTTCTGACCAAGGAGTAGCGACCATGTCTGTCCCCAGACTCAAAAACCGTCGAGGATTTACTCTTATTGAAATTCTGGTAGTGGTGACCATCCTCGGCATCCTTGTCGGCATCGTAGTGCCGCGTATTCTGGATCGGCCGGAGGAAGCCCGCCGCACCAAAGCCGCGGCGGATATTCGCGGCATCGGTGAAGCCCTGGGCATGTTCAAGCTCGACAACGGCTTTTTCCCCTCGACGGAACAGGGACTGAGGGCCCTGGTGGAAAAACCCCAGATCGGGCGCATTCCGACCCGCTACCCGGATAACGGCTATCTGCGCAGAGTCCCGATGGATCCCTGGGGGAATCCCTACGTTTATCTGTCTCCCGGCCTGCACGACGAGTACGACATCCTTTCTTACGGTGCCGACGGCGAACCAGGCGGTGAGGGGAACAATGCCGAGATTCGCAGCTGGGAACTGGACTGATGGCTCGGACCGTTCCGGGTTCAGGATGATCCCTTCCTCGAACCGGGCCGCAAGAACCACGGCGCGCTCCGGCTTTACCCTGGTGGAACTGGCGGTGGTCACCGTGATCATTGCCCTGTTTGCCGGATTGACCCTGCCGTTGCTGGGTCAGGGCAGACACCGGGAGTTGCGCTCGACGGCCCGACGCATCAGCGGCCTGACCCGCTGGGTCTACAGCGAGGCCGCCCTGACCGGCCAGGAGCACGAGTTGGTCTTTGATCTGCAGCGGCAGGTCTTTTTTGCTCGACGCCTGGAAGCCGACGGCCAACAGGTGGCCCTGGGCGGACCGGGCCGGGAGCGCTCCGCGGCCGGCAGATCCCGCATCGCCAATGTGATCGTCGGCGGCCAGAGGCCCTTTGGTGAGCAGACCGTTGTGGTTCGGGTTCTTCCCCTCGGCTGGCTGGAAGAAACGGTGCTTCACCTGGAGGCCGGCGAGACGGCGCGCCTCACCGTGCGCTTGATGCCCCTTACCGGAGCCAGCGAAATTCACGAAGGATTTCTTGAGTTCTGAGGAAACGATGGCCCTATTCCGTTGTCACAAGGCTTTTACCCTGCTTGAAGTGATGATCGCCCTGGCGGTTGCGGCAACAGCGCTGCTGGCGTTGCTGAGTCTGGGCAACCGCTCCATCGCAGTTCACGACCGCTTGCAGAAAACCACTCGGGCCACCCTGCTGGCCCAGGCCAAGATGGCTGAATTTGAAACCGCGGGTCTGCCCCGGGACAGGGATTCGGATCGCTTTGCGGAGCCTTTCGAACAGTTCCGCTGGCATTACGCGATTGCCGAGACGCCGCTGCCCTCGACCATTGAGGTCCGGGTCATTGTTGCCTGGGGCGAGGAACGGGACAACGAGTCCGTGTCTCTGACGTCGTTTCTGTTGCTCTGAGAAAGCGGGATGACCAACAAAGGCTTTACCCTCATCGAAATGCTGGTTGCCATGACGATCAGCGCCCTGCTGCTGGCCACGGCCTACGGTGTCGTCCGCTCGGTGAGCCTCTCACGGGATCGGCTGGCTGACGAGGGCGAAGCCTTTCACCTGGCCCGGGTCATCTCCGAACGACTGGCCAGGGAACTGCGAGGCGCCTATTACAGCGCCCATGGACCCGAAACCCGGTTCGTCGGCGGTGTGGACGACAGGGGCGCCACCTTTCTGCAACTGGCAACCACGGCGGCGACACCAACTTCTTCAGGGGGCGGGCTGGTCCGGGTAAGATACCGGCTGGATCGGGAGAACGGCGCGGCCGGAATACTGCTGCGGGACGAACACCCCCTGCACGACGACAGCCCCGAAGAGCCGCCTCGCCGCCGCCTGGCGGCGGGAATTCAAAGCCTGGAGTTGCGCTTCGGCAGCGCGACGGATCGGCAGCCCCTGTGGGACAGTCTGGAACAGGGAGGGTTGCCTGATCTGGTGGAGGTGAATCTGACCATCGAGACCGACGGAGGCCCGCTGCCGTTCATGACCGTTATTGAACTGGCGCCTCTGTATAAAAGCCTATGAGATCTCTGCGACAGGAACAAGGCACGGTGCTGCTGCTGGTCCTGGTGGTGGTCGCCCTGCTCAGCGCCCTGCTTGGCGACTTTGCCTTTTCGACCCTGGTGGATCTGCGTCTGACGGAAAGTTTTCGTGATCGGACCAAAGCCTACTATCTGGCCAAGGGCGGCGTCCGTTTCGGACGCATGCTGCTGCAGGAGGACACCAACGCCCACGACAGTCTGGATGAGCTCTGGGCACAACCGATCAGTCACTACCCGGTGGGAGACGGGGCGGTTTCCATCGTCATCGAAGATCACGACGGCCGCCTCAACCTGAACCGTCTGGTGAGCGTTCAGGGCAACATCGATGTGGTGATCAGGGACCGCCTGCTGCGGCTGTTTCGGCATCTGGACATTGCCGAAGGACCCGAACTGACCGCGGCACTCATCGACTGGATCGACCCCGATGACGAGCCGCAACCGCTGGGGGCGGAAAGCGACTATTACCTGAGCCTTGCCACCCCCTACCGGGCCAAGAACGCTCCCCTCGACACCCTGGAAGAACTGCTTCGGGTGCGGGGCTTCGATCCCCGGCTGTTGCAGCGGCTGACTCCCTACGTGACCCTTTACGGGGACCGCCGGGTGAATGTCAACACCGCCCGACGCGAACTGCTGCTGGCCCTGGCAGAGGAAATGGACGGGCGGGCGGGCGACGCCATTCTCAACGCCCGACAGCACAGTCCCCTGACCTCACTGACACAACTGCGCGAGCTGCCGGAACTGGAGCGGGCCTACGGGTTCATTTTCCGCTATGTGAAATTCGACAGTTCCTGTTACCGGGTGACGGCGCGGGCCGAAGTAGGCCCCGGCCGCAGTGTGGTGCAGGCGGATATTCGCAAGGACGACAACCAGGTCCTCTACTTCAAGGTGGATTAAGGCTTATGGAAAAACGCTTTATCGGCATCGACATCGACCGGGACTGGGTTCGGCTGGCCATTGTCACGCAGACGTCGGACGAACCTGAACTGCGCCTCGTCGACAAACGTCCCTGGTCCAACCGGGAGGAACTGCACCGGGCCCTGCGTGAACTCACCGAAGGCACCCGCATCTATGGCGACCGTCTGGCCGCCGCCCTGCCGGCGAGCAGCGGTTTCAGCCGCTGGCTCAACTATCCCTTCAAGGATCCGAAAAAGATCGAAGCGGCCATGGGTTTTTCCCTGGCGTCCCAGCTGCCTGTGGCCGATCAGGACTGCGTCATGGTCCTGCACCATCGGCAGGAGCATGACCAGGGTTGCCAAATCGGAGCCAGTGCCGTTCCGCAAGCTGCGGTGGCGGCGTTTCTCGAAGCCTTTGACCAGGAAAACATTCCCCTCCAGGTGCTGGATCTGGCTCCCTTTGCCATGCCCCCGGCGCTGGCGGACCGCAGCGAAACGGCTGTAGTCGCATTGCTGCGTAACGAAGAAACGGTGGTCGCCCTGCTGCAGCGGGGATGCACCGTCGACTACCGCCTCGCCTCCCCCCTGTCGACCACCGCCGAGCAGGCCGAGGAGCTGATCCAGCAGAGTCGCCAGTTGCAGGCACAGCACCGCCTGGAACAGCTTCCCTTGTATCTGCTGGGTCCCCGGGCCGATGAGGATCTGGTCGAAACCCTCAGGCAGCAGGGGTACGCCGTGGAAATTCCCCTCTGGACCCTGGGCGACGAACCGGTGGCCGCAGAATTCCTTCCTGCAGTAACCCTGGCCTGGCGCGCCCTGCGCTCGGGACGGCAGGGGGACGGCAACTTTCGCCGCGGCCCCCTCGCTCTTAAGGGGGAATGGGCTGCGCTGAAGAAAAAGCTGCTGCTGGCCGGCACTGCCCTGCTGACCGCTCTGGCTCTGTTCGTCGTTGCAGGCTGGATGGGCTACGCTCACAAGTCACGCCAGGCGCGCATGCTGCAACAGCAGCTCATCGCCCAGTTCCGTGAAACCCTGCCCGAAGCCGGCGCCATTGTCGACATGCCCCTGCAACTGCGTCAGGCGATTGCCCGTCTGCGCACCCGGGGCCGTCTGCTCGGTATCGATGGCAGCGCCTCGGCCCTGTCCGTCCTGCTGGAAGTCTCCGCACGCATGCCGGAGCAGGTCCGGGTCGACATCAATACCCTCAACTACGGCGCCGAGGGACTGCGCCTGGAAGGGGCGACCGATTCCTACGACGACCTCAACCGCATCGCCCGCAGCCTTGAACAATCGGCCCTGTTCGGCGAAGCCCAGATCGGCGACGCCCGCACCGCCGCCGACAACCAGCGCGTCGAATTCCGCCTGAATCTGCCCTTGACCGGGGAGGCGCTACCATGAATCTCAAGTTTCTACAGGATCTCAGTCAAAGAGAGCGGCTGATGCTGCTGGCGGCGGCGCTGGTCATCGCCCTTGCGGTCCTGATCTTCGGGATCCTGCAACCTTACCGGGCGACTCTGGCACGTCTCGACACGCAGATCGCCTCCCGCCGTCGGCAGCTTTCGGAGCTGCAGCAGCTGAGCCGCGAGTACCGGCAGTTGCAGCAGCAGACAGCGGCTGGCGAACGGCGGCTGGACGCGGCCGGGGATTTTTCCCTGCTGACTTTCGTCGAAGCCACCAGCACTCGCCTGGCGGGCCGCGACCGCCTCATATCCATGCGTCCGCAGCCGGGAGCCATGATGGAGGAGTTTCGTGAAGAAGCGGTGGAAGTTCGCCTGGAGCGCATTCGTCTTGATCAACTCGTGCAGCTGCTGGTCGCCATCGAAAGAGCGCCGGCTCCGATGCAGGTCAAATCCTTGCGGCTACGCAACCGCTTTGACGATCGGGCGCTGCTCGATGTGACCCTTGTCTTCGCCAGCTATCGGAGGCTCTCATGACCGTCATGGCTACCCTTAGCCGTTGTTGCGGTCGCCGCACCGGCCGGTGGCTGGGAATGTGTGTACTGCTGCTGATTGCCGCACTGACCGTCTACTATCGCGCCTTTCCCCGCCAGACCCTGCGGGACCGCCTGCAACAAGAAATGACCCAGGCGGGCCTGGTGGAAATCCGCCTGGAGCCGCCGACGCTACTGTTCCCCCCCGGCCTGTACTTCCCCAGGGCGGATCTGCTGATCAGCGAATCTCCCCGCCGGGAACTGCCCCTGCGACAACTGCGTGTCGTCCCGCTCTGGCTTTCCCTGGCCGGCGACCGCCCCGGCCTGCGCTTTCGAGCCGAACTTCACGGCGGCACCCTGACCGGAAACCTTCGCCGCAACGGCGAGACGCTAGTCAAAGCCAAGGGGATTCCGGTGCGGGAAGTTCTCGGAGCCGAATCCGGCCCGATCCTGCAAGGGACTATGAGCAGCGGCCACTTTGAGGGGAGGCTTCCCCTGGATCTGCCGGGAGAACGACAGCTGGAGCTGACCCTGGAACAGATCCAGCTTGCCGGACTGGAAGCTTACGGAGTCGCCGAAGGTCGCCTTGACCTGGGCCGTTTGCACCTGCGGGTCGAAGGACAGGGAGCCACACTGAACGTGCGGGAACTGTCTCTGCAAGGGGGCGCACTGGAGGGACGGGGACAGGGCACCCTGCTGCTCGGCCCTTCCCTGGCCGCCACCCGCCTTAACTTGACCCTGGAACTGCGCCCCGGCGACACGCTGGATCCCAATCTACGGGAGCTGCTGGACCTGCTCGGCAGCGGCACCGCGGATGGCGGACGCAGTCTTCGTCTGTCGGGGAGCCTGCGGCAACCGGCACTGCGCTGAAATATTTTCTGTCCCACCGCCGACGATTCCGGAGTCCGGCGGTTGACTTTCCTGCTCGCAATGATTAGCTTCCCTGGAGTCCATTACGGCCTCTTGCAAGGAGATCAAATTTCATGAGTGACGAACAGGAAAACTCGGAAAACAGCTTTCTTTATCTCGACAGCGACGGCAGCCTTGTCGAATCCGAATCGGAGGAAGACGAAGCAGGTCATCAGGGTGATGCCCTGGTCCTGGCCAGCGACTCGTTGCCGCCGGTGCTGCCGATCATTCTGCTAAGGCCGCGCCCCGCCTTTCCCGGCACCCTGGTTCCCATGGTTCTGAGCGGCAAGCCTCAGCTGGCCATGGCCCGGCAGGCAGCGGAAAGCACCACCAAAACTCTCGGCTTTGTGCTGGCCAGAGACCCGGAAGAGCCCGACTCACCCGAAAACATGTATCGTATTGGCGTGGTTGGAAAGATCATGAAGGTGCTGCATTCGGACGAAAACAGCATTCACCTGCTGATGAACTGTCTGGAGCGCTTCAGCGTCACCGAAGTGCTCCCCTCTCCCCAGGGTCTTTTCGCCCGCGTTCGATACCATTTTACAGCGGAATTGTCCGTCAATTCCGAGTTGCAGGCCTATTCCATGGCCATCATTACCGCGCTGAAGGAACTTGTCCAGATCAACCCCCTGTATTCTGAGGAGATCAAGCTGTTCCTCAACCGCCAGAGCATGGACGACCCGGGACGACTGTCCGATTTCGCCGCCAACCTGACCTCCAGTGACGGACCGGAACTGCAGCAGATTCTGGAAACCTTCGACGTGCGCAAACGCATCGACAAGGTGCTGGTGCTGCTGAAAAAAGAGCTGGAGGTCTCGCGACTGCAGACCAAGATTTCCAAGCAGATCGAGGCCAAGGTTTCCAAGCAGCAGCGGGACTTTTTCCTCCGCGAGCAACTCAAGGAAATCAAAAAGGAACTCGGCCTGGAAAAAGAAGGCAAAACCAGCGAAATAGAAAAATTCCAGAAACGCCTGGAGAAGCTGAAGCTTAACGAGGAAGCGGCCAAGACCATCGACGAAGAGATCGAGAAGCTGCGCCTGCTGGAGCCTTCTTCTCCTGAATACAATGTGTGCCGCAACTATCTGGATTGGCTGACTATTCTTCCCTGGGGCAAGTTCAGCAAGGATTCCTACGATCTGGGCCGGGCGCGCAAGATTCTCGACCGGGACCACTACGGTCTCAAGGATGTCAAGGACCGGATTCTGGAATTTATCGCCGTGGGTAAAATGAAGGGCGACATCTCCGGTTCCATCATCTGCCTGGTGGGTCCTCCAGGGGTTGGCAAGACCTCGGTGGGTAAAAGCATAGCCAGCGCCCTGAATCGCTCCTTCTACCGCTTTTCCCTTGGCGGCATGCGGGACGAAGCCGAGATCAAGGGTCACCGCCGCACCTATATCGGCGCCATGCCCGGTCGCTTTATCCAGGCCATGAAGAGCGCCGGCACCGCCAATGCCCTGCTGATGCTGGATGAAATCGACAAGATCGGCGCCTCTTTTCAGGGGGACCCGGCTTCGGCCCTGCTTGAGGTTCTCGATCCGGAGCAGAACGCCACCTTTCGCGATCATTACCTGGACGTGCCCTTCGATCTGTCCAACGTACTGTTTGTAGCCACAGCCAACACCCTGGACAGCATTCCCGGGCCGCTTCTCGATCGCATGGAGGTCATCCGCCTGGCCGGATACATTCTCGAGGAAAAACTCGAGATCGCCCGCCGCTACCTGATCCCAAAGGCCCTGCAAAACCATGGTCTGGACAAATCGCAGGTCAGCATCCGCAAGGATGCGCTGCGCACCATCATCGACGGCTATGCTCGGGAAGCTGGCGTGCGCTCCCTGGAAAACCTGATCAAGAAAATCATGCGCAAGGCGGCCATGGCCTTTGCCGAGGGCCGGACTGAACGGATTGTCATCGGCAAGCAGCAGGTGGAAGAGTATCTGGGCAAGGAGGTTTTCTCCAAGGAAGAGGTCTTCGAAGGGGTGCCGGGAGTCGTTACCGGCCTGGCCTGGACGGCCAGGGGGGGGGCCACCCTGCAGATCGAGGCCACCGCCATGCCGAGCAAAAACAAGGGGTTCAAACAGACCGGCCAACTCGGCAACGTCATGGTCGAGAGCAGCGAGATCGCCTATTCTTACATCATGGCTCACCTGCGGGACTTCGGAGCCGATCCCGAATACTTCGACAAGCACTTCGTGCACCTGCACGTGCCTGCCGGAGCCACCCCCAAAGACGGCCCTTCGGCGGGAATTACCATGACCACCGCCTTGTTGTCGATGATCACCGGCAAACCGGTACTGCCCAAGCTCGGCATGACCGGCGAGCTGACTCTTTCCGGAAGGGTTCTGCCCATCGGCGGAGTCAAAGAAAAGACCATCGCGGTGCGCCGGGCGGGATTAAAAACCGTTATTTTCCCTGAAGAAAACCGGAAAAATTTCGACGAGCTGCCCGACTATCTCAAAGAGGGTCTCGAAGTGTATTTCGCCCGAGACTACCGGGACGTCTGCCGGATCGCTTTTGGAGAGGACTGGCCCGTCAACAGCCGCCAGGAGATTTGACCATGACCCCGGAAGATCTCAGCAGCGCTCTGAGAAATCTTGACAGCGACAGCCGCAAGGCTCTGCTACTTGAGATCATGCCCGAACTGGTCCGCGAGGCTATCCAGGATCAGACTTTTCTGCTGCAATTGTTTCCCGTATTTTTCGAACTGCTGCAACAAAGCGGTCTCGATCCGCAACAGTTGCTGCGAATGGCCGGCCTGTTTTCGATGTCAAATCCGGCGGGCCTTAAAGAGCCTTGAGAAGGGGTATTTGATCATTGACGGCCTGCGCTGGAACTGTTAGTCTCGTGGTCTCGCAAGCCGATGATACGGTGTTTTCGGTTGGCCCGGTGCTTGTCAGGGGCCGCCCCTGAGACCCTTTGCACTGTTTCAAGTCAGCATCTCCGGTCACCTTGAAAATTCAGTACGTTTCGACAGTCCCTGCGTCCTGTTAGTGACGGTGAGACCTCTCGACCTGAGGCGGTTCGTGACCTGAACCCGTCGCCGGCGACACGGGGCGATGGAGATAACCACAAAAGCCGCGGCCCTGACGGACCGCGGCTTTTTGACTTCTGCTGTTTTTACCGGCAAGGGACAGAGTGAGCGGTTGGGCCACCACCGTTTCGCCTTCCATAACCGGCAACGAGGTATCGACCATGCGCGTTCTTTCCGGCATTCAACCTTCCGGCTCCCTGCATCTGGGCAACTACTTCGGCATGATGAAGAAAATGGTCGCCTACCAGGAGCAGCAGGAACTGTACTGTTTCATCGCCAATTACCATGCCATGACCAGTGTCAGCGACGGCAAGGCTCTCGCCGGAGGCACCCTGGAAGCGGCGGCCAACTTTCTGGCTCTGGGGCTGGACCCTGAGAAAAGCCTGTTCTGGGTTCAGTCCGACGTCCCGGAAGTCCAGGAACTGACCTGGATTCTGTCCAACTTCACCCCCATGGGGCTGCTGGAGCGTTGCCACAGTTACAAGGACAAGATTGCTCGGGGCATCGCCGCCAATCACGGGCTGTTCGCCTATCCGGTGCTCATGTCCGCGGACATTCTGCTGTTCCAGAGCGAAAAGGTTCCTGTGGGCAAGGACCAGAAACAGCATGTCGAGGTGACTCGCGACATCGCCATCAAATTCAACAACGAGTACGGCGATATCTTCACCCTGCCGGAGGCGGAGATCGACGACCAGGTGGCCACGGTGCCGGGTCTCGACGGCCAGAAAATGAGCAAGAGCTACAAGAACACCATCGATCTGTTTCTTGATGAAAAGCCCCTGCGCAAGCAGATCATGCGCATCGTCACCGATCCGACTCCGGTAGAAGAGCCCAAGGATCCAGACTCCTGTAACGTGTTTCAGATCTTCCGGCTGTTCCTCGACAAAGAACAGGAGTCGGCCCTGCGCCGGCGCTACCTGGCCGGCGGTCTCGGCTACGGTGAGGTTAAGCAGGAATTGTTTGAAACGGTGCGCGACTTTTTCGCCCCCTACACCGAGCGGCGCAAGGCCCTGTTGGCCGACAAGGAGGAATTGCGGTGCATTCTCTCCCGGGGCGCCGAAAAGGCCCGACAGGTGGCCGCCCGGACCTTGCGCAAAGTCCGAAAAAAGACCGGCCTGAATTACTGAACAGCCAACTCGCCGGTTTTTAAACGATAAACCAACTGGCTTGAGCCTTTTGTTCAGTTCACCTGCGGTCTTCTGTTATAGTGACAGCAGGGGGAAAGATACCCTTTGTATCTTTGCTCCTTTTTCTGTTGGGTCCCATGGCCTGACCAAAACGTTTTGTTTCCCCCTAAAGAAAGAAATCCTATGAGCATCGTTCGTAAATGGTATTGCAACTGCACCGGAACCCCCGTTGAAATGGTCGCCACGGAATTGAGCGAGGATGAGCCTCTGGAGCCGGCTTGCCAGATCTGTGGAGCGACCCCTTCATCCGATCCGAAGAAGACCGTTCTTTACGAGGATATAGAGCAGTGGGACGACTGACAGGGCAGGTTGGGGCAGGCCTTGTTCCACACACCAAAGCCAGGGTTTGCGGCCGTCTCAATCGGCTGCCGCCCGGGTAAAGAACACAAAGGCCATGGCGGGGCGCTTGCTGGCCTCGCGCATGGCGAACTGGACACATTCAAAATGCCACCCGGCCCCGGTCCACCGGTTGAGAATCTCCTCCAGGGCTTCATCCGTTACCAGACTGGTTTCCACTACCTTGTATTCCATCACTTATCGGTCCTTTCGCCAGCCGTAAACATGCCGAAATTTTTACGTCTCTTTCTAACCCTCACCTTGCGAGGGGAGGACTCCCAGTCGCTCGAGAGACGCCTGTTTATCGGTGGAAACCCCTACTCGCAAAGCCCGGTTATGGGCCACATTGGCAAAAATTCCTTCTGTTCGTCGAGTGCGTATTCCAGCATGCAGCGGGCGAGCTTTATTCCGGAGAGCAATCGTGAAGCGGCTTTTCCCGATTCAAAGGAGTCCATCATACTCATTCGCCTTCACGGCGCAACCAGGAGGGAAAGCACTTTGCAACACGGGTGTTGTTCGCAGAGTTCCGCCAATTTCCGCCAGAGTTCGGTGACGCCCTGTTCCGTTAACTCGCAGCCGCGCGGATGCTCGACCCGAATATAAATACCATGAAAGGTTGCGGTAAAATCGGTCGTCATTGTTAACTCCTCGCTTGAGTTTTCCCAGAGTCCTTCACAGGAAAAACGCCAGACTTTCAAGTTCTCAGAAACGCGCCTGCCCCGGTGTCCGAGGAAAAGGGATCACGTCCCGAATGTTTTCCATGCCGGTGAGATACATCAGCAGCCGCTCAAAGCCGAGACCGAAGCCGGCATGAGGGCAGCTGCCCCAGCGACGGCTGTCCAGGTACCAGCAGAGGCTTTGGGGATCGATGCCGCAGCGGGTCATCTTCTGTTGCAGGACATCCAAACGTTCTTCCCGCTGACTGCCGCCGATAATCTCGCCGACCCGGGGAACCAGCAGGTCCATGGCCGCCACGGTCTTGCCGTCGTCGTTCTGGCGCATGTAAAAGGCCTTGATCCCGGACGGGTAGTCGGTGACGAACAGGGGGCCGCCCACAACTTCTTCTGTCAGGTAGCGTTCGTGTTCTGACTGCAGGTCCGCACCCCAGGCCACCGGAAATTCAAAGCTGCGGCCGGCCCGCTCAAGGCGGTGGATCGCTTCGCTGTAGGTCATGACCTGAAATTCAGCTCTGGCCAGAGCCTCGAGCTTGCCGAGCAGCCCCGGTTCGATACGTTCATTGAAAAAAGCCAGATCCTCGCCGCACTCCTGCAGGGCAAAGGTGACCAGGGTACGGAGAAAATCTTCGGCCAGAGCACAATCTTCAGCCAGATCGGCAAAAGCCATCTCCGGTTCGATCATCCAGAATTCGGCGGCATGGCGGCTGGTGTTGCTGTTTTCGGCCCGAAAGGTCGGTCCAAAGCTATAGATATCGGCAAAAGCTCCGGAAAACAGCTCTCCCTGCAACTGGCCACTAACCGTCAGGCCGGTTCGGCTGCCAAAAAAATCCCGCCGCCAATCGATGGCACCTTCCAACAGAGGTGGATTGGCGGCGTCGAGGGTGGTGACACGGAACATCTCTCCGGCTCCCTCGCAATCATTGGTGGTGATGATCGGCGTGTGGACATGGAGAAATCCCCGCTGCCGAAAAAAATCATGAATGGCGAAGGACAGGGCGCTGCGCACCCGAAAAACCGCCCCAAAGACGTTAGCTCGCGGCCGCAGGTGGGTCATGGAGCGAAGATATTCGAAGGAATGGCGTTTTTTCTGCAGGGGATAGTCGGCATCGCTGACACCGAGCAGCCTGACCTGCCTGGCGTACAGCTCCCAGCGCTGACCGGCCGCCGGTGAAGCGACCAGGGCTCCCTCCACCTCCAGGCAGGCGCCGGTGCCGCAGCGGACAACAGCCTCGTAGTCCTGCAAATCGGGCTCAAGTACCACCTGCAGCGACCCCAGACAGGAACCGTCGTTCAAGGCGACAAAGGTCACCTCTTTGCCGCGGCGCACGGTGCGCGTCCAGCCCCGCACCGTCACTTTTTCCCGCCCTTCATCGGCCGCCAGAATATCCCGTATGCGGTGCCGGTCCCGGCGAATCTCCGCAAACCTGCTCATGGCCTGTTGCTCCTTTTCGGCTCTAATGCCGGCGAAAACTCTGCTGTCCTTAAAGACAAAGGACGGCTCAAGACCGTCCCGCTGTTATTTTGTACCGGCGAACCGCTAACGCTGCTCGCGGGTCTTGTTGAAACGGATCTGCGGCCACTGCTCGATGGTGTGCCCGAGACGCCATTCACTGGAAGCGAGAAAGGTCAGGCCGCCCTCCGAATCCCAGGCCAGGCTGGCCTGGTTTTTCTTCTCGAATTCCTTGAGGTTCTTGCCGTCGTCGCATTCCACCCAGCGGGCCGTGGCATATTCCACCCCTTCAAAAAGAGCGTCGACCCCGTATTCGTTCTTCAGTCGGGATAAAATCACCTCAAACTGAAGCACCCCCACAGCGCCCAGAATATAGTCGCTGTTGATCAGGGGCCGAAAAAGCTGCACTGCACCCTCCTCGGCCAGTTGGGTGAGGCCCTTTTCCAGCTGTTTGGTCTTGAGGGGATTGCTCAGCCGCGCCCGCCGAAAGTGCTCCGGAGCAAAGCTCGGAATGCCAATGAACTTGAGGGGCTCTTTGTCGCTGAAGGTGTCGCCGATCTTGATGGTGCCGTGGTTGTGCAGGCCGATAATATCCCCTGGAAAAGCTTCCTCCACATGACTGCGGTCCTGAGCCATGAAAATGGTGGCGTTGGCCAGGGTCACCTCTTTACCGATGCGGTGATGGCGGACTTTCATGCCCCGCCGAAAGGTTCCGGAACAGATGCGCAGAAAGGCGATACGGTCCCGGTGGGCGGGATCCATGTTTGCCTGGATCTTGAACACAAAACCGGAAAACGCCTCTTCGTAGGGTGACACCTCCCGGGTGACGGTTTGGGCCGAACGGGGCGCCGGGGCCTGCTCGACAAAAGCATCCAGCAATTCCTCGACGCCGAAGTTGTTGATGGCGCTGCCAAAAAAAACCGGGGTCTGATTGCCCTTGAGGTAGTCTTCGGGATCAAAGGGATTGGCCGCTCCCTCCAGCAGCTCGATGTCTTCGCGCAATTCATCGGCCTGGCTGCCGCCAAGTAGCTCATCGAGACGGGGATCGGCCAGATCCTCAATCACGATCGCATCCCGGTGCCGAATTTCCTGGCCGGGAGTGAACAGCAACAGACGCTTTCGATAGAGATTATAAGTTCCCTTGAAACGCTTGCCCATGCCGATGGGCCAGGACAGGGGAGCACATTCAATCTGCAGAGTCTCTTCGATGTCGGCCAGCAGATCCAGCGGCGCCAGCCCTTCCCGGTCCAGCTTGTTGATGAAAGTCATGATCGGCGTGTTGCGCATCCGGCAGACCTCCATCAGCTTGCGGGTCTGGGTTTCCACCCCCTTGGCGCTGTCGATCACCATCAGTGCGCTGTCGACGGCGGTCAGCACCCGGTAGGTATCTTCCGAAAAGTCCTGATGGCCGGGAGTGTCCAGCAGATTGATCTCGTAATCCCGATAATTGAATTTCATGACCGAGGAGGTGACCGAAATGCCCCGCTCCTGCTCCATGGCCATCCAGTCGCTGGTGGCATGGCGCGAGGCCTTGCGGGCCTTGACCGAGCCGGCCATCTGAATGGCCCCGCCGAACAGCAGCAGCTTTTCCGTCAAGGTGGTCTTGCCGGCGTCGGGATGACTGATAATGCCGAAGGTGCGTCGGCTGTCGACTTCCCTGCGATGATTCTTGCTCACGTAACATCCTCTTGAGAGATGATCGAATCTCAACGGTTTAGAAACTCTCCTGTCCATACGGGTCACCGTAAAGCCCCGGCGGCATGAAGGAACGGTTGAACCGGGAGAGCCTGCCGGAGTCGTTGAAAACCGAATAAAAAAAACCGGGCCGCCAGGCCCGATGGGAGAAGGATCATAGCGCAAAATAAGAAAAAAAGTCAAACAGACGGCAGAGTGCTAAAAAATGACAGCAGTGCAGGTGATTTGACCCGATAACCACACAAAAGGGCAAACAGGGCTCGCCGCCCGTCCCCGGTCTCGTTAATTTTCCCGCTTGCGGTGAATCGATTCACCTTTGGACCACGTGTCATTTCAAACCCTTTCAGCGAGGACAGCCTGCGCTTTCCATTAAAACCGGGGCGAAATGAAAAAAATGGCCCGCCCCTTGCGTCTACAACGAATGTCACACCGGCTGCTCCCGCTTCATCGGCCGCTCCGACCTTTCCAGCTCCCACGAAAGGATGCCTCTCATGGCCCGAAAAAACCTCCTGTTTCTGCTGCTGGCCCCGATCCTGCTGCTGTTGACGGCGACGCCCGGCCTCTCCGACCCGGGCGGTCTGGCCCTGGGCCTCAAGGCCGGTACCCTGGGTGGCGGGTTGGAGGGTACCGCTGGGCTGCTGCCACGAATCAACCTCAGGGCCGGCGCCAACACCTTTCGGTTCAACTTTGACACGTCATCCCGGGACAACGAGTACCGCATGAAAACCCGGCTGCTTTCCTTCCCTATCGTTCTCGACTGGCACCCCTTTAAAACCTCGGCTTTCCGTGTCTCCAGCGGCATGTTGCTGAACTACAACGAAGCGGATGCAAGGGGAACCACACAAGACAGCATCACCATCGGCTCTACCACCTATACCGCCGACCAGGTGGGAAAACTCACCGGCAAGGTCGATTTCAACAAAATCGCGCCCTACGCCGGCATCGGCTGGGGCAACGCCTTGGGAAAAACCGGTCGCTGGTCCCTGAGCTGCGATATCGGCGTGGTGTTCCAGGGCAAAGCGCGGGTCGACATGTTCGCCAGCGGGCCCATCGCTTCCGACCCCAACTTCCAGGCCGATCTGGAACGGGAAAAACGGGATCTGAAGGAGCGACTGGACGACTACAAGTATTATCCGGTAATCGCACTCGGAATCAATTACCGATTCTGACCGGAAGGAATTCAATGAACCAGACCTTTGAGGCCGTTTCTCTGGCCCGGCTTGACGGCACAAAGGCAGCATCTTCGGCATTCAAGTCGGTGTCCAGGGTCCACCAAGACATGCCCTGGACGCCCTTGGCCGACATCTTTTGTGTTTGACGTCGATAAACAGACCCGGCCCAACTTCAGCCCATCATCCCCTCCCGCCGCAGACCCAATCATCGCAATATTCAAGGAGCCAGAACTTAATTCATTGCTCCTCTTCAACCCCTTCTTCGACACCGGCCGCCGGTTCCCCGATCCATTGACGCAAGATGAGCACCTGCAAGAAAAACGGGACACTGTAGGTGGCGGCAAAGGTCGCCTCTTGTGGGCCAAAAAACTGGCTGCTGAAAGCCAGGATCAGAATGTAATTGGGAAACGATATACAGACCCGAGCAGCCGACCGGTAGCAGGGCGTCATTCCCCGTATCAGCAGGGAGCCAACCAGCAGGGCCACAACGACCAGCAGACCGGCGGCGGCCATCGCTTCCAGAGCCAGAACCGGGTCCCGTCGAAAGTGCTCCGAGTAACGGGAAAAAACCCCCACATTGGTCAGCGCGATAGCCCCGAGACACAGAGGATAGTGGTGCCGCAACAGCCAGTCGGTAGACCGGGGCAGCCAGCGCTGACAAGCCCGTCCGGACAGGGCCGGAACAAAAATCATCATCGCCAGCATCTGTACCATGGCCAGCACCCCGACCTGCAGGTTAGCACCGGCCAGCCAGGAAACCAGGGTCGGCAGAGTGAAGGGCAGCACCATGGAAGACAGGATCACGCCGGCTGTGGTCAGTCCCACATCGGCCTGCAGCAGGCGGGCAAAAAAAGGCGCTAGTACTGCCGTTGAGGCACCTGCCATAAGCAGGGCGGCCAGTTCGTATTGGGGCCAGAACGTCCGATAAAACAAAAAGGCCACCAAGGGCAGCAGCAGGCATTTTGCCGTCAGCAGTCGCACCGTATCCAAGGGAGCCTCCAGGGCGCATCCCACTACCCGGCCCAGATCGACGGCCAGAAAAGACAGAAACAGCATGAACATCACACAGGCCATGGGTACGACCCGCAGGGGTTCGGCCAGCTGAGGCAGAAAAATGCCAACCGCCATGGTAGTGTAACTGGTGATCAGCAGCAGAGCGTCTTTTTTTCGAAACATGGCATGATCATCTTTCTCGCTAAAGCCGCCACATTTGGCCGGCAGGGTCTGTTGTCATTCCGTTTTCAACCGGCCCGCGAAGACTCCGGCACCGGTGACAGGGGGGTGCACAGCGCGGCGGCCCTTGACTTTTTCCGCAAAAACTTACAGGTTGTCAGCGGCAGGGACCACCGCCATGGACCACGAACGACAATGCCGTTGAGCGGGCCCGGAACGGCGATACCGCCGTAACGCAACCTTTTTCCCAGAGGCCGACATGAACCCGAACCTTGTGACTGTTTCCGGTTGTAACGAGCCGGATGCTCCGGCCCTTTACGGCGACCAGGATCGCCACCTGATGGCTCTGGCCGCCATCGCCAAAGTCCGGGACGCGGACCGTATCGAGGAAATCGCCCGCTTTGCCGCCGCCGCCGGCTGGAAGCACATCGGCATCGCCTGTTGTGTGCTCTTCAGCAAAGAGGCGAAGCGCTTGGCACAACGCCTAGGCGAGCACTTTCGCATAACCCACGTCGATTGTAAAATCTGCCGTATTGCAGCCGAAGCACTGGTGCCGGGAGCCCAGGGCATCTCCTGCAATCCCATCGGTCAGGCGCTGATCCTGGCTACTGAGTGTACCGATCTGAACATCGCCATGGGTCTGTGTTTCGGCCATGACCTGCTCTTCGCCCGCCATTCCCAGGCGCCGGTAACCACGCTCATCGTCAAGGACCGAAGGCATGGAAACAACCCTGCGGCCGCTTTGATATAACTGTGGTCACTTTCTGTTGCCGGGCCGGCGAAAGAGATTCCGTTCGTCCTCTGGCCGCTTCAAGGAAATTCGTCATGTTTCTACGATCGCTGCTCTTATCGATACTGCTGCTAGTGACTCTGGGCTCTGCCACGACCCTTGCCGGAACCCGAGGGCACAAACGTTTTGCCTGTATTGACATGCACTGGAGGGTTCCCCGGGACAGTGACACGGTTCATGTCGAATTCTTTCTGGGCACGGAACCATTCGCCCGCATGACCCTGTCTCCGGAACAGGACTTTCGCCAGTTCAACTACTCGATTGACGCCATTTTCGCCGAAGGCCGCATACGTCTGCGAATCGATCAACAGCGCAACCGGGGGATCCTGAACCTCGACAGTCTCCGCTATCGCTGCTACAGTCCCGCGGAGCGGATTTTTTCCGGAGAACTGACGACCTTTGACCTACCGTCAAAAAACTGAACTCCGACTCAGCTTGCCTTCGCCAACGACCTGATAAGGGTCAGACAAAGGCGAGAGCCCTTTTAGAACCTACCTTGTTTCTCCGCCACAACAGGACGCGTCCATGATTAAAGCCATTTTCTGGGACAACGACGGGGTTCTGGTCGATACCGAACACCTTTACTTTGAAGCCTGCAGAGACGCCCTGCGTCAGGTGAAAGTCGAACTTTCCCTGGCGGACTTCGTTCACCGGTCTCTGAATCTGGGGCAGAGCCCGCTGGCTCTTGCCACTGGACAAGGTGTCTCCGAAGCAACCCTGAAGAATCTGCGCCACTACAAAAATGAACGCTATGCTCAACTGTTGCGGGAAGGAGCCCTGCCCATGGGGGGGGTTGTTGAAACATTGTCTTCCCTTCAAGGCAAGGTAGCCATGGCCATCGTCACCAGTTCGCAGCGCGACCATTTCGAGCTTATTCATCGTCCCAATGGCCTGTTGCACTATTTCGACTTCATTCTGACCCGTGAAGATTATCAAAACAGCAAACCCGATCCGGAACCCTATCTGAAAGCATTGAAGATGAGCGGTTTTTGCGCTGAGGAATGTCTGGTGGTCGAGGACACTCGACGGGGCCTGGAAGCCGCCCGCCGGGCCGGCCTGCGTTGCGTCGTGCTGCCCAACCGCCTGGCGCCGAACGCCCCCTTTGAAGGTGCTTTTCGGGTGCTTCGCGACCTGCGGGAACTCCCCTCGCTGATACACGGCCCCAACTCCTCAAAAAACCACATTCCGACCACCGCCTGATAGAAAAAAACCTCTCCAAGGGTAAAAATTAGTTTACTTTTTTTTATGAACGTTTTACTATCAAGAAAAACTAACCTTTGGCAGGCTGTTTTCTTTCAATCTGCCTGCTTCAACCCTTCAAACTTCAGGCGTTTTCAAACGTGGACCCCCTGGATGATTCAAAAAATGCCGACACCGGCTTCCTTTTTCGACACACCCTGCTCACCGGAGTTTTGATTCTTCTGCCGCTGCTGATTTTTGGTTGGCTGTTGGGACAACAACAAACGCTGCGACGCCAAATTGACACACTGGAGTTGCTGGCCTACTTTCACGACCAGGTGCGCGCAATCGAATATGGGGGCACCGGGCAGCCGCCTTTTCAGGAAACCGACCCCGTTTTAGCGCCTGAGTACCGGACACTGAATCAGCAGCACCCCGGGCTGCTGCTGATTCACCAGGACGGGACCATAAGGTCTGCCTTCTCCTCCGGGGATGCCGCTTCAATTCCGGTTGCAGTTTCCGAGCTGTTTTCCGTCGACGAAGAACCCGTTACGGCTTTTCTGACCTCCCTGCCGGCCTGGCAACGGGTGTCCTACAAAAACATCTCCTTGATTCGGTCCCCGTTGCAGGATTCCCCCTGGCAGGCCGTGCTGATCCTCCCACCGGAAACCTCCAAAATGGCCGCCGCCCTAAGTCCGGAGAGCGGCGCCTTCGCCGTCTTTCTTCTGGGTTTTGCCTGCCTCGGCGGCATGGTTCTTTTCAATCACTGGCGCATGGTCCGTCCTGCGAGGCGACTGCTTCAAGGTATCAACGCTCTTGACCGGTGTGAGCCATGGCCCATGGAATCTCTCTCTCATGGTCCCTGGCGTCGCTGGTTCCAGCGCATCGAATCGCTGTCTTGCCGGAATCGCAACCTCCTCACACAGGAGCAGAAAGAGTTCGAGCTGGTTGATCGACAGTTGAAAGAACGCATCATGGAACTGGAGCGGCTCTCCCTGGCCTACCAGCAGGAACTAACCGAGCGGAAGCGGGCGGAAGCCGCCCTGAACCGGCTTAACCTGGAACTTCGGGAGCTCTGGCCGGTGGACGGTCTGACAGGGATTGCAAGTTACCGAAAGTTTCAGGAACAGCTGCAACTCTACTGGAAGCAGTTGCTGCGGCAAAAAAGACCTCTTTCCATCCTGGCCTGCAGCATTGATTGCCACCGCCAGTACAGCGATGACCATGGCCGGCAGGCAGCCGACCAGCGTCTGAGGGAGATCGCTCAGGCCATCCAGTCGGCACTCCAGCGCCACAACGATCTGGTGGCCCGACACGGCCAAGCCCAGTTCCTGGCCCTGCTTCCCGGCACCGACGCCCCGGGGAGCCGCAAGGTAGCCGCCGCCGTACAGCAGGCCATTGCCGCCCTGGATATTGTCCGTTGCGGCCAGCCTTGGGAATCCTGTATAAGAGTAAGTATCGGCCTGGCCACCACCGTACCGGCCCTCGGCGACAGCGCCGAAAATGTGTTGTACGTCGCCCGTAGCCGCTGCCAGACCGAACCGGAAACAGTTCCCGACTGACCATAAACAGGGTCGTTGATTCGAACTCGCCCTTGCGCGGCGATACCGCGAGAATCTTTCGTTAATCTTCCGCGAAGCTGACGCCCTTCGATAATTATTTCCCCCTTCGTGCAGGCGACGGTTTCCTGCCCGGATCTGGAGACTTGCCGATGAAAATCAGCACCGTGGAACAGATGCGCAACATGGATCGCCAGGCCATTGAAGAATACGGCATCGCCGAAGACCTGCTCATGGAAAATGCCGGGCAGGCGGCCTGTACGGCCCTTCAACGACTGCTGCCAATCGCTGGAAAGCGCGTGGCGATCTTTTGCGGTACTGGCAACAATGGCGGTGACGGTCTGGTGCTGGCGCGCAAACTCCACGCGCTGACAGCGGAAGTCCGCCTCTGGCTGCTGGATGATCCGGCCCGGTTTCAAGGAGCCGCAGGGAGCAACTATGCCATCGTTCAGCGCCTGAACCTCACCATGAAAAATATTTCATCCGCTGACGACCTCGACCAAGAACTGGCCCGGTGTGACATCCTGGTCGATGCCATTTTTGGAACCGGCCTGTCCCGTCCGGTCGAGGGGTTGCATAAGCAGGTTATCGCTCAGATCAATCGCAGCGGCAAGCCGGTACTGAGCCTGGACATACCCTCGGGAGTGGCCGGCAATAGTGGTCAGGTCCTGGGAACTGCGGTGCAGGCAACCGCCACCGTCACCTTCGGCCTGCCCAAACTCGGCAATTTTCTCCACCCGGGGTTTACCCGGTGTGGCCAGCTCTATGTCAGTCATATTTCTTTCCCCAGGGCCCTGACCGAAGATTCCCGACTGCGGGTTGCCATCAACACTCCCCCGCCTCTGCCGCCCCGGGAAGCAACCGGCCACAAGGGCAGTTTCGGCCAGGCCCTGTTTGTGGCCGGCGCGGCCGGCTACCTCGGCGCACCGCGCTTTGCCGCTTTGGCCTTTCTCAAAGCCGGAGGCGGCTACAGCCGACTCGCGGCTCCTGAATCCATTGTTCCTTTTCTGTCCGTGCAGGCCGGCGAAATCGTCTTCATACCCCAGCGCCAGACCTCGACCGGAAGTCTCGCTCTTGTTAACCAAGACGCCCTTCTGGAACTGGCCGCGAGCCAGGACTTCGTCGTAATCGGACCGGGCACCTCTCTCGATCCGGAAACCCAGCAACTGATTCGAGAACTGGTCGACCATATCGAGCGCCCCTTGCTTGTCGACGGTGACGGACTGACTGCTTTGGGCTCCGACTTCCGGCAGCTTGCAATGCGCCGGGGACCGACGGTTCTCACGCCGCACATGGGGGAAATGGCCCGCCTGACCGGACTCTCCATCGAAGCGATTGCCAAGGACCGAATCGATATTGTGCGGCAGACAGCCCAACAAACCCGATCGGTGATCGTGCTCAAAGGGCCCCACTCCCTCATCGCCACGCCAGAGGGAGAGGTTTTTATCAACCCGAGCGGCAACAGCGGCCTGGGTTCGGCGGGAACCGGCGACGTTCTTACCGGCACCATCGCCGCCGCTTACGGTCTCGGTCTGCCTTTTGTCGAAGCGGTCTGTAAGGGGGTTCTGCTGCACGGAATGGCCGGCGATCTGGCGGCCGCGGACGTCGGCGAAGACGGCATGACCGCCGAGGATGTACTGCGACATCTGCCAAAGGCGCTGCAGGCCGAACGCTGCGGCCTGCCCGAAGAACTGACCCAGCGTTATTCTGTTCCCTGTCTCGACTGAACAACCGGCATAAAAAAACCCGCCTCAAGGCGGGTTTTTTTATGCCGGTTGTTCACATGCTGCAACAAAGGCTAAAAGGGCCGTTTTTTGGTCCGTGAACTTTTGCCCAGCAGCCAGCCACCAAAAAGAACCCCGGCGCCGGCCAGAAACCACTTGATCATGGCCTTGCGCAACAGATTTTCATTTTCCCGCTGCAGACGCTCCAGATCACTACCGTAGCGGCTGTTCTCTTCCTGCAGCCGGTCCCGTTCTTCCATCAGTTCCACGACGTTGCTGGCGCCTTCCTGCAGCACCCGATACTGCCTCTCCAAAGCCGCCCGAGACTCCTGCTCCCGGGTCAGGGCCCGCTGCGCTTCGGCAAGCTGTTGCTGCAGGGCTTTTTTTTCTTGACCCCATTCGGTGGCCTGCCCGGTCATTTCGGCCTGCCGTTCCCTGAGCTGGCCCAACTCCCGTTCAAGACGGGCTATAACCTGGGCTCGGGGAAGCTGGGCACTGATATACTGCTTCAGTACATAACCCTCGAGACCGTCCCGGGTGCGTACTTTGAGGTAATCCCCCTCTTCTTCGATAACCTCCAAGGCTGTGCCGGTGGTCACAGATCGCAATATCCGGTACTGGGTTCCCGGCCCACGCCGCAAAGTGATGCTGATCTGGTCGGACACATAGCGCGTTTCGGCAATAGCCGGCACGGCTGCCAGCACCAACAGACCGAGCAACAAACAACAGAAGGTGAAAACCCGCATAACAACTCCTTTACTGGACCGATTGGGATTGCGGCCCACAGGCCGAAATAATGAGATCACCGGCGGCAACTGGCCGGCGCCACGGATGAACCGGCGGCCGCAAACGACACAGATTCCTGAAACGACCGGTCATCGGCTGACTTGAATTCCCCCGACAGCAGAGGTTTTCGCACTGTGCTGAGGGGCCGGCGGCAAATCCTCACGGTAGCCCGCCTGTCCGGCCAGCAGCGCCAGGGCCAGCAGAATGCCACCTGACAGAATAAGCAATGAACGATAGGGATCCCGGATTCCCCCGGAAGAAATATCGGTGTCGGTCACCATAGGGCCTGCACTCCTTGCTCAAGAGGATGACATCTCAACTGAATTGTGGCGATGCCATCAAGAATGAAAACAACGTTGACGGGCTTCAGAAATATGCAAAGTGAAGGCCAACCAAGGCTTGCGGGCTCCGCCAAGCCCCGTGCCGCTCGCAAGGTCCTTGCCTCCCGAAAAGGATAGCCGATCGCCGTTGCCAAAAAACGACAGTCACCTTAAAACGTCAGCTGCAGGAACTCATCATAACGACCAAAACGGCGCCAAATCCTCTTTTGTTGTTCCTCCCTTGCGAAAAAAACGCGCACCAGGTGTCGCTTAATGGCAACAATGTGCGTAATCATTCCTTGAAAAGAGCCGGCACGATATGATGACGTCCCAGCAGTTTGTAAAACTCAGTGCGATTGCGGCCGGCAATGCGCGCAGCATGGGACACGTTGCCCTTGGTCAGCTGCATCAGACGCACCAGGTACTGCTGTTCAAATTCTCGGCGGGCCTCACTAAAAGGCAGGATCTGATCCCTGCTTTCCTTGATGGCGCTGCTGATCAGCTCGGCCGGAATAATCGGGCTGGTGGAAAGAGCCACCCCCTGTTCCACCACGTTGCACAACTGCCGTACGTTTCCCGGCCAGGCGGCGTTGAGCAGAATCTCCATGGCTTCCGGAGCGAAGCCGCTGAGCTGTTTGCCCGAACGGGCAACCAGCTCCTGGAGAAAATACTGGGCTAAAAGGGGAATATCTTCCCGGCGGTCCGCCAGGCAGGGCAGTTCCAGCGCCACCACATTCAGTCGGTAGTAGAGGTCCTCCCGAAAATTCCCTGCGCTGATCTCCTCCTCGAGTTGACGATGAGTGGCGGAAATAATCCGCACATCAATATCCACCGACGCCACCGCTCCCAAGGGGCGCATGCGCCTTTCCTGCAGAACCCGCAGAAGCTTCACTTGCAGATTCAGGGGCATGTCGCCGATTTCGTCGAGAAACAGGGTGCCCCCCTGGGCCGAGCGGAAAAGACCGGGATAGTCCTTGACCGCCCCGGTAAAGGCGCCCTTGCTGTGGCCGAACAGCTCAGACTCCAGCAGGGTATCGGGAATCGCTCCGCAGTTGATGCCCACAAAAGGTCCGTCGCAGCGGCCGCTGGCCCAGTGAATGGCTCGCGCCAGCATCTCTTTACCGGTCCCGCTCTCCCCGCGGATCAGAACTGCCGAACCGCTTTCGGCGGCCAGTTTGGCCCGGGACAGCAAATCGAGCATCCGCGGCGACTGAGTGATGATCTCGCGACGCCAGTGCTCCGGACCCTCCAGGTCGGCTTCAGGGGTCAGAGCTCCTCCGCACAGACTCAAGGCACGGGAGATTTCCGCCAGCAGTTCTTCCTTCTGCAGAGGCTTGGCGAGAAACCCGTAAACTCCCCGACGGGTGGCCTCGACGGCATCGGGGATCGAACCGTGGGCGGTCATGATGATCACCGGCAACGCGCTGTAGTTCTTGCGAACGGCCTCGAACAGGGCCAGCCCGTCCATCCCCTCCATGCGCATGTCGCTGAGCAGCAGATGGGGCCTGACCACCGGCAGCAGGGCCAGTGCCTGCTCGCCGCTCTGGGCCACCGTTACCTGGTAGCCGGCAGCGTTGAGGCGAATGCTCAGCAGCCGCAGCAGGTCGACGTCGTCGTCCACCAGCAACAGGCGATAGCGATCGTGTTCTTCCATAGTCCTTATCTTGGCAGAGGCAAAGCCTTCTGCTCTCGCTCCTGGATGATTTTTTCGATGTCTTCGAGCGCCCTGAGTTTGTCAGCCAAGGACCCGGAGCGTTCCCGCTCCGTGCCCAGTTCCCGTTTCAGCTGTTGTTGCTGCAAGATCAGCGCCTCCAGCAGTTCCGCCAGAGCGAGTAAATCCTCGGAAAGATCGGTCCGCCGCCGCGCCTCCTGCACCCGGCGTAGCGCCAGATCCGGATCGTCGAAGGAGCTTTGTGGCCGCAACACCACACAAGCCAGCACCAGTCCAGCTTCTTCACCGCCGGGCAGGGCGGCGTTTTGCTGCAATCGGCGATACTCGACACGCCGCTCCGCTTCCGCCAGCTGCCCGATACGGCGACTCTCCCGCAGCACCCAGGCCGCGTCCTTTTGCAACCCGGCCGGACGAAACAGATCCCTGTGCTCACCCATCGCAGCACAGCCGCCCGATAGCACCACCAGCGTCAAGAGGACCGCGCACCACCCGATACAACCCTTCATGGCCTCAACTCTCCCTCTTCCCGTGGCAACAACACCTGAAAACAGGCTCCGCCCAGCGAACCGGCACACAGCCGGATCTGGCCGTTGTGATCCCGAACATATTCCTTGACAATAGACAGGCCGAGACCGGTTCCCGAAACCGGACCGACATAGGGAGTTCCCGCCTGATAAAAAGGTCGGTAAATTTTGCCGTGCTCCTCTTGGGGAATGCCAGGTCCGCTGTCGCTGACTTCGAGCAGAACCTGGTTTTTATTACCGACCAGCCGAACCCGAATCTCGCCCTCAGGCGGAGTGAATTTAACCGCGTTGGACAGCAGGTTGTCGACCACCACCGCCAGCCGTTCACCGTCGCCCCGTACCGTCAGTGGCGCCAGCTTCAACTGCAATCGAATCTTTTTCTTCATGATCATGGCACGATGATCGGCCACCACCGTTTCAATCAGATGAGCAAAATCGAGCCGGTCGTGGCGACAAGACGGCATTTCCGCCTGCGCTCTGCTGTAGCCGAGGAGGTTGTCGATGAGTTTCTGCAACTGCAAGCCATTGCGGCGCAGAATCCCGACCACCTCCTGCTGAGCCTCGCTGAGAGGACCAACGGCCTCATCGGCAAGCAGCTCCGAGCCTTCCCGCAGCGAGGAAAGGGGGGTTTTGAGTTCATGGGAAACATGGGCCAGAAAGCGGCTCTTGTCCCGCTCCACCTCTCCGAGACGAACCCGTAGCCAGTCCAGGCGCAGTCCCAGATATTCCAGGTCCCGCGGGCCGCCGATGCGAACCGGTTCCTGAAAATCACCCTCACCGAGACGGTTGATGGCCTGGGCGATCTGGCGAATGGGCTTGGCCAGCAGGGTCGTGAACAGCGACACGATAGCGGTCGTGACCACCACCAGCAGCAGCGGCAGCCAGGCGAGAAAGCTGCGGGCCCTACGGGTCGCCTGCTGCATGGCCTCGGTTTCCCTGACGATCAGCACCTGGCTTTGCAGATAAATCTGCCGGGCCTGAGTACTGAGTTGGGCGAAACGGTCCATGGGTGGCTGCTCGGTCACCGGCAGTTCGGGAAACACCTTGAGCCAGTGCAGATAGAGAGCCTCTTCTTCGTCCTTGAGGGTCAGCAGTCGCTGCCGCTGTTCCTCGTCCCGGGACAAATCGAGCAATCGGTCGATGGTCTGGACAAACTGCCGATGGCGGGCACTGATATCCTGCAGCAGTTCGGGATCCCCGAGCACCTGATACTGGCGGGCGCGACGTTCCATGAACAAAAGTTCGTCCAGCAGACTGCGACTGCCCTGGATCATTGCCACCGAACGGTGAATCTCCTCGCTGCTGCGCTGGGCCAGCCGGGACATAAAAATTTCCGCATTAACCAGAGCCAGCAGCAGCGGCAGGGAAACCACCGCAAAACCGATCAGAACCAGGGTCAGAAACGATTTGGGACGATAAAAACGCATGAGATCCCCGGCAAGGAGCGAGGCGACGGCCGTCTGGAAGCACCGGACGAGCCCGGTGCTTCCAGACGGCGGAAATCAATTAAGGGTCCAGTGGCCAGTCGCTCTCAAAACCCGGCGGGAAAAAATTGTCCCGTGTGCGATTGAAGTAGCCGTACTGTATGCGCGGAATCCGCGCCTTCACCCGCTCCAGCATTGCCGCCATGCCCATCCCTTCGCCCCCGCCTCCCAGAGCCTTCCAGTAGAGGGCCGGGTCGATGCTGAGGTTGCGCATCTGAATCAGGTCGATGCCGGTCTCCTCAAGCAACTCGATGAGCGCCTCCACCTCGTCTTCCCGGTCGGTGATTCCGGGAAACACCAGGTAGTTGAGCATGGTGAAAAGCCCGGCGCGCCTGGCCCGACGAAGGGATTCACAAACATCGGCAAAGCGATAGCCGCAAGGCCGGTGATAGCTGTTGTAAAATGCCTCCTGCACCGAGTTCATGGAGACCCGCAGCGAATCGATCCCGGCCTCGATGAGGCGCTCCACAGCCTCGGGATCGGAGGCGTTGGAGTTGAAGTTGATGGTTCCCCGGTCGGTGCGGCGACGCATTTCCCGAACCGCGGCGCAGATGCGGTCGGCCTGCAGAATAGGATCCCCCTCACATCCCTGGCCAAAGGACACAATGGCATTCTCGGCCTGCTCCAGGTGGGGCACGGCAATACCGGCCAGTTCCTCCACGGTGGGAACAAAGGTAATGCGCTCCTGGCTTGAAGGGCAACAGTCGGGCGCTTCCTGCAGAGAGATGCAGCCGAGACAGCGGGCGTTGCATTGGGGCGAAGTCGGCAGCGGCGCTTCCCAGCGACGGAAAAACAGATTCTTGGCGGCAAAGCAGTGGTAATCAAGGGCACAACGGGCCAATTGTTCAAGAAGCCGGTTGTCCGGCTGCTCTGCGAGCAGGCGCCGCACCAGAGGGTCGAGCTGCCGGTCGTCGAAATGATCGGGTTGCCACTGGGTATTCCGATCCACCCGCACCGCCGCCGCGTAGAATCGCTGTTCTTCCACGCACCAGCCCACCGCCGTGTAAGCCCAGAGGGGCAACTGCACTTGCTTGCGGTCGTAATCGGCGGCGGGGAGCAGGGTGCGCATAAACCCGGGGGTCAAAAAGGCCGATACCGCTTGCACCACCCCCCCCCCTAAGGCCCGGGGAAGGCGCCGCAGGGTCTTCGTGGAACCGCTGCGGGGATCAAAACCGATAGGGGGCGTGTCGGGGACCGTAAACAGCCGGCTGCCTTCGGGAAGGGGGGTCAGCTCCGAGGGCCGGGGCCGGCGGTTCTCCATACCGTTCATACCGACCATCAGCAGATCGGGGTGCTCAAAAACCTCGCCGTTCCGATCCGCCACGACCGCGAGAATGGTTTGCCTTCGGGACATAGGGGATTCCTTGTTCGACGGTATGGACTTAAAACAGAAAGCGCCGCGGCGAGAGGCAGAAGATTGAGGCCGCCGAACACTTTCGGCGCGGACGCCTCGAGACCTGTGCTGAACAGTGTCTTTTTGCGAAGATTTATTCTCCGTTGAGCTGGTCGCCAGCATAGCACAGCGCCCTGACCAGAGCAATCTTCGGTCGTCGTTAAAAAGATCCTTTATCTGGCACACCTGCTTGGCTTATGCTTCCGCCATGCGCATTCTGCTGACCACCTTGCACAGCAAATATATTCACGCCAGCCTGGCCCTGCCACTGCTGGCGGCCTATTGCCGGGATCTCGGCGCCGACCTGCAAATTCGCGAGTTTACCGTCCACGAGCCCCGTGAACAGCTTCTCGGCGCCTTGCTGGCCGAAGCCCCCGATGTCATCGCTTTTTCCATCGCCATCTGGAACCGGCGCCAGACCCTGGAACTGGCCGACGCGCTGGTGACGGTCCGCCCCGAGTTACGCATCGTGATCGGCGGCCCGGAAGTCAGTTTCGACGGGCCGGAATTGCTGGCAAGGCATCCCGCTATCCGTGCTTTGGTGCGGGGCGAGGGTGAAGAGCCTTTGCGCGGACTGCTTGCCGCCTGGCTGCAGAACCGCCCCCCGGAACAGGTGCCGCGCCTGACCTGGCGCGATGGCGAAACCGTTCGGGAGAATCCCGACGGTCCGGTTCTGGCGGTGCTGGACGCGATTCCATCACCCTTCGAGCTTGGCCTGGTCGACCTGAACCGCGGCTTTGTCTACCTGGAGACATCCCGCGGCTGCCCCTATCGCTGCGCTTTCTGCATGAGCGCTCTGGAAACGACGGTGCGCTCCTATTCCATGGATCGCATTTGCCGCGATCTGGACCTGCTGATGAGCCAAGGGGTGTCCCGAATCAAACTGGTGGACCGCACCTTCAATTACGACCCGGAAAGAGCCCGACAGATCTTTAAATACATTCTACGCCACAACCGTGGCAGCCATTTTCATTTCGAGATCGGCGGCCACCTTCTCGACCAGGCGACCCTGCAACTGCTCTCCGAGGTGCCGCCCGCCACCTTCCAGTTCGAAATCGGCATCCAGTCGACTTTGCCTGACACCCTGCGGGCCATCCAGCGGCCGGAGGCATTGGATGTGCTGGAAACCAATGTCCGACGCCTGCGCCAGATAGGCACGATCCAACTCCATCTCGACCTCATCGCCGGCCTGCCGGGGCAGGGTTTCAAGGATTTTCTCCACTCCATCGACCGGGTCGCCGCCCTGCGCCCTCACCATCTGCAGCTGGAGCCGGTCAAATTGCTGCCCGGGGCTCCTTTGCGCCGGGACGCTTCCCGTTACGGCATCCGCTTTGACCCTCACCCGCCCTACAGCGTTCTCGGCACAAGCCATATGAGCTTTGCCGAACTCGAGCGCCTGCGAGGCATCGGCCGGCTTGTCGATTTGACCTACAATGAACAACGGGGTCGGCCCTTTCTGGAGGCTTTGAGTTCCATCTGCGGCTCTTTGGGCGACGGACTGGAATGCCTGGAGGCCTTCTGGCGCGAGCAGGGCTTATTCCGCCGCCCCCTCGCTCAACGGGAAATTTTCGAGCGGCTCTGGGAATTTTCCCGTTGCCATTTCTCCCCTTCCCAGCAGAAATATCTCGGCGAAAGTCTGGCCTGGGGTCTGGCACTGAGCGAGCGCATTGCCCAGGACAAGGTTCCGGATTTTTTTGACACCGACCTCGACGCCGAGGAAAAACAGCGGGTTCGGGAACGACTGCGGCGGGTACAAGCCGCTCTTAAAGGACGGGGCTTTAAGGTTCAGCATCTGGCAGCGCGCTTTCATCACCGTTCCGGCTTGCCGGCGGCCGGCCTGGTACTTTTCCTCTATCTGACCCGACCGGGACGGCCCCTTTATGTCCGCTATCGTCCCGTCTGAATCTTTCCTGCGGACTAAAGCGACCCTCACGATACTGGCGCGGACGGTGTCCGCAATGCTACAGTGTCGGCCGGCCGTTTCGAAGTTTAGAAGCTGTCATTCGACCTGCGGCGTTTGAAAACCCTGCCGCGAGCCCTTATCCGGAACCGAAAATGGATCGAACCCCACCCCGTCCTGAACGGCGCAGCCCCCTGCTGCAGATCGACAATCTTCATTTCACCATCGATCGGCAGCCGATCCTACGGAATATCTGCGCTTGTTTTTCCGGCGGCGCCGTCCACGGCCTTATCGGGCCCAACGGCTCGGGCAAATCGTCGCTGCTGAAGAACCTCTGTCGCATCTGGCGTCCCCGTTCCGGGCGGGTGCTCATCGACGGCCGGGATTATCGAGGCCTGAGCCGCAAAGCCCTGAGCCGCCGCGTTACCCTGGTGCAGCAGGACACCCAGGTGGATTTTTCAATTCGAGTGACCGATTTTGTCGCTCTGGGGCGCTACCCGCACCTGCGACGCATGCAGGGGTTGGGGCAGCGGGACCTGGCGGTGATCGACGAGGCACTGGAACAAACCGGAACCGCCCCCTTGCGAGAGCGCTGGGTCAACGAGCTTTCCGGCGGAGAAAGCCAGTTGGTCAACCTGGCCCGGGCACTGGCCACCGAAGCACCGCTGATTCTGCTGGACGAGCCGACCAGCGCTCTCGACATTCGGCACAAACTGGACATCATGGAACTGTTGACAAGGTTGCGTGCAAACGGCAAAACCATCCTGATCAGCATTCACGATCTGGATCTGGCCCGTCGCTATTGCGACAGCGTCACCATCCTGCATCAGGGAGAGATCTTTTTTCACGGTGCGGCCTCGAAAGCATTTGAACGGCAGAGAATCAGGGAGGTTTTTGATGTCGAAGTGGAGGAAAGGTCCGACGACCGCGGCGTCTCAATGTTGTTTTATTGAGACTGCGGCGAAACCCTTCCGGGGTTCCAATTACCGAGTTCAGCCAGCCGAACCGGGTAAAATCCCGCCCCTGTTCCGCCGCGGGTCCTGGTGGCCGTTTTACTCGGTGCTTTTCACCGGCTTCCTGCTGTTCTTCTGGTGGTTTACGGTACCAGCCGGCGCCGCCAAAACGCATCTCCACCAGGGCGGTTTTCCCCTGGAAATGGAGACCTTGCTGACGGCATTGGGCGATGCTCGAAAACCGGCAAACGACGCGGAAAGCCGTTTTCCACTTACCCTTGTCTATCCCTATCTGGCCTACGATATTGCTGCGGATCGCTTGTGGCAGGAGACCCGCAGCGCACACATACCGCAACAGCCCCAGCGCATCATTCCCCAATCCATTGGCATTACCGAAATCCTCTGGGCCATCTGTCCCAGAGAACGGATTCTGGCCATCCACCGCAGCAGTCGCAATCCCCGCTACTCCTTCATCGCCAAAACGTTGCCGGCCTCCCTGCCGAGCTACGGCACCGGCGATGCGGAGATGGTAATCGGCTACCGGCCCGACCTGGTCCTGACCACCTACTACTCGGACGAAAATTTTCTGCACCAGCTGAAACGGGCTCAAGTGCCCACGGTGCAGCTCGGCTTTTTTGGCGACCTCGAACAGATTGTGGAGCAGATTCGGCTTATCGGCCGGCTCATCGGCGAAGAACCCAGCGCCGAACAGTTGGTGGACATCATAGCTGAAAATCTTCAGGCAATTCGCGCTCACGTTGCGGACCGGCAGGGCGACCCCCCCCTGCGGGTGCTCTTTTACGATCACATGGGCTATGTTGCCGGCCGCCACAGCACCTTTGACGCGATCTGCCGAATGCTCGGCGTCATTAACGTCGCCGCCGAACAGGGCATCGACTATTTTAAGCAGATCGACCACGAAACCCTGCTGCAATGGAACCCGGACAGGATTATCGTTCCCGCCGAAAGCCGCCTTGACCGGGACCTTTACCAGAGCCGGGTGCTGGCCGGTGCCCGGGCGGTTCAAAAACATAGGATTCACGGGATTCCCGGTGTTTACCTGTTGAGCGCTTCTCAGTACCTGGTCGCCAGCGTTAATTATCTGGCCGGACTGCTTTATGACTGACAGCGCTCCAGGCCGCCGGCGCACGATTCGAGCAACCTTCGCGATCACCGCCTTGATCCTGGTGATCGGTCTTTTCTTTTCACTGCGTTTCGGTGCCTGGGAAATTCCCTTTGCAGAGATCGTCAGGGTGCTTGCCGCCAAACTGTTCGGTCTGGGAGCCGGCCTCGATTCCGCCACCGAAGCCATTATCTGGCATGGCCGGCTGCCCCGAACCCTTACCGGCGCCCTGGTCGGTTTTGCCCTGGGCTGCGCCGGGGCCATCATGCAGGGGCTTTTCAGAAACCCCATGGCCAGCCCGGGGGTCATCGGCACCAGTTCGGGAGCCGCCCTGGGGGCCGTCACCGCCATCTACTTCGGCTTTTCATCGATAAGCATCCATGCGGTTCCCGCCGCCGCCGTGCTGTTTGCCTTCCTGTCCATGGTCGTGGTCTTGCTGATTGCCACCACCGGAGGGCTGACCGCGCGCTATACCCTGCTACTGGCGGGAATCGCCTTCAATGCCATTTTCGGCGCCCTGACATCGTTGCTCATCATGCTGTCCACCGATGAATTCGCCATGACCCATCGCATCGTCGGCTGGTTGATGGGCGACCTGACCAATCGTTCCTGGGAGCATGTGCGGATAGTGCTGCCCATCGTTGTGGTCGGCACCCTGGCTGCACGGATTCATGCCCGCGAACTCAATCTCCTCATGCTCAGCGAGGACACGGCTTCAAATCTGGGGGTCGCCGTGGTTCGTATCCGCATAACGCTGCTCCTTATCGCCGCCATGCTCACCGGCGGGGCGATTGCCGTTGCCGGCACCATCGGTTTTGTGGGATTGATCGCACCGCACATCATGCGCCGGCTGGTCGGATCGGACCACCGGCCGCTGATTCCCGCCGCCGGCATGCTCGGAGCGTTACTGGTCCTGCTCGCCGACTGTGTGGTCCGACTCGGAGGAGGCGGCCTGCGCATTGGCGTGCTGACGGCCCTGCTGGGAGGCCCCTTCTTTCTGTTCCTGATCCTCAGAGACCGAAAAAAGTTTGTCAGCTTTTGACCCGTAGCCCAGTCAAGACAAGATCACAAAAAAAACTGTTTTTTTAAATTATTTCAGGCGCATTTTTTACTCCGAACTGTCCTCTTTAACGCCTTTCGTTCCATTTTGGAGCAGTTGATATTATTAAATTTTACTTAATTTTTTGCACTCTGTTTCTTCAATGAAAGCCAACCGACCAATTTTAATAGGGGTTTTACTTTTATTAAAACAATGCAAACCGGTATCTTGCAAGTGGCTCGATTTTTGTTACCAATCAAGACCGAAACTTGACCTGTCTTTATAGGTGTTGAACTTTCCATCGGCTTTTGATATAACGCAGTTCTATCATATTTTAAGGGCGGTCTCGCCGACCTTGTCGGGCCGTCAAACTACTGTGTTACTGCACGCTTCAATCTCCGAGCTTGTCAACCTACGGGGAAGGTCCTTATGGTTGCCAGGCCGACGGGCTTCGCTGGAAACAGCGGTGCCTCCCAGCCTTGGAAAGGAGATTTTTCCCGGAACCGTTCCAAACGTAAGGTAACTTGGGAGGAAAACAAAGAAATGAACAAAATTTACCGCGTTAACATGAAGGACCTCACCTGCAAGATCGAAGATGTTCCGGCCGCCTGGGTCGGCCTCGGCGGTCGTGGCCTCACCTCCAACATCGTTGCAGCCGAAGT
This sequence comes from Desulfuromonadaceae bacterium, assembly GCA_007134025.1. Taxonomy (GTDB): domain Bacteria; phylum Desulfobacterota; class Desulfuromonadia; order Desulfuromonadales; family Syntrophotaleaceae; genus SLLR01. Next base: position 26,762 of record SLLR01000061.1, on the reverse strand, counting down.
ACCGCCCACCTGTCATCCCCTCGGCCCCAACAACAAACTGGTTTTCGCCCCCGGCCTGCTGACCGGCACTCCGGCAGCCCAGTCCGGCCGTATGTCCGCCGGCGCCAAGAGCCCCCTGACCGGCACCATCAAGGAGTCCAACGCCGGCGGCACCAGTGCCCAGCAGTTCGCCAAGCTCGGCATCAAGGCCATGATCATCGAAGGTCAGCCGGCCGAAGGCAAGTGGTACGAGCTGCACGTCAACAACGACGGCGTCACCTTCCATGACGCTTCGGCCCTCAAAGGCAAGCAAAACTTCGCCGTCATCGACGCCATGAACGCCAAGTACAGCCCGAAAATCGGCGTTGTCACCATCGGCGTTCCCGGCGAAGAGCGCCTGAAATCCGCCAACATCTCCGTCAAAGACCCCGACCAGAAGCTTCGCAGCCACGGCCGTGGCGGTCTCGGCGCCGTTATGGGCTCCAAGGGCGTCAAGGTCATCACCATCGACGACAGCGCCGGCAAGAAGGTCGAAATTGCCGATCCCGAGAAGTTCCGCGCCGCCGCCAAGGTGTTCGCCAAGGCCATGCTCGACCACCCGGTCACCGGCGAAGGTCTGCCCATCTACGGCACCAACGTTCTGATCAACATCATCAACGAAGCCGGCGGCCTGCCCACCAAGAACTTCCGCTACGGCACCTGTGAGCACCACGACAAGGTGTCCGGAGAAACCATGCATGACGTCATCGCCGGTCGCGGCGGCAGCACCAAACACGGCTGCCATGCCGGGTGCGTGATTCAGTGCTCCCAGGTGTATGTAGACGAAAAAGCTGAATACATCACCTCCGGCTTTGAATACGAGACCGTCTGGGGCCTGGGTATCAACTGTATGATCGAAGATCTGGACGACTGCGCCCGCATCGACAATGCCATGGACGATATCGGCATCGACTCCATCGAGGGCGCCGTTATTCTCGGCACCGCCATGGAAGCCGGCGTAATTCCCTGGGGCGACGGCAAGGAATGCCTGCGCGTCATGAAAGAGGAAATCGGCAAGGCCACCCCCCTCGGCCGCATTCTCGGCAACGGCACCAAGTCCGTCGGCGATGCCTACGGCCTGACTCGCGTCGCGGTCGTCAAGGGCCAGGGCATCCCGGCTTACGACCCCCGTACCATCAAGGGTATCGGCGTCACCTATGCCATGTCCACCATGGGTGCCGACCACACAGCCGGTTACGCCATCGCTACCAACATCCTGCAGGTCGGCGGCCATGTCGACCCGCTGAAAAAGGACGGCCAGGTAGAGCTTGCCCGCAACCTGTGCATCGCTACTGCCGCTGTGGACAGCACCGGTATGTGCATCTTCGTGGCCTTCCCGGCCCTGGACATTCCCGAGTGTCTGCCTTCCCTGATCGACATGATCAACGCCCGCTACGGCATCAACCTGAGCGGTGACGATGTAACCGACCTCGGCAAGTCCATCATGAAGACGGAAAAAGCCTTCAATGACGCCGCCGGCTTCACCAAAGCTGACGACCGTCTCCCCGAGTTCTTCGAGTACGAGCCGCTGCCGCCCCACAACATGGTTTGGGACTTCACCGGTGAAGAGCTCGACGAGTTCTGGAACTTCTAAGAACTCTGCAACCAAGCTCGGCAGAACCGTTGTGGGCACCCGTTACGGGTGCCCACAATTTTTTGTATTTAACCGCACCATCCTATTCGAGGCCTGCAGTCCATGAAGATTACCGTGAAACTTTTTGCCGGATTTCGCAATGACCGTTTCAAGGTGGACGACCTGGAATTTCCGGAGAACGCCACCGTCGTTGACGTTCTTGACGCTTTGAAGATCAACAGTCCCGAACTTGGGGTCGCCATGATCAACGGTCGCCATGTTACCAGGGAACACGTTCTGGCGGATGGGGAGACCTTGTCCCTGTTTCCCAAGGTCGGTGGCGGCTGATATACAACCGGCCTTTCCTCATTACAAGGGAATTTTGGTCGCGCACTGCGTTGAAGATTGTGTCACCAAAAGCTACAAACAAAAGTTCTTTTTTAAAAACGGAAACTGTTTTTTACCCACTGCATACGATCCATCGGTGCCCTTTGGGGCTTAAACGGGAAGAGGGGTGAGACTCCCCCGCGGACCCGCCACTGTAAGCGCGGACAACGGACCATCAGGCCACTGGCTTTAAGCCGGGAAGGCGGTCCCGCGGACGATGCGCAAGCCAGAAGACCTGCCGAATCGGATCCCCCACATCATCTTCCCCGGGTTTTGGGAAGGTGGGCTGAGGCGGACCAGAATCACAGCCCTGTTTTGCAGGGCCTGGCTTTTCGTGTTCCTCTTTGTGCCTACCCCCGCCTGGGCACAAAGAGGAGCTTTTTTATGCACAAACTCCTTGCTGTGACCCTGGCTGGCCTGCTGCTGCAGGCGAGTCTCTGCTGGTCACAATCCCTTGCGTCTCTTGATCCGGTTGTGGTCAGCGCCACCCGCATCGAAACACCCCTGAGCCAAACCTCCCGCTCGGTCACCGTGATTGATGCGCGGCAACTTGAAGACGGTCAGTTCGCGACCGTTCAGGATGCGCTACGCAGCGTTCCAGGGTTGGACGTTGTTCGCGCCGGCGGTCCCGGCCAGCAGACTTCGGTTTTTTTGCGGGGTGCCAATTCGGAACACACCCTGGTGCTGGTGGACGGCATTCCGGTGAATGACCCCGCTTCCCCTTCCCGTTTCTTCAACTTTGCTGATCTAACCACCGACAACGTGGAACGCATCGAGATCGTTCGTGGCCCCGGCAGCGCCGTGCACGGATCGGACGCCCTCGGCGGCGTGATTCACATCCTTACCCGCAAGGGACAGGGCCCGCCACGGGCATCTCTGACGGTGGAGGGCGGCGCCTACGACACTCACCGGCATCAGTTGAGCATCCGCGGCGGGACCTCTCTGGTTAACTATTCCCTGGCCGCCTCCTACGCTCACAGTGAAGGTTTCAGCGCCGCCCGGCGCAAAGATGGCAACCGGGAGAGAGACGGGCAGGAGACCGTTGCCCTATCGACCCGTATCGGCTTCACGCCGATGGAGCCATTCGGTATCGATGTGATTCTGCGCTATACGGACAGTGATACGGATCTGGACAATTCCGGCGGTCCCGGCGGCGATGATCCCAATTTCACCCTGACCAACCGTTCGCTGTTTTTTCGCGCTCAGTCCCGCCTGGCCCTGTTCAATGAGCGCTGGGAACAGACCCTGGGCTTCTTCCTTGCCGATTACGATCGCAAAAGTAGAGACGATACCGACTCGTTGCGGCCCTTCGATTCTTCACGCAGCCGCTATGAAGGCCATCTGCAAAAAATCGACTGGCAGCACAACCTGTTACTGTCGGAAACCCACACCCTGACCATGGGCCTTGATTACCAGCGGGAAACAGCCAGACAAAAGGACCAAAGAACCTTTGAGGACTGGTTGGCGCCAGGCACCGCCGCATCGTCCTCCACCCACCTGGAAAAGCGGTCGGCCCGCACCCTCAGCTACTACCTGCAGGACCAGATTCGATGGCGGGATGGTTTTTTTACCACCCTGGGCCTGCGCCTCAGCGACCACGAACGCTTTGGCAGTCGAACCACCTGGCAGATCGCTTCAAGCTATCGGATTCACGCCAGCGATACCCTGCTGAGGGGCTCCTACGGCACCGGCTTCAAAGCGCCGTCGCTGCTGCAACTGTACGATCCGGATTTTGGCGGCAACCGGGAACTCCGGCCGGAGAAGAGCAGAGGCTGGGATGTAGGGCTGGAACAGCCGCTGTGGTCCAATCGGCTTACCCTCGGGGTAACCTATTTTGCCAATGACTTCAGGGATCTGATCGTCAACAATTTTGACCCCGTGATTTTTGAATTTGTTTATGAAAATGTGGGCAAAGCCAGGACCCAGGGGGTGGAATTCGTCGCCAGTGGTTACCTGTCCGCCAATCTTACGGTGCGAGCGGGCTATACCTACACCGAAACGGAAAACCGACAGACCCAAAGAAGCCTGCTGCGTCGTCCCCGCCATAAGTTCGCCGTAGACCTGGATTACCGATTTTTGGAAAGGGGAAACCTGACTCTGAATGTGACCTGCGTCGGGCCGCGCTCCGATGTTTTTTTCAACAACGAAACCTTTGCCAGCGGTCGCACCCGAATGCCCGGCTATGCCCTGGCCAACATCTCCGGCTCTTATCGAGTGAACCAGAGACTGCGTCTTTTTGGGCGAGTGGAGAATCTGCTGGACAAGGACTATGTGGAGGTATGGGGGTACGGTACCCCCGGCATTGCCGGCTATGCCGGAGCCGAGTTTACCTTCTGAAAAGAATCTGTTAGTCTGCCCTGTAATATGCGTGCCGTGCGCACCTTGCCGCACGGCACACGCTCCCGCAACCACGCGCCCGACCCTACCGCAAGGCCGCCTGCACGGAATCCGCCATGGTTGGTAAAAGCCCGGCAATGCTCTCGATGGTGCTTTCACTGACTCTGCACCTTGTCGGCCTGCTCTTTTGGCCGTCATCCGCAGAACGGGTAACCCCGCAGCCCGACTATTTCATTGTGGAAAGATGGTTCGATGCGACGGTCGTTGCGGCCCCCGTCCCGGTCGACGCTTCGGACGCGCGGACCGCCCCCGGCCTTTCCGCCGCCAAATCCACCGGCGCAGAATCCGGGACGATCCCGCCAAGGCCCGCCGAACCACCGCCTGAAATCGCCCTCAACAGCCCTTCCGCCGATCAAAACAGGCAGAACACGCCGTCCGGGTTGTCGCCCGCCCCGGCTCCCCCCGTACCGAATCCCCGCCGGATCGTTGCACAGCAGCCTCCGCAGGAGGCTGCGAAAGATTCCCCTTTGCAAGAGCTCACCGGGACCCGCTTCGGAGAACCGTCTTCCGCCGCCTTGATCGAGGAAGGACAGGGAGTTGCACGTTCGCAGAATTCCGGACAGGCCGCTCCCAGTGCCGCATCAGCACCCCTGGCCTGCGCCGGCAACCCGCACCCCGTCTATCCGGCCCGTGCCCGACAGCGGGGCTGGGAAGGAAATGTCCTTTTGTTGGTGGATGTCTCAGCCCGCGGTCGGGTCGACCGGGTCACGGTTCTGCAATCATCGGGCTACGAACTGCTGGATCAGGCGGCAAGCCAGGCGGTATACCGCTGGCGATTCCACCCGGCCCGCCAGGAGGGCAGGACGATTCCCGGCAAGGTCAAGGTTCCGATTCACTACAGTTTGAAGAATTGACCCCGGGACCGAAAAAAAGGCGACCCGAAGGTCGCCCCTGAACAGCTGCAAAGATGGCGTAAAACCGTTAGAAAATAGCCGCCAGACGTTGGTAGGCTTGTTCCAGCCTGCCACAGGTGGCCTGAAGAAGGCTTTCCAGCACCTTGGCCCCAAGGTCGGGATGCTCCGCCATCAAGGTATCGAAGCGGGGCCGGGTCAGAACCGCCAGTTCGCAGGGTTCCAGGGCTGAAGCTGATAGAGCCCGGCAGCCCTTGCGGGAGAAGGCGATCTCGCCCAATACGGATCCGGTGGTAAGAATTCCCACCACAACCGCCGAACTGCCGAACTCGGTGTTTTTCTTCATCTGTATCCTGCCCGAAAGAACAAAAGCCAGGTAATGGCTGTCTTCCTCCTCTTTCCACAAGATTTGGCCGGTCGCCAGGCTGCTGAAATTCAGATGCTCGGCCAGCAGTACTGCCTGGCCCGCGGTCAGCTGCTGAAACACCGGCAATTTGTCCCGCAAGGAATTCAGTAGAGCGCTATCGACAACAAGGTGGGTTCCAACGGTCATGGCGCATCGCTCTCTGCGGGCTTGGTTCCGTCACTCTTGGCCAACTCCCGGATTCGCTCCTCCATGCGCGAGAGCAGACCGTCAAATCCTTCGTTCTGGATAATCCGCGCGTAGCTGCCGCGATAATTGCCGACCAGGCTGACCTCTTCAATCACCACGTCGTAGACCAGCCACTCCTCTCCCCGCAGCCGCATTCTGTAGGCAACGGGAATGTTTTTATTGGCTACGATGATGGTTTGAACCTCCGCCCGACTGCCCAGGATCCGCTCACCTACGTACTCAACGTATTCGTCTCCGTAGGAGTAGGCCGCCACCCGTTCCCGGTAGGTGTCTTCCAGCAATTGGCTGAACAGCCGCACAAAGCGCTGTTGCTGCTCCCGTGTGGCGTGGCGCCAGTTGACTCCCAGAGTGCTTTGGGACATGGCCACAAAATCAAACTTGCTTCGCACCAACCTGGTAATTTCCTGCAACACCTCATCCTCGGGCTGCCCGTTATCCCGTAGAAGTTCGATTATCCGGTCCACGGCACCCCGCAACTGTTCCGTCGGCGACGGTACCGCAGCCACACCCTGTACGGTCATCAGCACGATCAGGGCCATCACCATCAAAACCCGTTTCACTATCATTTTCTCTCCTCACAGAGGCTTCTTCCCTGTCAGTTTACGATGCTCCTTCCCCTTCATCCGGGTCAAAAACCTTCATCGGGTAGGGGATACTTATTATCGACGAACTTTTCCCTCACGATACTGCACGTAAGTGCTGCGCAACTCCATATAGGGATCGAGAGCCTGGCGCTTCAGCGCTTCGTAGCTGTCTTTGTCGAGAGACAGGGCGGTCTGCTGTTCCAGCGCCTTGATACCGATCCGCTCCGCAGGCTGCATATCCACATAAAGCAGCGGATTGAGAAAAAAGTCGCCGGCCATGCCGACCGTGTCTCTGGCCGTGGACGGTCCGAGTATCGGCCACACGATATAGATGCCGTTACCGACACCGTAATGGCCCAGGGTCTGTCCCAGGTCCTCATCCTTTTTCTGCCAGTCCAGATAGTGGCGGGCCGGATCAAACAGCCCGCCGATGCCAAAGGTCGAATTAACCACCAGTCGTCCTAGTTCGGTCCCGGCATCGGCAAACTTGAACTGCAGCAGGGAGTTGACAAAACGGACCGGGGTGCCGAGATTGCTGAAGAAATTGCTCACCGATCGGCGGGCCGGTTCCGGCACCACCCGGTAGCCTCGGGCAACCGGCTTGAACAGATAGAAATACAGCTTATCGTTGAACCAGAACATGCCCCGATTAAACGGCTCCAACGGGTCCCGTATGTCGACGATGACAAAATCACCGTTGGTAAAATCCTCATCATCGTCAAAGTCGTACCAGACGTCATTGTACTCGTCAGAGTCAATAACGGCGAGTTCCGTTACTGCGCCTGCCGAGAAAACCGGCAGGGGATCCTGTTCAGCAAAAGCCAGGCCGGTGCCACATAGGCAAAGCACCAGCAGGGTCCCGGTGAAAAAGCGCATGAGCACCTCCACTTCAATCAGTTTTCAAAAATGTATTTGCTGACCAGTTGTTCCAGATTAATCGCCGACTGGGTCTCGAATATTTCCCCGCCTTCGGCAATGAAGTCCTCCATGCCGCCGGGTGACACATCGATGTACTTGCTGCCGATAATTCCGGCCGTGCGAATAGAGGCGATGCTATCTTCCTGAAGACGCACCGACCGTTGGATATCCAGGTGCACTACCGCCTGGTACAACTCCGTATCCAGTTCGATCCGCCGCACCGTACCGATTTTCACTCCCGCCATTTCCACCAGATCTCCTTCTTTAAGGCCGGATACCGAGTTAAAACGGGCGCTCAGAGCGTAGGTGGGATCTCCGAAAAAGCTCACGTCGCCGAGGCGAACGGAAAGATACACGAAACATAAAAACCCTATGACCATAAAAATGCCGACAGCCATTTCAACCGTGAACTTTTTCATAAACCGCACGTCTCCTCTTCTTTACTGCAATAAAGCGGCCCCATGGTCTCCCGAACAAAAGAGCGGATGTTCGGATCCTCGGACAACTGAAATTCCTCTGGTGTCATGCTGCCTTCGACCACGCCATTGGCGATGAGCGCGACCCGGTCGGCAAGTTTAAAAATTTTGGGCACGTCATGACTCACAATTACTGCGGTATATTTCAATCGCGCCTGGGTCTGGTAAAATAGCCGGTAGATTTCGTTGCTGCGACTCACGTCCAGCCCGGTGGTCGGTTCGTCAAAAAAAACAATGCGCGGATTCATCACCAGCGCCCGGGCCAGACCGACCCGTTTTTTCATGCCTCCGCTCAGTTGGGCCGGATACTTCTCGTTCACCCCGTCAAGATCCATAAGAGCAAGCTTTTCCTCGACACAGTCCCTGATCTCGTCTTCGCCGAATTCCGTGCGCTCTCTCAGAGGCAGGGCGACATTGTCGAAAATATTCATGGAATCGAAAAGGGCAGCATTCTGAAAAAGCACCCCGTAATCCTTGCGCACCTCGTTAAGCTGGCTTTTCCCCAGCCTGGCAAGATCCTGGCCGTAGACGAGCACCTGGCCCCGATCCGGCCGCAGAAGCCCGAGCATATGCTTGAGCATCACGCTCTTGCCCTGTCCGCTTGGCCCCACAATGACCGTGGTAGTACCTTCCTCCACAACCAGGTTGACCTTCCTCAGAACCTGCTGAGTCCCAAAAGAGCGTTCTACATCGATCAGTTCGATGGCGATATTGTTCGTTTCTTTCACCGTTTTTCCTCGTCACTCAACGGGATAAAGATTATCCGCCGACCGGGCCGGAATGCCCTTTGCGAATCCCGGGTCCGGAAACGGATTAACTACAGCAAAATGGCGCTGATCAGGTAATCCGAAACCAGAATCGCCACCGAAGACAGCACTACGGCGCTGGTGGTGGTGCGGCTCACGCCTTCGGCGCCAAACCCCCCCGAGCGCTCGAGATGCAGAAAAAAGCCCTTGGCAGTGGCTATCCAGATGATCAGCAAACCAAACACCAGGGATTTGACCAGCCCCATTTCCACGTCGGCCCAGACCACACTGCGGTACATTTCCTGAAAATAACTGCCCGCCGGCACCCCCAACATGCTGACGCCAACCAGGTAGCCGCCGACAATGCCGGCCACATCGAAGATGGAGGTCAGCAGCGGCATGGCGACAATGGCAGCGATAAATTTTGGCACCATCAGGTATTTGTAGGGATCGATGGCCATGCACTCGAGGGCATCGATCTGCTCCGAATTGCGCATGATGCCGATTTCCGCACAGATGGCCGAACCGGCCCGGCCAACGACCATCAGGGCAGAAATGACCGGCCCCAACTCCCGCAACAGAGCCAGAGCCACGGCCGAACCGAGCAGGGCTTCGGATCCGAACCTGCGCAGCGTGTAGTAGCCCTGCAACGCAAGCACCATGCCGGTAAAGGTACCGGTAAAAAGTATCACGAAAACAGAACGGTGCCCGATAAAATGGATCTGGCGAACAATGGGGGAAATCTTGTACGGAGGCCGGACCGCGTTCAGCAGGCAGGTGAACAGAAAGATTCCCATCCGCCCGGCCTGTTCAAGATAATAAAGAACCTCGTCGCCGATTTTTTCCAGCAAACCCGCTCCTCGAGACGCCACAAGCAAAAGAGGATTGGACATTTTCTTGGATTGATGATTCATTGCCTCACCTTGTCGTTCCCTGTGCCTTACCGTAGTACTAAGTGGGTGGCCGGTTTCTGTCCGTTCAAATTTCGGACATAAGCATGAGAGGATGCATGCTAGCATATTTTTTTACAAAACAAAGCCCCATATTCCACTCCCTACTGCCAAGGCGGACACAACAACCGCTGGCAACTTACATCCACCGACAGCGGCCGGGCCGGCGGCAAACGTGTCGGCGGCCACTCGGTCCGACAATTTTTTTGCACTTGCCTCCGGGAATAGATTATATTCGGAAACTAACTTGAGCGGTGACCCGGCGACAATAGAGACCCTGTCAAAGCCGCCAGTTTGCGCTGCCTTTTCTCAAACGGGCCACGTTGGTCCTTCGACTGCTTCTGCTGTTGTCAGGATGCCCCGGTCCCGAAAGGTGCCCGTTCAAAACCCGCCATCCTTTTTCTCATTCCGCCGCCTTTATTTGTCTGATCGAGGGGCGCCTTGAGAGAGTGCAAAACGGCCTGACAATAGCTTTTCGTAAAGGTTTCAACCTGCAACTGAAGTAACTGCTTCGAAGTCCTGTTGGCCGAAAGCTGATCATGGCCGTCAGCGGCCTGCTTCTGACAGGCTCTGTCGTCAGCCACCGGCCGGGCAACCTGGCCCTGTTTGCCGGACCGGAAGCACTCAACCGTTACGCCGCACAACTGCAGCAACCATTATCAGTGCGAAGCGGCCTGTCCCAAAGGAATCAGCGTCAAATTTATCGCTCAGCTCAACCGCGAATACCTCCGGGCGCTGCCGGCGGACGCGGCCAAAATGACCTCCTGAAGCGGGCCTGCCGTTCTTTAGTTGAAAAAGCGCCCGACTCCCCAGGTCTCTCGAAAAGAACCACCGGGTTTTTGCAGCGCGTCGCAGAAGAGTCTCCTTGACAGAAGGCTTTTACGAAGGCAGCTTTGTGCAGAAGGCCTTGCTATCCAACAGAGGAGTCCAAACGTCCCATGACACCCCGAAACCAAGACGGCAGCCTGAACATTCTTCTCGGTGGCGCGGCAGGCCAGGGCATTCAGACCATTGAGCAGGGGCTGACCCGCCTGTTGAAGCAGGCCGGTTATCATGTCTTTGCCTGCAAGGAATACATGTCCCGCATTCGCGGCGGCAGCAACTCGACGCGAATCCGCCTAGCCTCCATTCCGGTCGCGGCCCCCCTGGAACGCATCGACCTCTTTATCCCCCTGGACCGGGAAGCCTTTGTGCGCCTTTCGCCGCAGCTTTCTGAACAAACCCTGGTTCTGGGCGACCGGAATCAGCTTCCCGAACATCCGGGGCTTGTCCATCTGCCCCTCGACGGCATCGCCGAAGAGGCGGGCAACACCCGCTACGCCGGCAGCGTCGCCATCGGTGCGGTGCTCGGCCTACTCGGCACCTGCCTGGAACAACTCGATGACTATCTGCGCCAGCAGTTTGCCGATCGAAAGCCGGCAGTGATCGCCGGCAACCGGGTCGCCGCCTCCGCCGGTTACCGCTTTGGCCGCCAGCTGCAGGAACGGGAACTGCTGCCCGCCGCTCCGCAAAGGCTGGCTTCGGTGGCCGGGGATCTGCTGCTGAGCGGTACCGAGGCCATCGCCCTCGGTGCTCTGGCGGAAGGCTGCAATTTCATCGCTTCCTACCCCATGTCCCCCGGCACCGGGGTATTGACCTTTCTGGCCCAACAAGCGGAAGAGTTCGCTCTGGTGGTGGATCAGGCGGAAGACGAGATCGCCGCCGTCAACATGGCGCTCGGCGCCTGGTATGCCGGAGCGCGGGCGCTGGTCTCCACCTCCGGCGGCGGTTTCGCCCTGATGAGCGAGGGGCTGAGTCTGGCCGGCGTCACCGAATCGCCGCTGGTGATTCATCTTGCCCAGCGCCCCGGCCCGGCCACCGGACTGCCGACCCGCACCGCTCAGGAAGACCTGGAACTGGCTTTGTACAGCGGCCATGGCGAATTTCCCCGGCTGGTTCTGGCCCCGGGCAGCCTGCAGGAAGCATTTTCCCTGACCCGGCGAGCTTTTGACCGGGCGGACGCCTGCCAGGTGCCGGCAATTCTGCTCACCGACCAGTATCTGGTCGACTCCCTGGGCAACCTTCCGGCTCTGGATATGCACGACCTGCAGCCGCGCCACCACATAGTCGAGACCGACAAGGACTACCTCCGCTACCGGATCACCGAAAACGGCCTGTCACCCCGGGGACTGCCGGGACACGGCACCGGGCTGGTCTGCCTGGACAGCCACGAACACGATGAGCAGGGGCACATCAGCGAAGATCTTGCCCTGCGGGTTGTCATGAGCGACAAGCGACAGCGCAAAGGGGAGCTGCTGCTTCACCAAGCGGTCGTCCCCCAATGGCTGGGCAGCGGCGAATGCCGGGTTCTGGCGATCTGCTGGGGATCGACCTTGCATGCGCTGCGCGAGGCCCTTCAGCAGCTGAGGGACCTGCCGGTGGCCGGGCTGCACTTCAGCCAGGTATTCCCTTTACCGCCGGAAACGGAGCAGCTTCTGCAAAGGGCGCCGTGCCGCGTGGTGATCGAAGGCAACCGCACCGGACAATTCGCCCGCTTGCTGGAACAGTCCTGCGGGCTGCCGATTCACCAGCAGATCCTCAAATATGACGGCCTGCCCTTCAGTGTCGAAGAACTGGCCCGCCGGCTCCGGGAAGTGATCGAAGCGGCGAGTAATCCCACCGGGGAGTAAAGACCGATGAATACTCAAGAGTACGACCGAGAAAACACGGACATCAGCTGGTGTCCCGGCTGCGGCAACTTCGCCATTCTGAAAATACTCAAACAGGCGCTGACGGAACTGACTATTGCCCCGCAGCAACTGGTGATCGCTTCCGGTATCGGCCAGGCGGCCAAGACCCCCCACTACCTGCGCACCAATTTCGTTAACGGGCTTCACGGTCGTGCGCTGCCCGTCGCCCTTGCCATCAAGTCGGCCCACCCTGCCCTGACCGTTGTAGCTGAAGGCGGCGACGGCGACATGTACGGTGAAGGGGGCAATCACTTTATGCACGCCGTGCGGCGCAACCCCGACCTGACGCATCTGGTCCACAACAACATGGTCTACGGCCTCACCAAAGGCCAGGCTTCCCCAACCAGCCAGCCCGGTTTTATCACCCCCCTGCAGGCCCGGGGTGTGACCCAGGAACCCTTCAACCCCCTGAGCGTGGCCATCGCCCTCAACGCCAGCTTCGTGGCCCGGGTTTTCGTCGGTGCTTTCGACCAGGCCGTGGCCGTATTCAAGGCGGCCATCCGCCATCGCGGCTATGCCCTGGTCGACATTCTCCAACCCTGCGTGACCTTCAACAAACTGAACACCTACGAGTGGTTCGACACTCACACCTATCCGCTGGAAGGGGATCACGATCCCGCCGACCGGCAGGCGGCCTTCGCCCGCGCCTGCGAAACAAAGCTTCTGCCACTGGGAGTCTTCTATCGGGTCGAGGGCAGAAAAACCTTTGAAGAGCAACTGCCGGCCTACCAAGACAACCCCCAGCCTTTGTACCGGCGTGCGCTGGATGCCGCCCGCCTGCAGGCCCTCATCGCCCAAAAGCGTCGTCTGTAGCAAGTGTATCAGCAAGGCGGCAAAACCGTTGGCCGTTTACCACTCCAGCAGCCTTCGACTTAAATCTCGGCTCCAGGAAATTTCCCGCTCCAGGGCACCACTGTCGGCAAAACCGAGTCGCCGCGCCAGATAGCGAAAGTCCGCCGAAGCCGAATCGGGCAGGGTCAGGTCTTTGGCATGGCCCCGTACCGCCCGCAGCGCATCGATGGCACGGCGAAAGCAACGGTAGGCGCGACGAATATCGTCGGCCAGCCCTGCTTCCACCAGACCGGCCTGCTGCAGCCGTTTCAGGGCCCGCATGCTGTTGGTTACCCGCAACTCGGGATGATCGGCTCCAAACTGGATCTGCCAGGACTGCAGAAAAAACTCGATGTCGATGAGGGCGCCGGGGCTGTATTTGAGATGCACGCCACCTCCTGCGGCCAGTTCCGTTGCCATGCGCCGCCGCAGATGCGTCAGATTGGCGTAGTCGAAGGGCTGCTTTGAATAGACGAAGTCATCCCGCACTGTCAGAACCTCGGCGCACAGCTTTTCGTCACCGGCCACCGGGCGCAACTTGATCATCGCCATCCGCTCAAAAGGTTCGGCGTTGCCGTCCTTCGAATAATACTCCCGCAGCGCCGGCAGCGCACTGGCCAGGGTGCCTTTGCTGCCGTAGGGACGCAGGCGCAGATCGATTTCGAAAATTCCTTCCTTGCGCGCCCGCAGGGTTTTCAGAAAGGTACGGACGAACTCCTCGAAGTAACTGCTGTTGGCCACCGTGCGGCCGCCGCAAGTCTGCCCCGATCCCCGGTAGACGAACAGTAGCTCCAAATCCGAAGCGAAACCCATCTCCCGGCCGCCGAATTTACCCGCCGCCAGAATCGCCCAGGGGCAGTCCCGGCCATCCAGTAGAGGTCGGCCGAAACGGGGTTCCAGCTGGGCGTGGCTCAGCCGGGCCGCCGCCGCCACCACCACATCGGCCAGGTCGCTCAAGCTGCGGGCAAATTCCACGTCGCCGCAAAGGCCGGTAATGTGCCGCAGGTCGATGCGAAACATTTCCCGATCCTTGAAGTCGTTAAGAGCCTGTACCTGATCCGGCAAATTCGTCTCAACAGCCAACTTGTCTTCAAGCAGGGACGCCAGTGCAGATGCGTCGAGGCGCCGCTCCAGTTCCTTGCGATCCCGAATCAGCGGATACAGGTTTTCGTGCTGCATGCGCAGAAAGTCTTCCCACAGAAAGCGACTCACTCCCATCACTTCTGCCAGAACCTGCAGAGTCTCCGGCGTACCCATGCTGGCCAGGTCAGCGGCCTGCCGGGGATTTTCCAGCATGCGCGAAGCCATCTCGCGAAACTGTCGAATGGCCTGGCCGGGATTAGGAGAATGGGGCAGCAGGTAGGCAAACTGTTTGATCAGGACACAGGCAAAGCGCAGTTCCCGCAAACTCTGCGGGTCCCTGATCTTGCGGCCCCTCAAGTCACGGATTAGGAACGTGTCCCGCACCGTCGCCGCCTCGGTCCGGACCGTCGCCCCCTCGATCTGGATAGCGAGCAACGACAGAGCGTTGGCAAAGGCAAACAGAAAGCCGGGAGTATCCTGAGAGGTGATATGCAGAATGGTATTGTTTGCCGAACTCTCATTGTCGATAACGACCTCCACCGGCAGCAGCTGATCCCCGGGGACGGTGCGCTCGGCGAAACGACGGGCGGCCTTTTCAATAATGGCGTCCCGCACCCCTTCGATTCCCTTCTCCGACAGCCGCCCGTTACAGGAACGCAACGCTTCGGCAAAGCGGGAAAACAGGTCCGAATCGGCACCGGCAGGCAAAACCACCTCAAAGCGGTCGAGGATTTTCCTTTGCAGGTGACCGGGCTGCTTTTCCAGGGTCAGCAGATCTCCGGCGAGAATGTCGAACCCGTAAGCGGTGAGCAGACCGGCCATGACCGTAAGCAGGCCGTCCTTGTCCGTGGTCGAAACGGCCAGTTGCCAGCGGTCATCGGCCTTCGGCTGCCACTCAACGACCAGATCCTGCGGCCGGCCCACCTTCTTCGGCAACCGCGCAAAGGGACGCAGCGAGGCCGGATAGTCCTGGAATTCCAAATTCATCGACGGGTCCTTCCTCTGGGTTGTTCTGGTTTCCGGTTCACTCTTGCGCCGATGATAAAGGACCCCTGCCCCGGTGAAAAGGGAAAATCCCGGTCTTATTTGGTCTGGCTCTTGCCCGGTGCTTGTTTTGCGGTTACGATTCTATCCGCGCTTGGGCTGCAGGAGGAGACAGGACCGATACTCCTGATTTCCTGCCTGCAGCGCCTGAAAAAGGTGCTAAAGTCGTAAGGATTCAACAACAGCAGTATAAAGCGTTGTTCCCACTTCGCATATGAGGCCCGAAGACGGAAATTTTCTCGCCAAGGAGTTTGTCATGAGCATCAAGGTAGCCATCAACGGATACGGCCGTATCGGCAGGCTGGTGCTGACGGCCATGTACGACCAGGGACTGCTGGGAACCGAGCTGGACATGGTGGCCCTGGTGGACATGAGCCCCGACGCCCGCTATTACGCCTACCGCACCAAATACGACTCGGTGCACGGCCGCTTTGCCGGAGAAGTCGCAACCACCGCCAGCGGACCTGACTCCGAAGCTCACGACACGCTGCTGGTCGGCGGCGACAGCATTCGATGCCTGGCCGCGCCCAAATCGCCCCACCTGCTGCCCTGGAAGGCCCTCGGCGTCGACTACGTCATCGAAGCCACCGGCCGTTTCACCTCCCTGGAAACGGCCGCCCTGCACCTCGAGGCCGGAGCCCGCAAGGTCATCCTTACCGCCCCGGGCAAAGGCGGCATGAAATCGATTGTGCTGGGCGTCAACCACCAGGGTTACGATCCGACCAGCGACCATCTCATCTCCACGGCCTCCTGTACCACCAATTGCCTGGCGCCCCTGATTCATGTGCTGCTGAAAGAGGGCATCGGCATCGAAAAAGGCTTGATGACCACCATTCACGCCTATACCGCCACGCAGGAGACGGTGGACAGCCCTTCCCGCAAAGACTGGCGCAGCGGACGAGCCGCCGCTATCAATATCATTCCTTCCAGCACCGGCGCGGCCAAGGCCGTGGGCGAGGTCATTCCGGAGATTCGAGGCAAGCTCACCGGCATGGCCTTTCGCGTGCCGACCCCGGACGTTTCGGTGGTTGACCTCACCCTCCGCACTGAGCGGGACACCTCCATCGAAAATATTGACGGGCTGATGAAAATCGCCTCGCAGACCTATCTGAAAGGCATTCTCGAATACAATAACGAGCAGCTGGTGTCCTCGGATTTTCTCAACTCCAGCTTTTCCTCCATCTACGATTCGCCGGCCACCCTGCAGAACAACCTGCCCGGCGAAAAGCGCTTCTTCAAGCTGATCTCCTGGTACGACAACGAGGTGGGTTATGCTCATCGGGTGGTCGACATGCTCCGCTACATGATCGACCGGGACTCCTGATGTCGCCTTGCTTTTTTCACCACAAGTATCACTTTAGGGAGACTTCGCTTTGACCATGCACGTACTCGGGATGTTGCTCATCGGCCTCGTCGTCGGCCTGGGGGCGGCTTTTACCGGCCTCGGCGGCGGCTTTCTGGTGGTTCCCTTCCTGCTGTTCATGGGGTATTCGGCTCAGAAGGCGGTCGGCACCTCTTTCCTGGCCATTCTGGTCATTGCCGCCTCGGCCCTGCTGGCGCACAACAAACTGGCCAACGTCGATTATCGCACCGGCATCCTGCTCGGACTCGGCGGCATCGCCGGAGCTCAGATCGGAGCCCGGCTGCTTGCACATGTCTCCACGGACAGCTTCAAAAAAATCTTTGCCCTGGTTCTGCTGGGGTTGGCCTTTTATCTGTTTTTTAAAAAAGGCTGAGTAACAATCTGCCCAGCCTGAACAATAGGCCTTGCAATCATTGACCGACAGGGAAACAACGAGAATCTGCGGGCAAAGTTCTGTGGATCTGCTAGTATTGAAATCTGGTACCGGTTCGCGGGAAGGGAGCCCGCCTGGATCCGCAAAGTCTGCTCCCGCAACCTTTTTGAGGAGGGCGTCGTGCTGAAAAAAAACTATTCCAAAACCGGAAAAAGCTGTCGTGTCACCTTCAACCTGCCACCGGAAACCGGTGGCGAAACCGCTCTGCTGTGCGGCGATTTTACCGATTGGCAAAAACAGGCCAAAGCAATGAAACCCCTGAAAAAGGGCGGGTTCAGCCTCACCCTGTGCCTGCCTGCCGAGCAGTCCTACCGATTCCGTTACCTGCTGGACGGCATCCACTGGCACAACGACGACCAGGCGGACGGCTACATCCCCAACGATTACGGCAGTCAGGATTCGCTGATCATCCTTTGAGTCTTTCCTTTTCTGCTGCTGCTGATTGGCCAACGGCTTCCTTCCACGAACACCGAGGGGGCGAAACCAGCGGATCAGTGGCGGGCGGTCAGGTGGACGACGGCCTTTTCCAGACCGCACAAGGTCAGTTCATACATGGGAAAAATTTCCGCCAGCAGGCCGATGGTCTGACTCTGCGGCCACAGGGAGCGGGCCACAGGATTGAGCCAGACCCCGTGGTGAAAGGTTCGGGCGAGAGACCTGAAGCTCTCGATGCTCGGCCGATCCAGCAGCTGCCGTCGCTGCAACTTGCCGCCGGTGCCGAGCAGTTCCTCCGGTGCCATGCTGGCGTCACCCACTACAATCAGCCGCGTTTCCGGATCACCGGCCAGCAGGTCCTCCACCGGGACCGGCAGCCGGCTCCTCTGGGGATCCCGCCACACCCGCCGGTAAAGGGTGTTGTGGAAATAACCGATTTCCAGTTCGCGAAAATGGCTGCGAGCCTCCTGAAACAGGTGCTCTACCGTCTCGACGTAGGTATCCATGGACCAGCCGCCGTTGTCGATCAACAACAGCACCTTGAGCCGGTTTGCCAGGCGCCGTTCGAAAACGATTTCGATCGCACCGCCATTGTCCATGGTGGCCCGTAAAGTTTTTTCCATGCTGAGCTGATCACAGGGGCCGACCGGTCGCAGGAGCCGAAGCCGCTTCAACGCTTCGCCAAAATCGGCCCGGCGCAGAGGCGCATCCCGGCCGTACTCCCGATAGCGGCGCTCCATGGCCACCTTCACCGCGGTGCGGCCTCGAGACGCCCCGCCGACCCGCATGCCGGCGGGATTGCGGCCCGAATGGCCGACGGGAGAGATGCCCCCGGTGCCGATCCACTTGCGTCCCTGGTGATGAGCTTCCTTCTGATCCCGCAGCCGATCCTGAAAATACTGTTCCAGCTCTTGCAGAGAAAGTCGGTCCATCTGTCCGGGATCCAGGCCCAGGGCCTCAGCCAGGTCTTGCGGGTCGCGCAGCCACTCCTCGAGCAATTGGCGGATCCCGGCAGCCAGGTCCGGCTCTTGATCCGGGGGCAACTCCAGCCCCTCAAAGCAACTCGCGAATACCTGATCGTAAAGGTCGAAATCCCGCTCGCTCTTAATCAAAAGGGAACGGGCAATGGTATAAAAGTCTTCCAGCGAGGCGATCAGGCCCATGGTCAGCACCCGCTGCAACCGCAGAAAAGCAGTGGGTGTGACTGATAGCCCTGCGTCCCTCAATGCGTAGAAAAACGGCACAAACATGCAATTCTCCGATTCGGTCAGGGCCTTAAACGACCGCCGGCGGCCCATCCTTCGACACCGCCAAAGCCCGCTCCAGGTCGGAACTCTTTTTAAACAGAAGCCCCCTGTAGGGAATCGATCCCCGCTGCAGCGCGTCCCTATGAAAATCGGGATCCGCCTGCAGTGCCCGCAGCCAGTTGAGAAACTCGCGGGTGGCCGGTTTTTTTTCCACCCCCTCAAGCTCCCGCAGCCGGTAAAAAGCCTCCAGGCAGGCCTCACTCAAGTCTTCGGCGATCCGGGGGAAATGCAGAGCAATGATACGCCGCATCATGTCCGGTTGCGGAAAGGCAATATGGTGAAAATTACAGCGGCCCAGGAACGGGTCCGACAGATCTTTCTTGGCGTTGGAGGTAATGATGATGACCGGGCGGTGACGGGCGGTGACGGTTTCATCGATTTCCAGGATGTCGAACTGCATCTGATCAAGAACATCAAGCATATCGTCCTGAAAATCCGTGTCAGCCTTGTCGATTTCGTCAATGAGCAGCACCACCCGCCGGTCGGCGGTGAACGCCTGGCCGATCTTGCCCATGCGGATATAGTCCCGAATGTTGCTCACATCCCGCTGCGAATCACCGAATCGGCTGTCGTTGAGCCGGGTCAGGGTATCGTATTGATAAAGAGCCTCGACCAGCTTCATGCTGGATTTGACATTGAGAACCAGCAACGGCATGGCCATACGTTCGGCAATGGCGTGGGCGAGCATGGTCTTGCCGGTGCCCGGTTCGCCTTTAAGCAGCAAAGGCATTTGCAGGACTATGGATACATTGACGATTCGGCCCAGTTCCTCATCCAGCACATAGCGGCTGCTGCCGCTGAACCGGTCCAGTGAAGGTACGCTGTCGGTCATGAGAGGTCTCCTGTTGGGGATTCTCTGCCAGCCTTCCGGTCAGAATTGGACCGGTCGTCCAGAATGTCAAGGGCAAAACATTCCGGCCCTGTCAGGGAAGCAGCGGGCTGGACGAAGACGGTGTTTCCCTTTCCGTCTGGTGGCGAAGACGTTCACAGCGTCGCAATTCGTACTTGAGGGCTTCCCCGGAAAGCAGGGTTTCCCAGAAAGAGATGCCCAGGGAAAAGATCATCAGAGCCAGACTGACCACAAAAGCGACCCGCGCCAAGTACTCCTGATCGACGAACAGGCATACCATGGAAACCATGCAGAGCAGAATGCTGATAATGCCGGCCCCTTGCATGTATTTGATGAGCCTTACCCGCAGGCGCAGGTTGTTGACCTGCCGCCGCAGATCGAGATCGTCGCTCTCGGCAAGTCGACCGGCCAGGGCGCGAATAACCTGAGCCAACGCAAGGAAGCGGTTGGTGTAGGCCAGCAACAGCAGAGAGATGGCGGGAAACAGCAAAGCCGGAGTGGTGATGTCGATAGTCATGGCAAATCCTTTTCAGCATTATGCGGAAGGTGCCCTGGCGCCCGGTGCTGGGCCGTTTTTGTCGGAGCATCGGGCTTTCCGGGCCACCCGTCAACCGCGGAACCAGGGTTGGCACCGGGAAGCTTTTTCAGAGGGTCTCAAGTCCGTCCAACTCTTCCCAGCGGGCAAAAGTCCGCTCCAGTTCCTCTTCGACGGCGGCCAGTCGTTGCTGCATTCCGGCCACCTGCTGTCCCCGATGACGATACAGATCCGGATCGGCCAACTGCTGGTGCAGAGTCGCGATTTCCGCTTCCAGCCCATCAATGCGTCGAGGCAGACCTTCGATTTCCTGACGCTCCTTGAAGGTCAGCTTGCGCGGTCGTTCCCGAGAAGGTCTGGAGCGGTCCTCGGCCGAAGAGTTGTCGCGACTCGTGGGCGAATCCGCAGGGGCGACGGGCCGCTGGCTCAACCAGTCATCATATCCGCCAACATACCCGGCGACCCGCCCGTCTCCTTCAAAAACCAGGCTGCTGGTCACCACCCGGTTGATAAATTCCCGGTCGTGACTGACCAGGAACAGGGTCCCCTGATAATCGGCCAGCCGCTCTTCGAGAAGGTCCAGGGTCTCCAGATCGAGATCGTTGGTCGGTTCGTCCAGCACCAGCAGGTTGGCCGGGCGGGTAAACAGCTTGGCCAGCAACAATCGGTTGCGCTCGCCCCCTGAAAGGATCCGTACCGGACTGCGGGCTCGGTCGGGAGTAAACAGAAAATCCTGAAGATAGCCATAGACATGCCGCTGGCGGTCGCCGACAATGACCGTGTCCTGATCCCCGGAGAGATTCTGCTGCACGGTCAGAGCGGGGTCGAGCTGCTCTCGAAACTGGTCGAAGTAGACAATTTCCAATCGGGTTCCGAGTTTCACCCGGCCCTCCCGGGGCGTCAGTCGGCCCAGCAGCAGCTTCAGCAGGGTGGTCTTGCCGGCCCCGTTGGGTCCGATAATCCCGACCCGGTCACCCCGCAGCACAGTCGTAGAAAAATCCCGTATCACCGTCTGCTCGCCAAAGCCGAAACCCAGTCCCTCGGCCTCGATCACCACCCGGCCGCTGCGACGGGCCTCCTCCAGCTGCAGGCGGGCCGTTCCGGCGCGAGTGCGCCGCTGACGATGCTCTTCCCGCATCTGCTGTAAAGCCCGCACCCGGCCTTCGTTGCGGGTTCGCCGAGCCTTGATGCCCTGGCGAATCCAGACCTCCTCTTCGGCCAGCTTGCGATCAAAACGGGCCCAGGCTTTTTCCTCGGCCTGCTGCTGTTCCTCGCGACGCAGCAAAAAAGTCTCGTAATCACAGGCAAAATCGAACAGAGAACCACGCTCCAGTTCGACAATGCGAGTGGCCAGAGCCCGCAAAAAAGCCCGGTCGTGAGTGACAAAAAGCAGGGTCAGGTGGCTGCGCAGCAGATAGTCCTCAAGCCATTGAATGGACTCGATATCCAGATGGTTGGTCGGTTCATCCAGCAACAGCACGTCCGGTTCTCCGACCAGCGCCCGAGCCAGCAGCACCCGCCGCATGACGCCCCCCGAAAGGCTGTCGACCACAGCCTCCGCTTCCAGCTTGAGGCGGGTCAACACCTGCTCCACCACCTGCATTGGCTGCCAGCCTCCTGCTTCTTCGATCTGCTGTTGCAATTCCAGCAATTCGGCCAGAACAGCGTCATTGCCGGTGGTTTCGGCAAGGCGGCTCAACTGCTGGGCCCGAGTTATCCGTTCCCCGGCCGGTCCGAGACCGGCCAGCACCACCTCCAGCACCGTGCCGCCCATTTCCGGCGGCATTTGCTGGGGCAGACAGGAGACCTTGAGGCCTTGGCGCCGCTCCACGGTCCCCCCGTCGGCGACCAATTCCCCCGCCACTAGTCCCAGCAGCGTGGATTTTCCCGCGCCGTTGCGACCCAGCAGACAGATCCGTTCGCCCCGTCTGACCTGCAGATTGACGCCGTCAAGCAACGGCGGGCCACCAAAGGCGAGTTGAATATCGCGCAGATTGAGCAACACCATAAAATCGTTCGTCCTTCCATTTCTCGAAAAGCCGCAAAAGTCCTTTCGGTGATTGAAATCAGCAGATTGCTGCCGATTATGGCAAAAGACCGGCAGCGGGAAAAGAACTAATCCCCATGGCCCGGCAACAAAGCTCGAAGATGATGCAACTGCGTCCGGTCAACGCTGCCCTGCCTTGACAGAACGGGCCGATTGATCGACAGTGAAACAGACCTCATTCCTTTGCCGTTACGGAGACGCCATGTTCAGACCGCTTTGGGGTGCTGCCCTGCTCCTGACTCTTTGTCTTGTAGCGGGAGCATTCTGTTCCTCCTGTCGGGAGCGCGCACCGCATCTCGCTCCACTGGCGCCCAATGCGTTGATTCTGGCTTTTGGCGACAGCCTTACCGCGGGAACCGGTGCCGCCGGCACAGACAGCTATCCGGCGGTTTTGCAACGACTCACCGGTCACCCCGTCATCAACGCCGGACAACCCGGCGAACTCAGCGGCGAGGGCCTGGCCCGCCTGCCCGCCCTGCTCGAACGCCACCAGCCGGCGCTGGTGATGCTGTGCCACGGCGGCAACGACCTGCTTCGCCGGCACGATCCGGCCCAAACTGCTACCAATCTGGCCATCATGATTGAAATGATTCGGGACAGCGGAGCGCAAGTCCTGCTGCTGGGGGTTCCCCACCCGGGGCTCAGGCTGAGGCCACCCCCCTTCTACAGGGAACTGGCGGAGCACTACCGTATTCCCTATGACACAAGCCTGCCAAAGATTCTCTCGCAGGGCGAGCTGAGGAGCGATACCGTTCACCCCAATGCCGCAGGTTACCTCAGGCTGGCCGAAGCACTGGCCGGCCAACTGGCTGCAGGCGGCTAAAAACGGAGCGGATTGCCCCTGAAAAAATCTCTCCCCGCCATCAGGCAACAGGATCTCGTCGCGTTGAAATTTACTGGCCAAAGCCCCTGGTTTTATATATGATGGCCCCCGTTCAACCCGCCTTGCCCCTATCTTTTCATGCCCGGGCCGGGGACTTAAGTCCCCGTTACCGAAAGGCTCTTTCCGCACCTGCACGACCTTCGCGGACCCCACGCCTTCGGCCTTGCCGCCGCGCATGAATTTTCTCTTTGAAGGAAGACGACATGAAAATTCTGGTAACCGAAAAACTGGCAAAAGAAGGTCTGCTGATCCTTGAAAAAGAACCCCGGGCCGAACTCGACGTCCGCCTCGGTATGAGTCGGGAAGAATTGCTTGGCGCGATTGGCAACTACGAGGGGCTGATCATTCGCAGCGCCACCAAGGCCGACCGCGAACTGCTCGAAGCCGGCAAAAAACTCAAACTGGTCGCCCGGGCCGGCGTTGGTCTCGACAATGTGGACGTCAAGGCGGCCAGCGAGCGAGGCATCATCGTCTGCAACGCGCCTTTTGGCAACGTCAATAGTGTCATTGAGCACACCATGGCGCTGATCCTCGGTTGCTGCCGTAAGCTGATTCCCGCCGACGCCAGCCTCAAGGACGGAGCATGGGATCGCAACGCTTTCAAAGCCAGCGAACTGAAGGACAAGGTCGCCGGAGTCATCGGCCTGAGCAAGATCGGCGGCGGTGTCGCCACCCGCCTCAAGGCCTTTGGCTGCGAGGTGATCGGATGCGACCCCTATATCTCGGAAAAACGTGCTGATGACCTCGGTGTGCGCCTGGTTTCCCTCGATGAACTGGTCCGAAGCGCCGACTTCATCACCGTCCACGTACCCCTCACGGACGGCACCCGCAACCTCATCAACGCCGAGCGCCTGACCCAGATGAAGGACGGCGTGATGCTGTTCAACACTGCACGCGGCGGCGTCATCGACGAAGCCGCCCTGCTTGAGGCCCTGCAGAGCGGCAAGGTCGCTGGCGCCGGTATCGATGTCTGGAGCGAGGAACCCCCTCGGACCGACAAAGTCAAGCAACTCATAGGCCATGAACGGGTTCTGTCCATCCCCCATCTGGCGGCTTCCAGCGTGGAAGCCCAGATCAACGTGTCCATCGACGTGTGCAGGGACATCGTCCTTTATATCAACGAACAGCCTTTGACCTACGCCGCCAACATCCCCCGCTTTGACAGCGCTGAAATGGACCGGATGCGGCCTTTCCTCAACCTGGTCAACATCATGGCCGAATTCGTCGCCCAACTGGCCGACACCAACCTTAACAAGGTGACCTTCAGTTATCAGGGACAGGTGGCCAACTGCGACTGCAACCCCCTCACCGTCTGCGGCCTGGCAGCGCTGCTCAACAACAAGGTCGAGCAGGACGTCAACATGGTGAACGCCTCTCTCATCGCCGAAGACATGGGCATCGCCGTGGCGGTGGAGCAGAGCGGCAACGCGGAAACCTTTTCCAGCACCATATCGATTACCATCGAGGGCGCCAACGTCCGCCGATCCATCACCGGCACCCATTTCGAGGGCCAGCCCCGCATCGTCCAGTTGCGGGACTACCGGGTCGATTTCGCCCCCGAAGAGCACATGCTGCTGATCACCTACGAGGATCGTCCCGGCATGATCGGCAAAATCGGCCAGGTCATGGGCGAGCACGAGATCAACATCGCCGCCATGAACCTGGGGCGTAAACAGAAGCAGGGCGAGGCCATGGTCATCCTGTCCCTTGATTCGGCCGTTCCCGGCAACGTGGTAGACGAGATCGGCCAGACGGTGGACGCAAACTTCATCAAATACCTTCACCTGATCAAGGCCATCGCCTGATCACATCGACCGCAGCTGCCCGAAACCGAGCGCGGGCGGCCGGCTATTTTCCCGATTTGCCGAACAGATCAAGTTGATCGAAGCGGTGGGTCTCGATGGGAAAGGGACGGGGAAGATAACGGGGACACTCGATCAGCAGACTGCCTGCAGGCTGGCGGCAGGACCGCACACACCGGGCACAGAGGGCGTTATAGGCGGGTTTTGCGGGTTTCTCAGCCAAGCAAAGCTCCAGCGGATAAGATGTTTGGAATTGTAGCAGGCTCCGGTCCCGCCAGCAAGCTTTCCATCGAACCGCTTGAGATCGTGGGGCTGCCGGCCTTTGTCATATTTTTTCCGCCAAGGGGTTGACAATCCCGCGGCTATCCCTTATCTTCACACCTCAGTGACGCGGGGTGGAGCAGTTCGGTAGCTCGTCGGGCTCATAACCCGAAGGTCGCAGGTTCAAATCCTGCCCCCGCTACCAAGCGTACCAACAGGGACCAGCCAGCCAGCTGGTCCCTGTTTTTATTTTCGCTCCGGCAGCAGCACAGCCGTCAGGTCCAAGGGGATTTTTTTCGATGAAACGCTACGACGACCTGCGGGACGAAACGGCCACTTCCCTGCATGAACAACGACTGGAGAGCGTGGTTCGTGCGCTGCTCCAGGGTGGCGTAAAAACCGTTCTCGACCTCGGCTGTGGTGGAGGAGAACTGCTGCTTCGACTGGCCCGGGAACCACTGTTCAACCGCATCACCGGCATCGACATCGCCCCGAAAGCCCTTTCGGCGGCGCACCAGCTACTTTCCGCCGCCGGTCATCTTGGCGAGAATCGCCGCCTGGCCCTGCAGCTGGCTTCCTTCACCTGCTCCCTGTCTGACTTTGCCGAGTATCAGGGAGCAGTACTGCTGGAAACCATCGAGCACATCGAGCCCGGCCGCCTCTCCGTCGTCGAAAAAAGCATCCTTTGCGACTTCCGCCCCAAAATCCTCGTTGTCACCACCCCCAACGCCGACTACAACCCCCTTTACGGTCTGGCGCCGGGAGTCCTGCGCCACGCCGATCACCGTTTTGAGTGGAGTCGTTTCAAATTTCGCAAATGGGCTTGCGGTGCGGCGGCCCGCAACGGTTATCGGGCGATCTTTACCGACATCGGCCCTGCCGACCCCGACCTGGGAAGCCCCAGCCAGATGGCCGTCTTCACGCTTGTTTAGAACCACGGCGCAGCTGCCAATTCCGTCCTGTTCTCAGCCCGACGGCGACGATCCCGGGTTGATATCCTTGACCATGCGGGTGCCCTCAGCGGTTCCGTCGCTGACCCACAGCTCCCGACCATGAAGACCGTCGTTGGCCCGAAAGAACAGCAGGCCGTTGACCGCGGAAAAATGTGAAAGGGAAGATCCGCCCCGGCCCCGATTGATGTCCTTGACCATCCGGGTGCCGCCTGGCGTTCCATCACTCATCCAGAGTTCCCGACCATGCAACCCGTCGTCGGCAGAAAAGAATACCTGATCGCCGATCCGGGTCAGATAATAGGGCCGCGAGCCTTGCCAACCGGGATGAATGTCCTTGACCATGACCGTGCCTTCGGTGGTACCGTCCGTCACCCACAGCTCCTTGCCGTGCGCGCCATCGTCAGCAGAGAACAAGGCGCGATCGCCACAGCGAACAATGAACAGCGGATAGGAACTCCCCGGTCCGGGGTAAATGTCCCTGACCTTCCAGGTACCTTCTGCGGTTCCGTCGCTACGCCACAGTTCAAACCCCGAAGATCCGTCGTTGGCTGAAAACAACAGAATGTCGTCGTACAGGAAAAGACTCATGGGGCGGGATGAACCCGGGCCGGGGTGAATATCCTTGACCAACTCCGTGCCCAGGGCCGTACCGTCGGTACGCCACAATTCCCGCCCGAAAGGGCCGTCGCCGCC
>SLLR01000108.1 GCA_007134025.1 Desulfuromonadaceae bacterium | reverse complement strand
TGGGACCTGGGACCTGGGACCTGGGACCTGGGACCTGGGACCTGGGACCTGGGACCTGGGACCTGGGACCTGGGACCTGGGACCTGGGAGATTTTAGCTTTTGCCTTGCCGTTGCCGTCAACTCCCCTGTGACGCAGCCGGAGCGGGGCGATTGACGGGCGATAAGGCGGAAAAACTGTTTGAGGGAGCGAAGCGAGCGAGTTTTTTTCCGCCCGCCCGACGATCGTTCCGCGCAGGGAACCCGCCGCAGGCGGGCAAGGAGCCGGGGCGCGCTTTTCTGCTTACTCTTTTGACGCGCATCAAAAGAGTAAGGCGTCGTGCGGGGGCGCAACCCCGCGGTTTAGTATGCGTTTAAAGGCACAACAGATGACCGGTATCGATATCCCGAAAATACTCGAGCTCGCCCCGTCCCCCTCCTACGTGGTGGATCTCGGCCGGCTGCGCCACAACCTGGCGATTCTCGACCAGGTTCAGCAGCGTAGCGGCGCCAAAATCCTGCTGGCCCTCAAGGCCTTTGCCCTGTGGAAGGTCTTTCCGTTGATCCGCGAGACACTGCAGGGGGTCTGCGCCAGTTCTCCCTGGGAGGCGCGTCTCGGTCGTGAGGAATTCGGCCGCGAGGTGCATAGCTTTGCGGCGGCGTTCAAGGAAAGCGACGTGGTCGAGCTGCTGAAAATCTCCAACCACCTGGTATTCAACTCCTTTGCCCAGTTGGAGCGGTTTCGACCGCTGTGGGAGAAGCAAAGCGGGCGGGTGTCCGTGGGCTTGCGCATCAACCCGCAACACTCGGAGGGACACACCCCCCTGTATGATCCCTGCGCGCCCGGATCGCGACTGGGCATCCGTCGGGAAGAATTTGATGGTCGCTCGCTAAAGGGCGTCGAAGGGCTGCATTTTCATACCCTGTGCGAACACCTGTTCGAGCCTCTGGCCCGTACTGCACAGGTTGTCGAAGAGAAATTCGGCCAGTTCCTACCGCACATGAAGTGGCTGAATCTCGGCGGCGGCCATCACATCACCCGGGAAGGCTACGATATCGACGGACTGGTGGAACTGATTCGTTATTTCCGGGACAAATACGATGTGCAAGTCTATCTCGAGCCAGGGGAGGCCATCGCCATCGGCACCGGGCTGTTGATCGGCGAAGTATTGGATGTGACGCACAACCAGTTCGACACCGCCATCCTCGACGTTTCGGCCACCTGCCACATGCCCGACGTGCTGGAAATGCCTTACCGCCCCGGAATCTTCGACGGGTTCGATCCTGACGAGAAGGCTTTCACCTACCGGCTCGGCGGACCGTCCTGCCTGGCTGGTGATATTATCGGTGACTGGTCTTTTACGAAACCGCTGACAGCGGGGGATCGGCTGGCTTTTCTCGACATGGCCCACTACACCATGGTCAAAACCACAACCTTCAATGGAATTCAGCACCCGCACATCTGTACATTCGAACCGCGAACCGGTAGCCTTGAAGTGTTGCGCCGCTTCGACTATTCGGACTACAGATGCCGACTGGCCTGATATCGGTCACGGTCTTCGATTTTTAGCCGTTGACAGAGACGGTCATTGAAAATCCTCTGGTTCCTGCTGCGGCTATCACCCAAATCTGGAACCGTTTGCTCAGATTAAGTGCGGCCACCGGCCGTTGTTTAACAACTTTTTTACCCATCGGATGACGCTTATGAAACGCTGGTCAACCAGAGACTCCGCCAGAATTTACAATCTGCCCAACTGGGGAGACGATTTCTTCTCCATCAACAAAAAGGGCAACGTCTGCGTTCATCCCTCGCCGAGTTCCAAATATTCCATTGATCTGCGCTCTCTGGTTGACGATCTCATCAAGCGCAATATTCAGCCACCGATCCTGTTGCGCTTTATGGATGTACTACAGGGACGCATTGGCGCCATCAACCGGGCCTTCAAAAGCGCCATTGCCGAATACGACTACCCGGCAAGCTACCAGACCTTCTTTCCCATCAAGGTCAACCAGCAACGGCAGGTGGTCGAAGCCATCGCCCATTTCGGCAAAAAACACCACATGGGGCTGGAGGTCGGCTCCAAACCCGAACTGGTCGCCGCCATTTCCTTTGCCACCGGGGAGAACCTGCCGATTATCTGCAACGGCTACAAAGACAACGATTTCATTGAAATGGTGCTGTATGCCACACGCATCGGCTATGACATCACCATCGTGGTCGAAAAGCTTTTTGAACTGGAAAAGATCATCGCTCTGTCGCAGAAGGCCGGCATCGTTCCCAAACTGGGCATTCGGGTCAAGCTGTCTTCTCGCGGCACCGGAAAATGGGCGACTTCCGGCGGTGACGACGCCAAGTTCGGTTTGAAAATCTCCGAGTTGCTGGCTGCTGTTGAAATTCTCAGGGATCACCAGTTGCTGAACATGGTCAAACTGCTGCATTTTCATATCGGTAGCCAGATTACCAAGATTGACAAAATCAAGAACGCCCTGATCGAAGGCACCAGAATCTATGTGGAAATGCGCAAGATGGGGGTCAATCTGGAATATCTCGATATCGGCGGCGGTATGGGCGTAGATTACGACGGATCCAAGTCGAGTGATTTTTCCAGCGCCAACTACACCATCGATGAATACGCCAACGACGTGGTCTACCAGGTAAAGAATATCTGCGACGACGCCGGAGTCGAGTGCCCCAAACTTATCTCCGAATCGGGGCGGGCCACGGTCGCTCACTACTCGGTGCTGGTCACCAACATTCTCAACACCAACACCCAGAACGCCCTGCCCGATTTCGACAAAATCATCGAAAACGCCGAAGAGCTGTCCCCCACCGTCAAGAAACTCCTGGACATCTACCAGAGCCTGGACCGCCATTCCCTGCGGGTGGATTATCACGATACGGTGCAACTGATTCAGGAGGCCGTGAGCCTGTTCAATCTCGGCTATCTTAACCTCCATGACCGGGCGCTGGCCGAATGGCTCTGCAGCAAGATCTTCATTCGTATCAGCAGCATTGTGGAGCGGCTCAAAACGGTGCCTGACGAACTGCAGGATTTTCAGCAGATTCTGCGCCAGACCTATTTTGCCAACTTTTCCCTGTTTCAGTCGTTGCCCGACTCCTGGGCCATTGATCAGCTGTTTCCCATCATGCCGATTCAGCGTCTCAACCAGAAACCGGAGGTCCTGGCCTCCATCGCCGACATTACCTGCGATTCCGATGGAGAAATTACCCACTTTGTCGGCGAGCAGGGGCGCACAGAATATCTGCCCATTCACAAGATCGAGACCGACGAGGACTACTATATCGGCTTCTTTCTGATCGGCGCCTATCAGGAAATTTTGGGCGACCTGCACAATCTGTTCGGCGACACCAATGCCGTCCATGTGACCTTCAACCGCAAGACCAATTACAAGATCGACACGGTCATCAGCGGCGACGCCACTTGGGAAAGCCTCAAATATGTCCAGTACAAGGGACCGGAAATTCTCAAGCATGTTCGCGACACCCTCGAAAAGGGGGTCGCTTCACGCAAGATCAGCTTTGAGGAAACCAGCCACTTTCTGGCCCTGCTGGACAAGGCACTGGTCTCCTACACCTATCTTGGCGAATAACCGGAGTCGCAGACGGCCTTGAAAAGCTGTCAAAAAAGGGCGTAACCTTTTCCCCGGCTGCGCCCTTTTTCTGCAATTCAGCACCTGCCGCCGCCCGGGGCAGGCACCCTCTGCGGAACCTGCAGTTCATTTGAGCCTTGCCGTTACCATCGCCATGTACAATCGTCATTCAAGACAAGACATTTGCATCAGCGCGCATCTTCCCCTAAAATGGGCGACGCTACAAATTTTTACCATCCTCCTGTAACCCGATGCTTCTGGCACGATGATTGCTGATCAAGTGACTAACAGGACTCCCTGTCATTTTCCTGAAAGGATCACTGTTTCCTTATGACCCCAAAAGGCTCTCCTCGTAACCTCATCGACAGGCCCGATTCCAGTCGTCGCACTTTTATCAAGCAGGGTCTTCTCTGCCTGACCTGCCTGGCCCTGCCCCTCCCGTCTTTGGCCAGAACGATGGAAACCGGCAAAAGTGAACGCAGCATTTCCCTCTTCAATACCCACACCGGAGAAAGCCTTTCTTCGGTAGTTTACTGGGCTGACGGTCAGTACCGCCCGGAGGGCCTGGAACGGATCAACTTCCTGTTGCGGGACCACCGTAACGGCAAGATCGAGACCATCGATACCCTGCTTCTCGACCAGTTGCACCGCCTCAACCGGCGTCTTGGCAACCGGGATCCTTATCACATCATTTCCGGCTATCGCTCGCCGGCCACCAACCGCAAACTGCAGCAGGCGGGAAGGGCCGTGGCCACCACAAGCTTTCATTTGACCGGCCAGGCCGTCGACATTCGCCTGCCCAAGGTCAAAATCGCCCAGCTACGCCGGGCGGCGCTCGATCTGGGCGCCGGCGGCGTTGGGTACTATCCCCGCTCCAACTTCGTTCATCTCGACACGGGCCCGCGGCGAAGCTGGTAAATGCTCCTGCGCTGCATAGCAAAAAAAAAAACAGAAGGGCCGCTCTGCTGACAGAGCGGCCCTTCTGTTTGAAATCCAGTCAACCGGGACATCGTGAAAAAACGGCAAAAGCCTGTCAGCCGGCCCCTTTTTTAAGTTCAACAAGAATAAGCTTGGCCACCGCCTTGAGGGTTTCAAAAACCCCCTCTCCGGTCAGCGCGCAGGCCTTGAATTCAGGAACCGAGCGCGGGTTGAGAAAGGATTGCAACTCCTCAATGGGCGACAGGTTCGGCAAATCCACTTTGTTGTACTGAATGACAAAGGGCATATTCTCCAGCTGGTAGCCATGTTCCTCAAGGTTGTCCTTGAGGTTTTCCATGCTCTCGATATTAGCGTCGAGACGCTCTTCCTGACAGTCGGCGACGAAAACCACCCCGTCAACACCTTTGAGAATCAGTTTGCGGGACGCGTCATAAAACACCTGACCGGGGACCGTATAGAGGTGAAAGCGTGTTTTAAAACCGCGAATGTCGCCGAGGGCCAGAGGCAGAAAGTCAAAAAACAGAGTTCTTTCAGTTTCCGTTGCCAGAGAAATCATTTTGCCCCTGGCTTCGGGTGCCGTCCGACCGTATATGGTTTGCAGGTTGGTGGTTTTTCCGCAAAGCCCGGGACCGTAATACACGATCTTGCAGTTGATTTCACGGGAGGCGTAGTTGATGAAGGACATGGTGCCACCTGTCAGCGGAAAAGATTGTCGATATCGTCGTCGGTAATTTCGGCAAAGGGATTTTGCGGTCCACCACGGGTACCGACCGTCGATGATTTTCTTGCAAGTTCCTCAAAAACGTTGCCAAGAGCGTCGCTGGCTTTCTTGACCCTCAGTCGAACCAGCCCGAGAGAGCTGCGGTGATCGAAAATGACGACCAGGATGACCCGGTCGGCCACAATGGAGATATGGATATTATCCTTTTCTCCTTCATGGAACAAAATCGAGAATTCCTTTTCGCCGATGAGCTTGGCCAGGCCACCGGTAGCCGCAATATTGCCGGCAGTGAGGGAAGCGAGGCTGGTCGTGTCGAGATGTTCGGTCTCGCCCGTTGCGGCCATCAATTGCCCGTTGCGGTCGACAAGAAAGACCGCCTTGGAATTGGCTTCCCGCAACAGCTTTTCCGCAAGATCGACAATCTGCTGATACTCTTCGTCGTACATCACCAAAGAGGACTGTGAACCGAACATACTCAAACTCCTGTAGAATTTTGTCGCAACGGACTATATAGCATTTTCCATCCTGATCCAGCAAGGACTTTTGTTTTTTTAATAAAAGATTCT
Organism: Desulfuromonadaceae bacterium; assembly: GCA_007134025.1. Lineage (GTDB taxonomy): Bacteria > Desulfobacterota > Desulfuromonadia > Desulfuromonadales > Syntrophotaleaceae > SLLR01. The sequence goes on along the minus strand of SLLR01000108.1, from coordinate 10,453 downwards.
CTACAATCAAAAAGCCCCCTTGGACCTGTCCGCGGGGGCTTTTTGATGATTCAACAGCATTAATTACTTATCGTCCCCGCAGTCAGCAGGCAGTTCGGACAGCTTTTTGTAGATATCGTAGCGACGCTTGGCGTCCCGGGTCGCCTGTAGCATAAGCGCCCCGGCCTCTTCCGGCTTGACCTTTTTCAACACCCGGTAGCGATTTTCCCCGTAGGCGTACTCTTCAAAGGCAATAGTCGGTGCCTTGCTGTCCATTTGCAGCGGGTTCCTGCCTTGCTCCACCAAGCGGGGGTCGTAACGAAACAGGGGCCAGTGGCCGCAGTTGACGGCCTTGCGACAGGTATCGACTCCCGCCGTCATGTCGATGCCGTGAGCAATGCAATGGCTGTAGGCCAGAATCAGCGAAGGGCCGTCGTAGGCTTCCGCCTCAATAAAGGCCTTGACTACCTGGGCCGGGTTGGCCAGTGAAACCTGAGCGACGTAAATGTTGCCATAGGTCATGGAAATCAGCGCCAGGTCCTTTTTCGGCATGCGCTTGCCGCCGGCCGCAAACTGAGCCACCGCTGCCAGCGGCGTCGACTTACTGGCCTGGCCGCCGGTATTGGAATAGACCTCCGTATCCAGCACCAGCGCATTGACATTGCGCCCCGAAGCCAGTACGTGATCCAGGCCACCGTAGCCGATGTCGTAGGCCCATCCGTCGCCGCCAACCATCCATACCGACTTTTCCACCAGGTAGTCGGCGAGGGACAGCAACTGCTTGGCGTCGGGACTCGAGCATTTTTCCAGACGTGCCTTCAATTGATTGACCCGCTGACGCTGTTGCTCGATCCCTTCCTGGGTCGACTGATCACCGTCCCTGATTTCGGCCATCAGCTTTTTCGCCTCGTCGCAATCGGGGCCAGCGCAGGCCAGCAGTTTTTCCAGCAGTTCGTAGGCGAAAACCTTGAACTTGTCCACTCCCAGGCGAATACCGTAACCAAATTCGGCGTTGTCCTCAAACAGGGAATTGCTCCAGGTCGGCCCGAGGCCGTCCTTGCGCGTGGTCCAGGGCGTGGTCGGCAGATTGCCGCCATAGATGGAGGAGCAACCGGTCGCGTTGCTCATCAGCAGGCGGTCGCCGAAAAGTTGGGAGAGCAGCTTGACAAAAGGCGTCTCGCCGCACCCGACACAAGCTCCGGAAAACTCAAACAGCGGCGGCAGAAGCTGACTGCCCTTGACCGTCGACCGGTCAAACAGGGCCGGATCGGTATCGGGCAATTCGAGAAAGAAATCCCAATTGACCGCCTCCTGCTCCCGCAGCGGCACCTGGAACTCCATGTTGATCGCTTTGTGCTGGGGATCTTCCTTGCTTTTGGCCGGACAGTTGTAAACACAGGAGCCGCAACCGGTGCAGTCCTCCGGGGCCACCTGCAGGCAGAATTTCTTGCCTTCCATCCCCTTGCCGCGGGCATCGCAGGATTTGAATGTCTCCGGGGCGCCCTGCAGCGTTTCAGACTCGACAATTTTCATGCGGATCGTAGCATGAGGGCAGATAAAAGAGCAGATGCCGCACTGCACACAAAGTTCCGTGTCCCACACTGGAATATTCACCGCGATGTTGCGTTTTTCGTATTTACCGGTACCGACGGGAAAGGTTCCGTCGTCGGGCATGGCCGATACCGGCAACTGGTCGCCGAGGCCGGCAATGATTTTGGCGGTAACGTTTTTGACGAATTCCGGCGCTTCCCCCTCGACGGCCTCCTTCATGGCGATGTCACTGTCGGCCGCGGCCGGCACCATCACCTGGTGCGTATGCTCGAGAGCCGCATCGACGGCCTGGTTATTCATGGCCACCACTTTCTCGCCGGCCTTGCCGTAGCTCTTCACGATCGCGTCACGAATCTCGGCGATCGCCTGATCCTTGGGGATGATTTGCGAAATGGCGAAAAAAGCCGTCTGCATGATGACGTTGATCCGAGCCCCCAGGCCGATTTCACTGCCGAGGTGCACCCCGTCAATAACGTAGAACTTAAGCTGCTTGTCAATGATTTTCTGCTGGACTTCGCGGGGCAGATACGCCCAGACCTCATCCTTGTCATAAGGACTGTTCAACAGGAAGGTCGCTCCCTGCTTGGCCTTGCCCAGCATGTCGTATTTTTCCAGGAAGGTGAAGTTATGGCAGGCTACAAAATCGGCGGCATCGATCAGGTAGGGCGAACGGATGGTCTCCTTGCCGAAGCGCAGGTGGCTGACCGTCAGGGTGCCGGCCTTTTTGGAGTCGTAGACAAAGTAGGCCTGGACATTGTTGTCCGTGGTGTCGCCGATAATCTTGATGGAGTTCTTGTTGGCGCCGACCGTACCGTCGGAGCCGAGACCGAAGAACATGGCCGAGTAAACACTGCTTGGCACTTTGAAGGAAACATCGTAAGCGAGGCTGCTGCCGGTAACATCCTCATCAATACCTACGGTAAAGTGATTCTTCGGCTTGTCCTGGCTCAGGTTGTCAAACACGGCCTTGACGATGGCCGGAGTAAATTCCTTGGAACCGAGACCGTAACGGCCGCCGACAATGGTCGGGTAGGAAGCGAAGGCCGCCTGGTCGTCACTCATGGCCTCACCAACAGCGGTACGCACATATTGGTAGAGGGGCTCGCCGAGAGAGCCGGGCTCCTTGGTTCGATCCAATACCGCGACTTTGCGAACGGTAGACGGCAGCGCCCCCGCTAGCACATCGGCCGGCAGCGGCATGAACAGACGAATCTTGAGCAGCCCGATTTTCTCGCCCTGCTTCACCAGATAATCGACCAGTTCGTGAGCAGTATCACAACCCGAACCCATCATGACGATGACCCGATCGGCGTCCGGCGCGCCGACGTAATCCACCAGGTTATACTGTCGTCCGGTGAGAGCGGCAAACTTGTTCATTTCCTCCTGAACAATAGCCGGCACGGCGTTGTAATACTTGTTGACCGTTTCACGGCCCTGGAAATAGACATCGGGGTTCTGCGAGGTGCCGCGAATCTTGGGCCGTTCGGGGGACAGAGCGCGCTCCCGGTGAGCGCGGACCAGATCGTCATCGATCATGTGCCGCATGTCATCAAAGCTCAGCTCTTCGACTTTCTGCACCTCATGGGAAGTGCGGAAACCGTCAAAAAAGTGCAGGAAAGGAACCCGCGACCTGAGCGTCGCCGCCTGGGCAATCAGAGCGAAGTCCATGACCTCCTGCACATTGTTGGAAGACAGAAAGGCCCAGCCGGTGGCCCGGCAGGACATAACATCCGAGTGGTCGCCGAAAATCGACAGGGCCTGGCAGGCCAGGGAACGAGCCGAAACATGAAAGACAGTCGGCGTCAATTCACCGGCGATCTTGTACATGCTCGGAATCATCAGCAACAGGCCCTGGGAAGCGGTAAAGGTGGTGGTCAGCGCACCGGCCTGAAGCGCCCCGTGAACCGCGCCGGCGGCACCGCCCTCGGACTGCATTTCCACAACATCCGGTATCGTGCCCCAAATATTCGTTTCTCCGGCGGCGCTCTTCAGGTCGGAGACCTCCCCCATGTTGGACGAAGGAGTGATGGGATAGATGGCGATAACCTCGTTGGTGGCATGGGCCACATGGGCCGCTGCGGTGTTACCGTCCGTACAGATTATCTTTCGTGACATGCATACCTCCTCAATGTGTCTTTTATGAAATAGAAACTACTGGAAAAGACTCTCGGGGGAGCGCCTTCAGGCGCATCACTCCGTCAGAAACTGGCGGCCTTCCACGGCACGATTCACCGTTGCCTCGTCCACATACTCCAGATCGCTTCCAAGCGGAATGCCGTGAGCGAGGCGGCTGACCCGAATGCCGAGGGGCCTTATAAGGCCGGCCAGATAGTGGGCCGTCGCCTCCCCTTCGACACTGAAGTTGGTCGCGAGCAACACCTCTCGTACCGAACCCTGCTCCAGGCGGATCATCAGCTCGGCAATCTTGAGCTGCTCGGGGCCGATCCCGTCGAGGGGTGAAAGCGCTCCATGCAGTATATGGTACCGACCTCGAAAAGAGCGGCTTCGCTCAACCACCAGCAGATCCTGCGGCTCCTGCACCACGCAGAGATACTCTGAGTCCCGGGCCGGGTCCGTACAGAGTTGGCAGGGATCCTGCTCCGTGTAGTGAAAGCAGATCGAACAGAAACGCGTTCGTTCCTTCACCTCGCGAATGGCCGCTGCCAAAGATTCGGCATCCCCGCTCGATTGCCGCAGAATAAAAAGGGCCAATCGGGTCGCCGTCTTTTTTCCGATTCCCGGCAATTTGCCAAGCTCAAAAACCAGGCGACTGAAAGAAGGGTGGATCTTCCAATCTAGCATCAGATTCAAACCCTGTTCAATATTTTTTCAAATATCGTTCTATTATTTTTTCCAGATAAAAAAACGAAAGTGCCCCTTGGTTCCCTTCCGACTGAGGGATTCGCCCTGCCGGTCCTGCGGTCCGGAAGGGCAAACAACTGAATGTTCAGCCGGCGCGGGCCTGGCGGCAGCATCAGAAAAGCCCCGGAATATTCATGCCGCCGGTAATCTTGGTCATTTCTTCCTGCGCCAGAGCCTGGCTCTTGCGAATCGCTTCGTTGACTGCGGCCAGCACAAGGTCCTGAAGCATTTCAAGATCCTCGGGATCCACCACACTCGGCTCCAGCTTTAAAGCCACCAACTGCTGCGCACCGTTGACCGTCGCCGTGACCATACCGCCGCCGGCGGAAGCTTCCACCTCGCGGGTTGACAACTCTTCCTGCATGCGCGCCATTTTCTGCTGCATCTGCTGCGCCTGCTTCATGATATTTCCAACGCCCTTGGCCATAAAACCTCCTTCTTCATGCCGATGTGAAGGATGCGACGATCCCGCTCCCCGGACGGCAGGTTGCTTTCCCTGAGGGTTGCCGCAATATACTGCGCTTACGGTTCCCGGGAATCCTCTTTGTCGATCGGTGTGATCTCTATGATTTCACCGCCCAAAACCTCCCGGGCGGCCCTGACTGCGGGATGGCTGCGTGCCTCCTGCTCCAACTGCTGTTTGCGTCCGGTCTCCCGGGATCGACGCTCCTCCGCCAGGGAAGGCGGCACCCCATCGGAGCTCCGCCCATCAACAGCCAGGATGGCCGGCTTGACCGGTTGCCGGTAAAAACCTTCCGCCAGACTCTGGAAAACCTGAAGGGTTTCGGCATCTTTCATCTGCTCCAGATGAAAGGATCCGGCGGCAAAGCCGACCTCCAGGCGCGGAAGGTCAAAACCAACCAAGCACCCGTGTTCCAACATGCTGCCAATACGCGGGCTTTCCTTGCGCACGTGACGCACCAGTTCGGGCCAGCGGTCGGATACCACACTGGCCCCTTGTCCGGCGGGGGGGCTCACGTCATAGGCCGCCGCGGTTTCCGTCGTCAGCATCGGCCCGGGCTCTTGGGGAGCTTCGGGGCGAACCGGAACTTCCGGTTCCTGAACAGCTGGCGCAGCCGAAGAAACGGAAGCCGAAGCCGAGAGACGTCGGCCCAGATCCTCGATCTGGCGCAACAGAACCGCGACTTCCTTTCCCGGCGGCAGATGGGTCAGGCGCAACAGGGCCATCTCCAGGGCCAGGCGGGGGAAAGAAGAACCGGCCAGTTCGGCCTCCGTCTTGACCAATAGGGTCACCGCCCGCTGCAGATCTTCCAGACTGACCTCTGCGGCCAACTGTCGCAGTTGTCCCAGTTCATCTGCGGTGGCTTCCAGCAGTTCACCCGGGTCCTCAAGAGCCTTGACCAGAACCAGACCGCGGAAAACCTCTACCAACTCCTGGCAGAATTTTCGAAAGGAATGTCCCAGTTCGTCAACCCGCCGTAGTCCGTCCAGCACCCGGCGACTGTCCCGGCGCACAATGCCTTCGGCAACCTCCAGCAACAAGCGGCGGTCCACCATGCCGAGCAGTCCCTGAACCTCGTCGTCAGCCACCTTTTCACCGCAGAAAGCGAGAACCTGGTCGAAGGTGGAGAGGGCGTCTCGCATACTGCCTTCCCCCCGTCGGGCCACCAACGCCAGGGACCGATCCGAGATTTCCACCTCTTCTGTGCGGGCAATCTCCCGCAAACGGCCTATCAGCGCCGGCAGGGCAATCTTGCGAAAATCGAACCGCTGGCAACGGGACAGAATCGTTAAGGGAATCTTGTGGGGTTCAGTCGTGGCAAAGATGAATTTGGCGTGGGACGGAGGCTCCTCCAGGGTCTTCAACAGGGCGTTGAAGGCGTTGATGGAGAGCATATGCACTTCGTCGATGATAAAGATCTTGAACCGGGAGCGGGACGGCAGATAACGGATAGTATCGCGCAGCTCCCGTATGTCATCCACACCGGTATTGGAAGCGCCGTCAATTTCATAGACATCCAATCCCTGCCCGGCGGTAATCTCGAGACAGGAAGGACATTTCTGGCAGGGTTGCGGCGACATACCCTCCTCACAGTTGAGGGCCTTGGCAAAAATCCGCGCCGCAGAGGTTTTGCCGACGCCACGCGCACCGGTAAAGAGAAAGGCATGATGAACACGCCCCGAAGAAATGGCATTGGCGAGGGTACGGCTGACGTGTTCCTGGCCGACCAGATCCTCAAAGCTCTGGGGTCGGTACTTGCGAGCCAGAACCAGATAGGACATTGGGCTCAGAGGCCTCCATACTTTGGCAGGATGTTCCGGAGCAAAAAAAAGATTGCCGACACAAGTGACAGCCAGGCGCCCCCGCGGCACACAGCCAAGGCCGCTACCGCTGCTCCCTCCCGGGCCTGACGGGGTTTACGACCGTCCGTTGCGCGGGACCCGGCTGTCACTTCTATCGGCAATGGCCAAAGGCCTTCGACTAATATGCTGGCGGAGAGGGAGGGATTCGCCCACTCTGTCGCCGCCATCAAGGCGGCTTCGGCGTAGGCTCCCCTGCGCTCGCTGCCGCAGGCATCCCTGCCTGCTCGTCTGACATCGAGTCAGCGCTCGCTCCGCTTCGAATCCCTCAAAAAGCCTCGGTGCCTTTTTGATACTGGCGGAGAGGGAGGGATTCGAACCCTCGGTACCTTGCGGTACACACGATTTCCAATCGTGCACCTTCGGCCTCTCGGTCACCTCTCCGCAGGCTGGGAAGAATACAACAACCTCCTATGACTGTAAAGCCTTTTTGAGGGTCTTTTTTGTTGCCCGCCAAGGAGAAGGATTTGCAGCCAGCGCATGGATAGCCCGGCAGACTCTCGGTTGCCAACGCTCGACAGAAAAATCCAAAAAACAGGTTCCGGTTGCAAAGTGGCTCTGCGCCATCACAAAACCGCCACACCGGGCAACGATTCCGTAAGCCGTCGCCAGTTCCAGTACGGTTCCCTTGCCCTTTGGCCTGGTGGTAAAAAACTCGTAAATATGCGGCAGGATCTTCGGCGCAATATTACCGCCTGTCAGGTGCTCCATCATGGTTCGGAGTGCGGCCACAATCCCGTTGAGATCCATCTCCACCAGTTGCAACAGCTAACGCCGGCTCAGCGCCAGCAACTGATCCGTGAGCGTCGCGGCCTGTTTGCCGGCGAGCTGAATCTGTTCGGTGCAACGAACCTGGTGAGGCACAGTCGACTCACGCTGCCGCAGTCGGCCCATTGCCTCATTGAGTTTGGTGATATCGAATATTGCGCCGACCAGTAACCACCCCCGATCCTGCAGCTCACGATCTCTGGTCCCGTGAAATTCAAAGAGCTGCCGCAGCTGTCGACAATCTTGAAAAATTTCACCACCCTGAAAAAACCAGTTGACATAAAGTACCACCTGAAATATAGTTCCAAATATGAACAGTGACCTTAAGCAAGCATCTTCTGAAAAGTTCCGGCGCCTTGAGGCCGGCTGCCGTGCCAGCGGGCTTTCCCTGACCCACCAGAGACGGGCCCTGCTCCATTGCCTGGCACAGCGCTCCGATCATCCTACGGCCGACCAGCTTTACGACGAGTTGAAAAGCGACGTTGGCGGCCTTTCCCGGACCACCGTGTATCGAATTCTGGATACCTTTGTCCGAGTGGGACTGGTAAGCAAAATCAGCAGCCCCCAGGCCAAGGCCCGCTTCGACGCGGATATGGGCAGGCACCATCATATTGTCTGCGAACAGTGCGGCAAAGTGGCTGATCTTTTTGATTCAGACTTCAACTTGCGCGGGCTGCCCGAAAATAACAGCTCGGGCTTCACCGTTCACAACTATGAAATCACTTTTAACGGACTCTGCCCACTCTGCCAGAAAATCGGCAAAGAGAACGAGTCCTGATTGGCAACATCCCCCTGCGGGATCGACAACTGAAACCGGCCCCTTTAACCAACTTCTATTCAAGGAGGAACAATCATGGCAGAACTTAAAGGCAGCAAAACCGAAAAAAATCTTTGGGAAGCTTTTGCCGGTGAATCTCAGGCGCGCAACAAGTACACCTACTTTGCCTCCGTGGCAAAAAAGGAAGGCTACGAGCAGATTTCCGCCCTTTTCCAGGAAACCGCCGACCAGGAAAGAGCCCACGCCAAGCTTCACCTTGAAGCCCTGTCCGGCATCGGCAACACCATGGAAAATCTCAAGCAAGCGGCAGCTGGCGAGCATGAGGAGTGGACCGATATGTACCCCCGAATGGCCAAGGAAGCTCGCGAAGAAGGCTTTCCCCAACTGGCCATCATGTTTGAAAACATCGCAGCCATCGAAAAAATTCATCAGGAGCGCTATCAGAAGTTGCTTAAAACAGTGGAAGAAGGCAGTGTTTTTGCCAAGTCTGACGCGACAAACTGGGAATGTCGCAACTGTGGGTACCGCCTGGTGGACGTGGTCAAGGCCCCTCAGTTGTGCGCCGTCTGCAAACACCCCCAGGCCTTCTTCGAGATGCCGAAAACAAATTTTTAGACATTAAAGATTGTTGATGATTTCGCAAAAATTCACCAGATGACTAAGCAAAAATTTCGTCCTACAAGGCTTGGTGTTTTTCAGCGGCGAAGGCATACTGAGGGTATGTCGAGGGCCTGAAAAAACGCCGTAACGAGGCAGGACGGACTTTTTGCGACGCCATCAAGGTTGCATAGTTATCGAAACCTTATATTCTGAAATCGCTTAGTGGTTATTTTATTTCAACGACAACACAGGGAGGAAAAAGATGGATAACTTTGTTTGTCTGGTCTGCGGCTACGTTTATGATCCCAGCAACGGGGATCCCGAGAACGGTGTCGCTGCCGATACCCCCTTCGCCGATCTTCCCGCCGGCTGGACCTGCCCGGTCTGCGGCGCGCCCAAGAGTCAGTTCAGCAAGGAATGATGCTCTTTCGGCCCCTGCGCATGCCACGGCTCGCAGGGGCCGAACTCTATCCGCACTCCCGCGAAAGGAAGCACCATGAAAGCTTTGAAAATTGCCGAAGGCATTTACGACGTCGGGGCCACCGATTGGAATGTGCGTGATTTTCACGGATACTCGACGGAAAATGGCTCCACCTACAACGCCTTCCTGATCATCGACGAAAAAGTAACGCTGATCGACACGGTCAAGGTCGATTATCTCGATCAGCTGATGGCCAAGATATCCTCGGTCATCGACCCGGCAAAGATCGACTACATCGTCAGCAACCATACGGAAATGGATCACTCCGGGGCCCTGCCCCGCGTACTGCATAGAATCGGCAAGGACATCCCGGTGTACTGCTCCAAAATGGGCCAGAAAAACCTTGCCAGCCATTTTGGTTCCAAAATCAACCTCCGCCCTGTCGCCGACGGCGAAGAGTTGTCCCTTGGCAAACGCACTCTCAAGTTTTTTGAAACCCGCATGATTCACTGGCCGGACAGCATGTTCAGCTATCTGGTAGAAGACAAAATTCTCTTCTCCAGTGACGGCTTCGGTCAGCATTATGCCGGACCGGAGCGTTTCGACGACGAGATCGGCGAGGCAATCATGCCCTACGCGAAAAAATATTTCGCCAACATTCTCTGGCTTTATGCTCCGCTCATCAAGGGAGTCCTCAACAAGGTGCGCGATCTCAACCTGCCCATCGAAATGATCTGCCCGGACCACGGCATTCTGTGGCGGCAGGATCCGGGCAAAATTTTTGAGGCCTACGTCCGCTGGTGCGAGCTGCAACCCCAGCCGGACAAAGCCCTGGTGGTCTACGACACCATGTGGCACAGCACCGAAGCCATGGCCGAGGCCATTGTGGCCGGCATGGCCGCCGAGGGCATCTCTGCCAAACCCATGCACCTGCGCACCTGTCACCGCAGCGATGTGGTTACCGAAGCCTTTGACGCCAAGGCCCTGGTGGTCGGCTCGCCGACCCTCAATAACGGCCTGTTTCCCACGGTGGCCGATTTCCTCACTTACCTGAAGGGTCTCAAGCCGAAGAACAAGCTGGCAGCGTCCTTCGGTTCCTTCGGCTGGAGCGGCGAAGCCGCCAAGCTGGTGGAAAACGAACTGAAAACCATGGGACTGGATCTGGTCGAAGA